>JAGCGH010000138.1 GCA_017649705.1 bacterium
CTTTTTCACGCCGTCCATGGCGTCCTTGACGGACCATTTCTCCGTCCGCTGCCGGTCCTTGAGCCAGGGGCCGCCGTGGTCGATGGCGATGATGACGGGGCCGGTGAAATGCACCCGCTCGGTCTCGAAACGGACCAGCCGGGTGAACTGCTCCTGGGTCATGCCGGTGTAGCCGCCGTCGCAGTCCACCTGGTTGAGGGTGGCAGCAAAGTAGATGGGCGCGTTGTTGCGCTTGGCGGCGCGCAGGGAGGCGCGGATGACGGAGGGGGAGTTGGGGCACGCCGCGAAGATGGTGCGCGGAATTCCGGTCTTCTCCCGCAGGGCGTCCAGTTTGTGAAGCAGTTCTTCTGTCTTAGGCATAGTTCAATCCATATATAAGGTTACGCCCTCCACCACGCGGGAGATGTTTCCCGAGACGGAAGGGCTGTCGGGGCTGAGCCCCTTGTCGATCGATTTGAACAGGCCCAGCATCTGGCCGACGAAAGCGAAGCCGACGCAGCCGTAGCAGGCGGGCATGGAAGGGGAGATGCCGGTTTCGATGCACAGGTCGAAATCGCCGTCCTCCAGTTCGGGCTTCTGGAAACAGGCCACCAGGACGCCTTTCACATGGTTGTTGGCGTTCACCTGGCGGATGAGGTCCAGCTCGTAGCGGCGCGTGGCCGGGTTGGGGGAGACGAGGTAAACCAGCACGGAGTCATTCTTCACCACGGCCTTGGGGCCGTGACGGAAGCCCAGGAAGGAGTCGTAGGCGCACATGACGGCGCCGTCGGTGAGCTCCTGCAGCTTGAGGCGGCACTCTTCGGCCACGCCCTTCAGGGGGCCGGAGCCGAGGAAGATGGCGCGGTTGAAATCGCGGGAGGCGAACTCCTGCAGGGCGGGCTCATACTTGGCCATGGCCTTCTCCACGCAGGAGGCGACTTCCTCGATGAGGGGGGTGTCTTCGTCGATGCGGCTGATGTTGGCCACCATGGAGCAGCAGAGCAGCATGGTGGAATAGCTGCTGGTCATCGCGAGGGAGAGGTCGTTGGTCTCCGGAGGGAGGAGAAGGCAGAGGATGTCGTCCCCCTGGGTCCGGGCCAGACAGCCGTCCTTGTTGCAGGTGATGAAGATGTGGGCCACCTTGCCGGCGGTCTTTTCCACGGTCTTGATGGCGCCCACGCTTTCGGGGCTGTTGCCGGAACGGGCGAAGGACACGAGCAGCACCTTGCTGTTCCTGTCGAAGTACATCTCCGGATTGGTGATGATGTCCGTGGTGGCGATGGCTTTCGCGCCTTTGAAATCAGTGGTGTACAGGGCGGGTTCGAGGGCGTCGCCGATGTAGGCCGACGTGCCGGCGCCCGTGAGGACGATTTCGTATCCCTCCTGCAGGTATTTGTCCGTGAACGCTTTGATCGCCTGCTTGTTCGCGCGGACGTAATCCAAGGTCTTCAGCCACACTTTCGGCTGCTGAAAGATTTCCTTGTAAGTGTTATAATCGTGTGTCATTAGCGGATGATCTAACATTGCAAATGTATAAAACATCCGGCAAAATGTTTCGATTTGTGTTTTGAAATTTTGATTTGAAAAAATCGAAACGGCGCAGATGTTCTTTTATCTATTTGTATATCAATCCGTTAAGAGAGTTTCAAAAATGTTTCAAAGAGTTTCGGTTTATTTACGGAACAATGGTTTCGACATTGATTTTCATCGCCTTGAGCTGCCGCTTCACGTTGGCGGGCAGGTTGTTGTCGGTGATGACCGTGTCGATGGCCTCGGTGTCGGCGATGAAGGCGAGGGCGCGTTTGTTCACCTTGGAGGAGTCGAAGACGGCGATCACTTCGCGGGCGCGCGAAATCATCATCTGATTGGTGCTTGCCTCCTCGACGCTGGGGGTGGACAGGCCGGTTTCCACCGAGAAACTGTCCACCCCCAGGAACAGTTTGTCGCAGTAGAAGAGCTTCAGGTTGCTCTCGGCCAGCGGACCCACGCAGGAGAGGCTGTTCTCACGCACCGATCCGCCCAGGAGAATGACCTTGAAACGCTTGTATTTCAGCGCTTCCGTCATCGCGCCGACGGAGTTGGTGATGATGGTGAGGTCGTCGAACCGGTGCAGGTTCCGGACGACTTCCTGCGCCGTCGTGCCGGAATCCACCAGGATGGTGTCCCCGTTCTTGATATGGGCGGCGGCGGCGCGGCCGATGGCCTCCTTCTCGCGCGCGTTCACCAGCTTCTTGAAGTTCACATGGCGTTCTTCCACCTCGTCGTTCATGGAGGAAGCCCCCATGATGGCGCCTCCGTGCACCCGCACCAGCAGTTTCCTTTCTTTCAGGATGCGAAGGTCTTTCCGGATCGTCACTTCCGAAACGCCGAAACGTTTGCTGAGTTCGCTGACATTGACGGAAGAATCGTCCTTGAGAATCTGGAGGATGGCGGAGCGGCGCCCTTGGGCGGAATCGTAGATAACCATAGGAAAAGGGGTTTAGTGTCGGGGCAAAGATAGGGTTTTTTTTATACGAAACAAAACGAAATACTTTTTTTGTCGGGAAATCGAAACAAAGTGAAATATTTTCACATTTTTTTTGCATCTTCGCAAAGTAAAACCACATAGCATGAAAAAGTACGACATCGCAGCCATCGGCGAACTCAACGTGGACATCATCCTGAACGGCATCGAATCCGAGCCCGAAATCGGCAAGGAGAAGTTCTGCAAGGACATGGTCGTCACGCTCGGCAGCTCCACCGCCATCTTC
>JAGCGH010000139.1 GCA_017649705.1 bacterium
ATCGATTATTCCATCAACATCCATTTCAGCCCCGCAGTACTGACAAATGGCTGATGAAAGAGAGAATTTATATGTTTTCCCTCTTATCTTTTTACGGTAAGGAGTTTTGATAATTTTATATTCTCTGTTTTTGCGACATTCAATGCAAAAATCTTCTTTCATTTTTTTCCCTCTTTAAAGTAATATTTTAATTTATATTTTTGCTCGTGGAACGATATTATTATCACAGTGTTTTCTTTAGTGTTATTTATTCTTATATATAAAGAGATTAAAACTAACTTTTTACCAATCCTTTCCTCTAACAAGACATTTTTGCCGAATATATATAATAATTCACCCTTGTATTCAATATGTTCATTTTGGAAAACATTGGAAAAATCATCGTAATTTAAAGTTAAGATTATTTCTTTTGCTTTATTTTTGTCAATTATGTAATTCGTAAATAGGTCAATGTTGTCTTGTCTGTTTTTGTTTAGAGCGAAACGACAGAGACCACATCTAATCTTTTGTTTGACATTATTCAGATAATCCTCAATGTGAGTCTTATCAACTATTATTCGTTTGCGACTATTATGATAGTATTTTTTGTTTTTCATATCATATTAAAGTGATGGCTTTTTGTCAATATGCCATCATGAAGATAGCGCTGCCCTTTTATATATAACGGACAAAATTTGGAAAAAGTTGCGCGGGCAGGTTGGGCGTAGGCTGTAAAGTTTAACTTTGCAGGACTTTTGGTAAAATGATTGATGAAACAGGAGGTTTGTATGATCGATTTTCAGGATAGGATCAAAGACCACAGGTATGTGGGAGAAGGGGACGGGAGTGTGTCTCGTGAACGCGCGGTCTCGAATATTTTCAGGCTGGTTTACGGCTGGATGTTTTTGGGTTTGGCGCTGAGCGGCGGGGTGGCGTATGCGTTCTTCAGGACGGAGGCGTACAAGAGCGTTAACTTTACGCTGCTGATAATTTTGGAGCTGGCGCTGGTATTGATATTGTCGTTTTGCTTCCGGAAGCTGTCGTATTGGGCGGCGCTGGGGATGTTTTTGGTGTACGCGGCGCTGAACGGCGCGACGCTGTCGGTCATATTCCTGGCCTATCAGATAGGGACTATCCAGAACGCCTTCTTCCTGACGGCGGGGATATTCGCCATTATGGCGGTCTACGGGACGGTGACCAAGGCGGACTGCTCCAAGGTGGGGTCCATATGCGTCATAGGGCTAATCGGGATAGTCATAGCGTCCGTTGTCAACATATTTCTGAAGAGCTCCGGTCTGGACTGGGCGATATCTTTGATCGCCATAGCGGTCTTCACCGGGCTTACGATGTGGGACGCTCAGAAGATCAAGGCGCTGGCGAGCGTGGAAAGCGAACTGGGAAAGGATATGGTAAGAAAGCTCTCGGTGATGGGGGCTTTGATGCTGTATCTGGACTTCGTGAATTTGTTCCTGAGCCTGCTCAGGGTGATGGGCAGGAGAAAGTAGGAACTGTAAAAAAATTGGGGTAATGAAAAAGGCTTCCCGCCGAAGCGGGAAGCCTTTTTTGTCAAGCGTCAGCGTTTGCGCTGAAGCTTATCTCTGCTTTCTCAGGAAGGCCAGGAAGAAGAGGGCCAGGAGGCTCAGGAAGGCCGGTTCGGGCAGGCCTTTGGGGATGAGGACGACCTGGAAGTTGTCGAGGAAGATGCCGGCGTCGTCGCAGTCGCACCAGAGCTTCATGGTCTTCAGAGCTTCGTTGTTAAGGACTTCGTCGTCGATGCCGTCGGGGTAGCTGATGCGGCTGTCGGCGCCTTCCATCTGGTATTCGTTCTCGCCGAATGTGACGGAGTGGAGAGTCTTGTACTCGTAGTCGATGAGCTGGCAGTTGAAGCGCTCGGAGAAGCGGAACCAGGAGTCGTTGGAGACGGTCTCGGAAGTGGAGACGTGCTCGTCCCACCAGGAGGTGTTCTCGATGTCGCTCAGATTTATGGAGACGGGTTTGCCGGAGCGGGTTCCGTCCAGGTAGAAGCTGACGTTGTTCATCCTATGGGCGTCGTCCTGGGTCAGGGTGAAGAGGGCGGCAGGATGCTCGGAGCCCTCGCGGTCCACGAAAGAGGAGGGGATGTAGATGTCAGCCGAACAGATCACGTCGTAGGTGGCGGCAGCGTCGGCGGGGACGTTGAGGTTCAAGCCGTAGCCGGTGTAGTCGCTCCAGCCGTTGGCGTTGATGACTTTCATGACTTTTTTGCCGCTTCCGGCGGGATCGTCAGCGATGTCGCAGCGGTTGTGGTCGGTGTACTTGACCCAGCAGAGATCCTGGTCGGAAAGCTCGGAGGAAGTGTTAAGGCTGTTGAAGTCGGACTGGTAGAGAACATAGCCCTTTTCCGGGGCGCCGCTCTGGATGGACAGCTTGATGTCGATGGGGTCTGCGCCTTCGATGTCGGAGGTGAAGCGGATAACGGGGCGGTAGAAGTCCATGTCAAGTTTGGATCTGTCGATCTTGGCCTGGAAGCGGAAGGAACTCCAAACGGTTCCGTTGGTGGCGGCCTTGAGGTATTCCCCGCCCTCTATGACTTCGGATCTGAAATTGAAGTTTCCGGCGCCCTTGTTGTTGACGACGAAGGTGAGGGTGTCTTCCAGGTAAGTTATAGGGCTGGCAGGGCCGACCACGTTCATGACGGGAGGATCGCCGCCTTTGGAAACAGCCTCGTAGCAGACGTCGTCGATGTAGTAGTCGTCCGCGTAAGTAACCGTGGAGATGCGCAGGTCTTTGAAGTAGTCAAAAGGAGCTCCGCTGGTGATGGGGATGTCAAGGTCGTCATAGGTGACGTCGCCGAAGGTTATGCTAAGTAAGCGGCGGTTCAGAGGATCGGCGCTGTAGGTGATGGAGAAGGGGAACCACTGGCCGACGGGAACCGAATAACTGTCGCCGAAGGGAAGGCTCATGTTGTCGCTGGAGAGCATGACGACGCTGCCGTCGCTCTGGAAGTAATATTCGCCCATCTGGTTTTGGCTGTCGGTGCGGACTGCGAAAGGCGAATAGTTCCCGCCCACGGTCGGCAGTTTAAACATCGCGGAGAAGCGGAAATTGTAGCGGGAGGAAAGGCCCGCGGGGACGTTCAGCCTAAGGTCGTTGTTTAAGCCTCTGTTGGCTATGCAGCGATTGCCGTCGTCGTCAATTATATAGACGGTGGGATTCTGCCAGCCCGGCTCTACGTCTGTGATTATGCCAAGGGCGTTGTTTTCAAAATCATTTTCGTAGAAAATGGCGCCGCTGCTGGTCATCGTGGCGACCGTCACGATGGTGTATTTAGTGTCTTTGCCGTTGGTGGTCTTTACTTTGCCGCGGCCGAACTGCAGTCCGAGAGCCGAACGGTCGATGTTCAGCTTAAGATCGTAGGAAGCGGTGCCGTGGATCGTATCGGAGTAAACTTCGTCCTCGCCGGCTCCCTCGATGGAAAGCCAGTCGGCGCCTTCCTCGACCACTGTCTCGAAAGGCATGTCGCCGGTGCCGTTGTTATAGACAGTCATCTGGACGCTGTTGGTGCCGATGTAGGCGATCCTGCTGCGCGTGACGTCCAGGTCGGAAGCGTCGGCTATGGGAACAGCTTCGATGGTGAGGTTGTCTATTATGACGCCGCCCTCTCTGCCCCAATAGAAGACCCTGAAGCGGGGGAAGTCGCCGTCTTCGCGGCTGGTAAGGGGAATGTCGAGGTCGTTGACTTCGTAATCGTTGAAGGTCATTCCCAGAAGCCTGTAGTTGCCGGGCGTAGTGTTGATGGTTACGCTGGCGTGAGTGAAGCGGTTTTCAAACTCGACGGTGTATGGGAAGGTGTAGTTCGCGGCAATGGAACGCAGCTGCAGAAGTCCGGTATCGCTGTTTGAGAAGGAAAATTCGCCGCCGGCGCCGTCGTTGTTGCCGAAGAACATGTACTGGTAATCGCCGAACTTGATGTCGAAAGACATCTTAAGGTTGTAGCGGGCGAAAGTGCCTTTCACACCTTTAATGACGGTGTGGGTGCCGCCGTTTTCCTGGGGCAGATTGATGTTCAGGGCCTTGGAGCTGTCTTTACCTCCGCTTACGACCTTGGCCGTGGCCATGTGCTCGGCCTGGTTGCTGGCGTAAATGGAGGACCAGTCAGGATCCTGCGCGTAGATGTCGCCGAGCTGAAGGCTTTCAAAATCTTCGAAGTAAAAAACTTCGTTCTGCCAGATTACGTTTACGACCTTGGTGCCGTAGGAGCCGCCGTTGACCGTCAGCTTGGCTTTGTAATAGCCTTTTCCTTTCGAGAAGTCCGGGATGGCCGTAACGGTCTGCGCGGTGGTAAAGGTGCCGCTTGGGGGGGAGACCGTCAGCCAGTCGGCGTCGGAGGTGATGGAGAAGGGGATCTCCGCCTCGGGGCCGCCGTTGCCGATCTCAAAATCAAGCGATTCTTTCCCGACGCCTATGAGCAATTCATCCGGAGCGACTAGGACCGGGGAGTCAGAGCGGAGGACAGCTTCGACCAAAAGATCGTCAAAATAAGCGGCGGCCTGGGAGGACAAGCTGGAATACTGGGTGGAGAGGCGCAGCTTCGTCATGTCGCCGGCGTCCGGGCAATAAAGGCTGCAGGCTTTTTTCTCACCGTTGAGGCAGACTTCCGTGACCTTGCTGTTCACGGCGTCCCAAAGGAAGTAGCCTTCGTTCCAGGAACCGAGATTCCTGACGTTTGTGAAAGTCAGGCCGCTGGGCCAGGTTTCGGCATTTTTGGAGCCGATGTTGAAGCGCAGGTAAAAGAAACGAACCTCCGTCTCGCTGTTGTAGAGAGCGATGAGGTCCACGTTGGAACCCGGCTTGATCCTAAAGGAGATCTTCGTAAATTCCCGGGCGGGGTTTTCCGAGGCGGACTTGAAGGATGGCGTGAAGATCATGTCGTACTCTTCGGAACCGGAGCTGGTCTTGGCCAGTTTCAGGGCTTTGTTGGAGCCGTCCGCGACCACGGTGGAAGTTCCCACGTATGGCTGAAAGAAGGACCAGCCTTGGACGGAGCCGACCATTTCGGTGCCCACATCGTAGGATTCGAAGTTTTCACTGAACATCGTCTCCGCAAAAACGGAAACGGTCATGAGGACTGTTAGGAAAGCGAGAAAGCGTTTCATAGAGTCTGTTGGATTTGTGGTTGGTTAAAAACACGGCAAGTGCATGTGCCGTTTTTACCTCATAGGTTACTTAATATATTTTATGATAATTAATGTTCTCGTTCAAGCCGTTTTTATCATTTTCCCCTTCCTAGTGGGGAAGGTCCGGCGGCAGGGGGGAGCGAGTGGGGAAAGCGGGGGAAGGCGAGGCGGGGAAAGCGGGGAATGGCCTGGCGTGGGAAAGCGTGAAAAAGGTTACTTTATTATATGGTGGTTGAGATTCAGCAGAAATGATAAAATATCCTATTGAATAACCTATAACCACGCGTAATCATTTAACAGAAAAAGAAACTGTTTTACCACATATGAAAAAACTGCTTTTCCTTTTCCTCATTCCGCTTTCCGCGTTTGCCGCTCCCGGCAAGATAGAACTGGCCAAAGTAACGCTTGACACCAGCAGCGCATCCATTATGAGCGCCGTGCAGCAAGAGCCTGTCTGCGCGCCCTCAGCCGCCGGAACCAGGCTGTATCTGGCGCAGCCGGAAACAAACTTCACGTCCGACGAACTGGAGGTCGTTTCAGAACTGGGGCTCCGCGTTTACGGCCACGTTCCTCCCACCGCCTATATCCTGGAGGGAACGGAAGAGCAGATAGCGAATCTTAAAGATAAGTTCGCTTTCATATATGTGGGAGAGTTCCTGCCGGAATACAAGACGGTCTGCGAACTGGACGATGCAGTCTGCGGCGCCGCCTCGCCAACCAATCCGCGCTACGTCCTTATAGCCGTGACCAGGGACGAGTTTCTACCGGCTGTCAGGGAGGCTCTGGAAAAGGAGGGCGTGGAGTACAGGGTGAAATCCGAGACCATCTGCCCCTGCCTTACGGCGCACCTTACGGACGACCAGATCGAAAAGCTTGCCAAAATGAGCGAAGTCGGATCCATCGAAAGCTACACGGACCCGGTCCTTCTGAACGACGTGGCGCGCTCCTCCCACTGCTGCAACCTGGAGGATCTGTACATGCGAGGATACAACGGGTCCTCGCAGATGATATGCATCCATGACTCCGGCCTCGACAACGGCGACGTCAACAACATCCACCCGGATTTCAAGAACAAGCGGATCGTAGGAATGATCACCAGCGGCGCTTCCAGGGACCGCGGCTCCAGCAGCTGGTATGACAACAGCGGTCACGGGACCCACGTGGCGGGCTCGGCCTGCGGCACCGGCGCCGCCAGCGACGGACAATACCGCGGCATGGCCTCCGGAGCCTCTATTCTGATCCTGGCCGCAGGAGGCGCAGCCGGACTCTATGTCGGTTCCGACTCCGAATTGGAGAGCACCTACAATCAGGGCGCCAGAGTCATGAACAACAGCTGGGGCAGCGGATCTAGCGGCTCCTACAGCAGCGAGAGCCGCTCCTACGACACGCTTATATGGAATCACAAGGATTACACTGTCTGCTTCGCCGCCGGAAACGACAACAGCAAGGTGAATCTTCCCACCGAGTGCCATCTGACTCCCGGCGCCTGCTCCAAGAACGTCATAGCGGTGGGCGCTTCCGAAAACTACCGCCCTATGGCGTCGCCGGAGACCGAGCCCTACGACGGACTGCATCAGGGCATGGCTTTCTTTTCCAGCCGCGGGCCCTGCTCCGACGGGCGCATAAAGCCTGACATCGCGGCCCCTGGCACCGCCATCATTTCCTGCAAGGCCAGCCGGGAGCAGACCAGCGTCCGCTCCGAGTATTACTCCACGCTCTACGGCACCAGTATGGCCTCGCCTGTGGCCGCGGGCTGCGCGGCCGTCGTCCGCGATTATCTCACCAAGAAACGCGGCGTCTCTTCGCCAAGCGCCGCTTTGGTGAAGGCCGTCTTGTTCTGCGGCGCCCGCACGCTCTATCCCGGACAGTACCCTTACTTCGAAGAGATCCCGCAGACGCGCCCCAACAGCGTGGAAGGTCACGGGCACATCAACATGAAGGAAAGCCTGGAGCCCACCGACGGCGAAATGAAGTTCAGGGAATACAGCATAAGCAACGGTCAAGCGATCACCAACTTCTTCGATAAGTCCGAGAGTACCGATCTGACGGTGGGTTTGGTCTGGAGCGACTATCCCGGGACCACCTCGGCCGCCAAAGCGCTGGTCAACGACATCGACCTTACCGTGATCGATCCCAACGGCGCAAGAAACACCTTAAATGACCATGTCAACAACGCCGAAGTTCTGCGCCTTCGCAGTTGTCCGGCCGGACGCTACACGGTCATTATAAAGGGCTACAACATCATGCAGGGCCCCCAGCCTTGCGCGCTGGTGATCAACTACGGGCGCGGACAGAGAACGGGGCAAATTGATTTCGCAAACGAGCCTGCTTTCGCCTGGGGCAAAGATTTCTGCGAGGTGACGCTCACCAACCTTAAACCGAATTGCTATATTACTTACAGAGCGGAGCTCGCGGAGGATCTGGAAAAATGCTTCTCCCTGGAAGGCGCCACCGGCACTTTCCTGAAGTCCGCCAAAGTGCGTCTGCGCTTCAATGGCGGATCGGGCCTTTCCGAATATCCCACCTGCGTCCTAAAGATAAACTGCGGCGGCGCCGGCACGGTTTCCCGCAGAATAGGCTTCCCCAACGGGTCTGAGAAGAGGGGATACGTCCTGTACAAAGCCGACTTCACCGATTATCCTTACCCGAGCCCAGTTGGCTTCGACGCTTCCGTCTCCGCTACTGAAGACACGACGACCGCCTTTGACAACGAGCCGGTGGATTATTTCGACAGCGTTTACACGGAAGACTTCGAATCCTATTCCGAGGGCGACATCCTGGGCAAAGGCGGCTGGGTGAGAAGCTACGGCATGTCCACCAACGGAAACGCCAGGGTCGTGAGAGAGAGCGGCAACAATTACCTTTCCATCAGGAGAACGAACGGACAGTTCGCCGTTGACGTGGCGATTCCCGGAATTGAGGAGGGCTGGGGCGAAGGCCACACCAACCGCTTCTTCAAGATCTCCGGCCGCATCCGCCTGACGGGCCTCAGCAGCAAGTCTCTTTCGCTTATTTCGCCCGATATCTGCAAGACTACTTTCGAGCGCCAGGGCGGAGGCTTCATTTTAAGGACCGGCTACGGCGACGCGTCGCATCCGGCTTTCGCCAGCCAGGGCTACCCCAATGACAACGTCTGGTATCCTCTGGAAATGCTCATAGAAGCTGATCCCGTCCGTCTCGGCGGCGGCGACCGTCACATTTTGCGGCATCTTAGCTTCGGAGGAAAGGAGGAGAACTGCGCTGCTGTTTACGCCGACAACATGAACGCCGATTATTTCTCGGCTATCCGCTTCTTCCTGGAAGGCGTGGGCAACTTCGACATTGACGATCTGAAGGTGGAGCGCTGCGTTTCTGAAAATCCCCGCAAGCAGTTCCTCAAGGTCATCGGCGGGGGAGAGTCCTCCGGCTTATCGGAAGACGAGAAAGGCCTCTTCATCCATGTGGGAGTGCCCGCCAATCTGCACCGCAAATACGATCTGGTGGTTAGAGGAGAAATGGCCATGGCGCCCGGCACCTCGAAGGCTATCTTCACCCAGAACGCCTCTCAGCGCCAGTTCCAGAGCGAAATAAACAACATCAACGGTTCCGTATCTATTGACTTGACGGACTACCTGACGAATCCCGGCCTTGTCACGCAGACTTTCCCGGAAGATGATTTCTTCACCTACGGTTTCCGCGTCAACACCGCGCCCGTCAACAAAGTTTTGAAGACGGTCTTCGCCGGCACGAACAGGTATATCATAAACGACCAGATCACCTACGAGGGCGCCTCGCGATCCTCGGCGGTGAGCGACGTCAGGATCTATCTGCCCAATCCGGGCGGCGCTTTGAAGCTCTCCAATCTGGAAGTGAAACTCTCCTCTCTGGAAACGCCCAAACTTGGCGTGGCCTGCGTGCCTTTCTCCATCGGCGACGAAGAAGTGGAGTGGGTCCTGACCAATTCGCTTCCCGATGAAGTCATCAGCTATACCGCCAGGATAACCAAGAATCCCGAGTGGTTCGAAGTGACGCCTTCTTCCGGAACTCTGAGCGATTCCGCAGTCCTTAGCATCAGGGCTCTCAAAACTTCCACCACGCCGCAGTACGTTCCGGGAGAAATTGAGATCGACGGCGGCGATTCCGGACTTTTCAACCTCCGCTTCGGGCTTCCCTGCGGCAGCCTTGATTCCGGCTACGTTCTCTACGAAGGAGATTTCGACGATCTTTCCGGCAGCGACCTGAAAGTCCGGGACGTCAACTGGAGCGGCGAGGAATCGCTTTCGACTACCGTGAAAACCGAGGACGGTTCGGGATACCTGCATCTGAGAAGAGAGGCCAACAGCGCTCTTCCGGAGGGCTCACAGGGCGCTCTGTGTTACATCGGCATGCCTTCCGGCCTTGGCTTTGACATTGATCTGCGCGTGGAGACGAAGCTCAGGTTCCCCTCAGCTTTCGTAGGCAATTTCTTCTTCACCCAGAACGAGGACCAAAGGATCTTCCAGAGCGCCTTTGCCTCCAACGGCTCGGGCGCCAACAAGACCGTGCGCCTTACGCTGACCGACTACGCCCGTAACACCGGACTTTTCTCACAAAGGGCGCCCATCGGCTACTGGCTGAACTACGACTACACCCTGAACGTTCAGCCGGAGGTCAAGATACTGCGCGAAATATATTTCTTCGAGACCGAGAAGACTCCGGAGCAGAAAATAACGGGCGCTTACATTCAGCCCACCGACTCTGTGGACTATCTGCGCTTCAATCTGTCCGGACTCGGCAGCGAAGCGGACGTGAAGGAATTGAGGGTGTCCTTGGAAGCGCCCATTCCAGAGCCGCTCTTCGGAATGTTCGCCCTGCTGGCGGCGGCCCTGCTCCTAAGGAAGCGCCGCTGACTGCGAAAAAGAAGGACGCCAAATGATTTGGCGTCCTTCTTTTTTTGATCAGCTCACTTCTTTTTTTCGGTCACGCTCTTTTATAGAGCGCGCAGAGAAAAGCGGCCAGCGCAAGAATGATCATTCCCGGTTCGGGGACCACGGTAAAATACGCTTCCGAGGTCTTGGATTCGAAGGTGGTGTTGCCGTTGAAGATCCTGTATTTCAGGCAGTAGGTGGCCCTGTAGGGCAAATTAGAGATGCTGGTGTAGTCCCAGACGTATTTGCCTGTTTCTTCGCCGGAGGTGGTCAGGAGCCCATAGGAAACGCTGGCGTCGTCTATCTGCACCGCGGTAACGGTAATGCGTCTGTCGTAGTATCCCTTCGCCCAGTCGGTGCTGTAGGGAATAGGATAGGTGGGGGGAAGAAGCCTGGTCTGGGAGGTGGTGTCCACATCAAGCTTAGTCCAGAGCGTCTCCCTAGGCGGCGTGATGCCTTCGATGGGATAAGGGGATTCGCCGCGGCCGTAATTAATGACGAGCGAGCAGGGCTGCGGCCCGTTCATGATGTTTGCGGCTTTAATTATGACGGTGTAGCGGCCCATGGGGGAATCATCCAGGCGGATAACTTCCGCGTTGTTTACGCTGTCGTTGAGCGTGTGCTTCGCGCCGCCGGGGGCGATGAGGGTAAGGTCCAGATCGTTGACCAAAGCTTTCGCGGCGGATATGGTGCCGGGATAATCGCTCCAGACCAAGCCCACAGCCATCGGCGCGTCGCTCATTTTTTCGAAAACATTGGTGACGGCTTTTCCTGTGGAGCTTAGAACGTATTCCTCGAACAGCATCTCGCCGTCCGCGGGCTCCAGGCTGTGCTGGATGTTTACATGCCCGTGTCCTTCCATGCGGTTGGGACGCGCAGGCGGGATCTCTTCAATGTTTCCGTACTGCCCGGGATAGAGCGTGCGGGCGCCGCAGAGCATGACGGCCTTGACCAACGAGGCGCTGGGGGAAGAGACGCCGCTGTTCTTGACAAGATAGTCCCTTATCACGGCGGCGCAGCCGGCGGCGATGGGGGAAGACATGCTGCAGCCGGTCTTGGAGACATAATATTCGCTCCTGACGCTGGTATGCTCGCTGCTGGCGTTGCAGGAATAGATGCAGGAGCCGGGGGCCACGATGTCGGGCTTCACGCGGCCGTCGGAGCAGGGCCCGCGGCCGGAAAGGGAGAAGAGCCCCTGGTATTTTCCGTTGTCCGGGCAGGCGTCCGCCGATTCTGTCGGACGGTAGCTTTCGGAGGCGCCCACTACGATGGCGTTCTTGGTGCAGGCGCCCTTGGAGAGGGTGCATTCTTCCGGAGAAGCGGCTTGCCAGTTGCCGGAGGCGAAGCATATGGAGTAGTCCGGGTGGTTCCAGATCAGCGTGTCGTAAGTGCGGCTGATGTTGTTGTAGGTTCCTTTGTCGGATCTGCTGCCCCAGCTGTTGTTCATTACTCTTGCGCCTTCTTCGTAGGTAATTTCAAGATCGGCGTCCGTTCCAGCGTAAAGACCGGCCGCGCCGCCGCCGGCCAGGACAAAAATGGAAGCCGCACTCGCCATGCCTTTGAACTGGCCGTCGCTGGCGGCTCCGCTGCCGCACATGGAGCCGGCCACGTGGGTGCCGTGCCCGCTGTTGTCATACCATTTGTCGTAGCCTCCGCGCTCGTTGGCTACGCCGCTGGTGGCGCGCCCTCTGACGCGCTTTCCCTTGAAGTCCGGGTGGATGTTGTCAAGATCGCCGTTGTCAAGACCGGTGTCGTGGAGGCAGACCGTCTGCGTGGAGCCGTCGTATCCGTCCATTATGAGATCTTCCAGATTGCAGCAGTAGTCGGACCTCGCCACGTCGTTCATGACAACGGGGTCAGAGTAGCTCTCGATGGAGGCGACTTCGCCCATTTTGGCGAGGATTTCTATCTGCTTGCCAGACAGGCGGGCGGTCAGGGCCGGACAGATGTTCTCAGAGATGACATTGTATTTCACGCCCTCATCGTCCAGAACTTTCTTGACAGCCGGCAGAAACTCCGATCTAGTCACAGCCACCAGCACGTAGCGCTTATTGTGGAAGGTCGCCGGGCCGTAGATAATATTGTCGAGTTCGCAGACCGTTTTGTATTCCGGCAGGAATTCCCCCAGATAGATGAATGAAAAATTTCCCTTAAGTTCGGCAATCTGCTCCTCCGTTCCCTCCAGGATGTAAGCGTTGGGAGGGACAAAGCCGTAGAAAGACAGTCCCAGATCGGTCACGCTGCTTTGCTCTTCCTGAGTGAAGTTTCTTTCCGGCTGCGCCAGGTAGAGCCTGGTTCCGGCAGGGGAAGGCGCACAGACCGGCTCCTGCGCGGCGACGCTCATGACTTTGGCGCTGTTCGCGTCAATGGTCGTTTTGGCGAGTTCGATCTTGCCGGGATCGGCAAACGCGGAAAGCGTTATCAGGAAGAGCAAAAGCAGCTTTTTCATAAACAGACTAAAAATTATCAGGGAACCAGGAAGACGCGGCAGCCGAGAGCCGCAATGCTTGTCGTAGTTGGAATCTGGAAGCGATTGGCGGTGCGCATGATCCTTGCCTGTCCGCCGAAGTTTCCGCTGCGTCCAATGCGCCAATATGTATCACCATTGTGATCGGCTTGGGCTTTTGTCGGTCCAACGGGATCCGAGGTATAAGACGAGTTGTTCGCTTTGAACCAGTCCAGGCAGAATTCAAGCGCATTGCCGTGCATGTCGTAGGTGCCGATGGAGCTGGCGCCCTTCGTGCCGACTTCGTGGATAGCTCCACCGGAGTTATCTGTGTACCAGGCAACGTCGCCGGCACCGTTATAGCTGGAATCGAATTGTACGCCGTTGTTCCAGGTGCTGCTACCCCAGAAGCCGGAGGTGGTGCGGTCGGAAGTGCCTTTGTCGCGGCAGGCCATTTCCCACTGGGCGTCGGTCGGAAGATCGAAAAGCAGGCTGCCGCCGGTCTTGGTTCTCAGCTTTCCGAAGAAACTGGTGCTGTCCACGCGGTGATCGGTCTTGGTGGGCCAGGTGTCACCGTAGGAGGAACCGCGGAAACCGGCATAAGTAATTAAGCCTTTCGGAATGACGCTGGTTCCAGCTGTGTTGGAGTCGATCCTGTCAAATTGTCCTTCCGTCAGTTCGAAAACGCCGGCGTAGAAAGCCTTGCTTATGGTTACAGTGTGCTGGATTTCATTATTTGCGGTTCTGTTTGGTTCAGTAGAATCGGAACCCATTACGAAGGATCCGGCTTCCACTCTGCGCAGCCAGAGCTCGGCGTATTTGGAGCTGGCGCCGGAAGCCACGCTGGGGCCGGTGGTGCTGGCCGTCATTTTGTAAGTGGAGAGATTCAGCACAAGGTAGGTGGCGTCTTCCGTGACGTCCTCAGCGAAAACGCCGATCTCGTAATTCTTGGAATCGACGTCCGTGCCCAGTTGCGCCGCGGCGTCCCAGGTGGTGCGCTTGGAGCCGTCGCCCAAAATGATGCCGGTGGCGCCTTCGCCTTCCACATTGGTGATCTCATAGACGTCGCCCAGATCATCTTTATAGAAAAATTTCACGCTGAAGACCGGGGTAGTTTTGGTAGTGGTTTTGGTCAGGGTGTAGTCGATATCGACTTTGCCGTTCCAGGGCCAGCGCTGTTGGGAGGAAAGACCGGTGGCGGCGTTGTCCGCCAGGGCCATGGTCGCCAGCGTCGCGGTCAGAATGGATAAATATAAAGCTTTTTTCATATTAGTTCTTCCGTTTTTGATCTGGTTAAAATCTCTTGATAAGAGCGCAGAGGCCGAGAGCCAGCGCGACTAGCATCATTCCGGGCTCGGGCAGCACCGTGACGCTCGCTTCCGAGGTTCCGGAGGCAAAGGTGGTGTTGCCGTTGAAGATCCTGTATTTCAGGGAGTAGGTGCCGGTGCGGGGCAGATCCTCGGGATCGATGGTGGTGTAATCCCAGACGTAGGTGCCGGTGGCTTCACCGGAAGTGGAAACGAGCTGGAAAACCGCGCCGGGGGTGACGTCGGTTTGCTCCGCGGTGACGGTGATGCTCCTGTCGTATTTCCCCTGCGCCCATTCGGTGCTGTAGGGGATCGGATAGGTGGGGGTGAGAGCCCTGGTTTGGGAGGTGGTGTCCAGATCAAGCCCTGACCAGGCGGTGCCTTCCGGCGCGGTGTCCGCCAGGAGAACGGTCGCTGCTATGGCGAGCGTTAAAAAGATAAGTTTTTTCATAGAACCTGTTGGTGAGAAGGTTAAGCGGTTTCCTGAGGAACCGCCGTTGATAAATAGCGTATATGTTTTTTGTTTTTTGACAGTGCCAAAAAATTAAACCGCGCCGCTCCACACACACCTTAAGAGCAAAGCAGACGCGCCCCAAAGATTGCTCATATCATAGCATTTTTTAAAACTGGTTTCAAGCGTTTAGCGGGAAAAACGGACGCAAAAAAAGAGCTTCCCGCCGAAGCGGGAAGCCGGTTCAGGCAGCCCTTTGGGCGCCATCATTTAATTTTCTCTATTTAATATTTTTGCAGTTTCTTGCAAAAATATTAAATGGAACGAAAAATCAACTGCGGTTGATCTCTTTCTCCAGGCGAGCCAAACCGCCCATTATTGCATCAAACGTTGGTTTGTCCCCGTAGAGCATGCCGAGCATTTGCTCATAGTCGGATCTCAGGGCCTGAATATTGCGTTCCGGCGGCATCAGGCGGATCGATCCCGGTCTCGCCAGGTCGTAACGACCCCAGGGGCTGTGGTAAAACTTGTCTTTGAAAGAGACTACTTTTTCAAGCAGCGCAAGATCTTTCAAGGCTTTTTCTTTTACCGGAGAATTCATCATGCAATATACGTCGTAATAATGCCTGGAGTAACGATGGGGCAGGGGACTGCCTTCCGGACGGAAGCTTTCCCTGTGGAGAATGGTTATCTTTTCCCAGAAAGTGCGCTCGGGAAGGACTGTAGCAATTTCAATGCTTGACTCTTTGAATAAAAAAGGAAAATATTTAGCCGAATACGGGCTTATGGACGTCTTTGCTGAAGGCGTCCATGCAGCCAAAGCTCCTATTTCTAATCTTACTTCAGGCAGGATTGCATTGTCTCTGAATTTTCTGGGATATATAAAGAGAAGAGTCTGCTTGTCATCCGGATCAATCTCAAACTTAAAAGGCTCTTTTAGATGCTGGCTAATTTTGTCGTTTATTGCCGGAAGAAAGACTGTCTCTATGTATTTTTCAGCTTTGCGATTTGCATCTTTGTTAAAGAGGTCTTGCTGAGTGTTTGACCGAGGCAGCCATGGTTCTGTTAGGTCGTATCCCAGCGCTCTCCAGTCAAGAATGAGATCAACATCTTCTGAAAAGCGATTTATAAGATCGAATGCTTTTGAAAGGCTCGTTCCGCCTTTGAAAACGATACGGTCTTTTAAGGTTTCCGTTTCAAAGAGGTGTTTTAATACGTAACATACCCAGAAATCCTTTTCAACAATAGCGACGTTGCTTGTTTTCATTCTGGAGGCTGTTTGCGTAAAAACGTCAGCTCTTTCGTCTGGTTTTAAATTTGCAAAGTCGTTCATATCCTTTAAAGAGTTTGGATTATTCCGTAGATCCAGGAGGTTGTGTATTGAGCTTCCTTTATGGCTTTCCTTTTTTCCTCCGGGGAGAGATATCGCTTGATCTTGTTTATGTCAGATTGCGTAACCTTTCCTTTGCCGATTGATTTTAGGGCTTGGATGACTATGGCTGTTTTTTTGGAGATATGCGACAGATCCCTGGCCGAGGTCTTTTTAAATTTTATTGTGAAATTATCATAATGATAAGTCTTTTGAACGCAGTCTGAGACATAGGATAATTCAGCCGGGACTTGCGTGGACAGCCCGGTCATGTTGAGCGCCATTATTCCGCTGGGAGCGATAGACCAGCCGAAATTCCTGGCTATCGCGGATGCGACCAATTCAGGCGAGGGCTTGACCTCTTCCTTAAGAAGTCTGCTGTATCTCGGCTTATAATAAACGCCTCGCACTATGCGTTTGATGTAATTGGAGGATTCGAGCCTGCAAAGCGTTTGGCGAACCGCATCTTTTCCGGCAAAGCCAAAAAAGTCAGCTGCGACAAAAACCTTGCCACGGCCTAATGCTTTAATTTTGTTTTTGATTGTTGCTGAAATGCTAGTATTTTTCATGGATTCCTTTATTTTTAATGTCACAAAAAGTATATATTATTTGTGACAAAAAATCAAGGGTGGGATGCGGGTGTCCTTTCATATATATAACGGACAAAAAATGGAAAAAGTTGCGCGGCGCAGGCAAGGGGATCGATCCGGAGGCGAGTTTGCAAATGTTTGGGAGGGGATTCGGACGAAAAAAAAGAGCTTCCCGCCGAAGCGGGAAGCCCTTTTTTAGCGTTAGCGTTTAGCTAAGGCTTTGTCAGCTTGGATCAGCTTATCTCTGCTTTCTCGCGAAAGCCAGGGCAACGAGGGCCAGGATGCCGAAGAGAGCCGGTTCAGGCAGTCCCTTGGGCACCAGGAGGATCCTGACGTTGTCAATGCAGATCTCGGCGTCGTCACAATAGCTCCACAGTTTCAATCTGTTGATAGCTTCATTGTTGAAGACCGCTTCGCTGATGCCGCCCGGATAGGTCAGCAGGCTGTCATCGCCTTCCATCTGGTATTCGTTCTCGCCGAAGTTGACGGCGTAGAGCGTCTTGTGGTCGTAGTCGACGACATGAGAGCTGAATCTCATATAGAACGGGAACCAGGTGTTGGGAAGCACAGGGATGCCTTCCGCGGAGGTCTTTTCGTACCATTCGTCTCTGGTCTGGATGTCCATGAGATAGAGCTCGACGGGGGAGTCAGTCTTCTCGGTGTTGAGGAAGAACTGAGCTTCGCACTGACGGTTGTCGTCTTTCTGGGAGACGAAGAAGTTCGCGTTGGGATGCTCTTCGCCTTCGCGATCGACGTAGGTGTCAGGGATGTACATATCCATGGCGAAGACG
>JAGCGH010000140.1 GCA_017649705.1 bacterium
ACCCCAAACAGCCCGTGGTCCTGGTCCGTGAAGAGACCAACCCCGAGGACGTCGAGGGTATGCGCGTTGCCAACGGCATCCTTACCGCCCGCGGCGGCATGACCTCCCACGCGGCCCTGGTGGCCCGCGGCTGGGGCAAGTGCTGCATCGTCGGCTGCGCCGACATTGACGTCAACACGGCCGCCAAGACCATGAAAGTCGCCGGCAAGACCTTCAAGGAAGGCGACGTCATCAGCCTTAACGGCTCCAAGGGCTACGTCTACGGCACCGCCGTCAAGACCATGGATGCTTCCGAGAACCCCGCTCTCCAGAAGTTCATGAAGCTGGTCGACAAGAACCGTAAGATGAAGATCAGAACGAACGCCGACAACCCCGCCGACGCCGCCCAGGCCCTGAAGTTCGGCGCCGAAGGCATCGGCCTCTTCCGTACCGAGCACATGTTCTACGGCAAGAACTCCGAGAAGCCCCTCTTCCTGCTCCGCCAGATGATCCTGGCCAAAGGCGTCAAGGAAAGGGAAGCGATCCTGGCCAAGCTGGGCGTTTACGTCAAAGCGAGCGTCAAGGACACCATGAAAGTCATGAACGGCAAGCCCGTGGTCTTCCGTCTCCTGGATCCGCCTCTGCATGAATTCGTTCCGCAGGACGAAGCCAAGCAGAAAGAGCTGGCCAAGGCTCTGAAGATCGACGTCAAGGAAGTCAGAGAGCGCGGCGAAGGCCTCCATGAGGTCAACCCCATGATGGGTCACCGCGGCGTTCGTCTGGGCGTCACTTATCCGGAAGTCAGCAAGATGCAGTTCAGGGCTATCTTCGAAGCCACTGCCGAGCTCCACAAGGAAGGCTTCAATCCGAAACCCGAGATCATGGTCCCCGTGACCTGCTCCGTCAACGAACTGAAGTTCCAGAAGAAACTCTGCGACGAAGTCTTCGAGGAAGTCAAGAAAGCCACCGGCGACAAGAAGCTCTCTTATATGTTCGGCAGCATGATCGAGATCCCGAGAGCGGCTCTCATGGCTGACGAAATGGCTGAAGTCGCTGAATTCTTCTCTTTCGGCACCAACGATATGACCCAGATGGGCTTCGGCTTCTCCAGAGACGACATCGGCGCCTTCATGGGCGACTATCTGGATAAGAAGATCCTGCCCGCCGACCCCTTCCAGACCCTGGACCAGGACGGCATTGGCGAGCTCGTTTGGATCGGCACCATGCGCGGCCGCGACACGCGTCCGAACCTGGAAGTCGGCATCTGCGGCGAGCACGGCGGCGACGCCGAATCCGTGAAGTTCTGCTACAACATCGGATTAGACTACGTCAGCTGCAGCCCCTTCCGCGTTCCCATCGCCCGCTTGGCCGCCGCTCAGGCCGCCATCGAGGAAGAGAGAGCCACCAAGGGCAAAAAGTGCAAATGCGGCAAATGCAAATGATCGTCTGAACATCTGACGACCGTTTGTTTGAATTCCATAATTTAGGGATGCCCCGCATCGGGGCATCCCTAAAAAACCCAGGAGGTGAAATTATGAAATCTTTGAATCTTTTGCTTCTCTTAGCCGCCGCGGCTTTAGTCTTCGGCTGCACTACCGTCAAGGAAGAAAAGGAATCCGTTCAGGAACCCGCTCAGATCGAAGAAACGGCTGAAGCCGCCCCCCAGACCGAGCAGCAGACGGTTCCCTCCGTCCGTCACGAAAACGGCACCCTTGTCATCGACATGGTGGAAGTCAAGTAAAGACTTGAAAGTTTTTGCAAAGAAAAAAGCAGGCTCATGCAAGCCTGCTTTTTTCTTTGATCGTTTTAGAAGTTTTGGAGAATCTGCCGCGCATCGCTAATTCCGTGAGCCTGACAGCATTTTTTCGATGCTCCTGAGTTTCGGAAAACTTTTGCCTTCCTCTATTTCCCAAATATTGTCGAAATCCCAATCGCGGTAATTCTCCTTTGTCATAAGCTTGCTGTTGGCGGTTCCCGAGTGATGCTTCGGGTCGTCCCTAAGGTTGTCCTTGCTGTAAAAGGAGTTTATGATGTGTTTGGAATCTCCGAAAACATGCATCATGTCCCAGTTTTTGTAACCGTTCATTTTTGTCAGGATCAGGCAT
The DNA here is from genome assembly GCA_017649705.1 of bacterium. Classification (GTDB taxonomy): domain Bacteria; phylum Auribacterota; class UBA3054; order UBA3054; family UBA3054; genus UBA3054. The sequence goes on from JAGCGH010000140.1 coordinate 2,085, forward strand.
CTGTCCAGGAAGGCTGTTCCTTTTGACACACAGTAAATATCTGTTTGCCCGATCTTCCTGGGATCGCCGACTCTCCTGAGGCCGCCGTTGCCGCCCGCGGCTGTACTGTTGTTCTGGACCGGAGCGTAGTTGTCTTTGAATTCTCCCAGGCAGCGGCAATTTCTGAAAAGCACGTTGTCGGCTTCCATAATGAAACCGGCGGCCTGGCAGTAGCGGTTTTTGAATTCAATGTCGGTCTCGCAGTTTAAAAAGACGGAGTTCTTGCCCAAACTGGCATAGCCGGAGGCGACGCCTTCGCTTTCCAATTTTCCCGACAAATACACATTCTCTATTCTGCATTCGCTTACGGAAGCGGCAAGACCGGCGGCGGAACTCTTTCCGTCGAAGGAAAAATTAACGAGGGCCAGATTTTTCACTGTCGTCGGCTTTTCAAGGCGAACCATGGCGTCGGACAACTCCTGATTGAATCTGTTGGTCACGAGAACATAGCTTATGAGATCAGCGGAGCCTATTTTGGAGAAAAGCGTGGCGCAGAGATCTTTTCTGTCTATATAGAGGTTTGAGATCGTGTGCCCGCCGCCGTCAAAATGGCCGATGAAGGTGTCTGCTTGATAAACGTTTGCATTATTAAAGTTTTTTCGCGTTTTCGTCCATCCGATGGGAAGAAAGCCTTTGCCGTTGTCCCAGGATCTTGTCTCGGAGGCGTCTATGTCCGCGGTCATGAGAAAATGCTTTCCGCGGTTTTGGACCATGTTTTCACTCAGCCAGACCAGATGCTCGATCTTGTTGATGAGAAAAGGTTTTTCAGGA
>JAGCGH010000141.1 GCA_017649705.1 bacterium
GAGAAAAATTTCAATCTGCGGACGAATTCGTCCGCAGATTGAAAGAGTACATTGAGTACTACAATAATGATAGAATCTCTCTAGCATTGAACGGAATGAGTCCCGTTCAATATAGATTTAATTCAAAACTAACTTAATTAATTTTTGTCCAAGTTTTGGGGGTCACCTCACGTTTGCCAGGCCTTTTTTCATAATCAATTACTTGAAACACTCTTCAAATTTGGACGCTAAATAAAGCGGAATATTGACAAAACCTCCGTCTTTGCAAAGATTGCGCCTGGAGAACCGCACGGCATATTTAGGCTGATTCACCGAAACATACGATTTGAAAGATGGGCTCAGCTTATCGGTTCCCGCTTTAACTTCAATTGGAGCGATATCAGACCCGAGCTGAAGAACAAAATCTATTTCCTTGTTCGATCTTTCGGAATAATAGTACGCTTTCCCTTCTCCGTGACCGAACAACTGCTGCAACACGTAATTTTCCACCAAAGGCCCTTTGAAATCAAAGCTGGCATTTGTCGCCAATTGCGACTGCGGAATGCCCGCCGCCTCGCGCAGCAAACCGACATCCAGGTGATAGATTTTAAAAGCGGAACGTTCCTCGTAAGCGGCAAGCGGGAACCGCATTGCCGTAAGATTGTTGACGCGCCTGATCATGCGAGCGGAAACAAGCCATTCGATAGCGTTTTCATATTCCCTGGCGCGTGCGCCGTTACGCAGCGCTCCGTAAACAAATTTCTCATTAGCCTTGGCCAGCTGGGGAACGACAGACCGCAATACGGCCAGAATTTTAGCGGCGTCCACTTCCCCGTTGTACTTTACGACATCGTCCTCGTAAAGAGCTATAAGATCTCTCTGTTGTTTGCGCGCAACCTGAGGATCGTGATTTTCCAAATATTCCGACACCACTTCTGGCATTCCGCCCGTGAACAAATATAGATCATAAACGTCCAGCAGTTTCTTATGGAATATCTCCGGGATCTCTTCTCGACCGGATATTCCCATATAAAAAGAGCAAAGCCTTTCATCGTATTCGCGAAGAAATTCCGCAAAGTTCATGGGCTCCATATCCAGCAGTTCAACTTTCCCGACCGGATACGATCTTGCGGGCGCTTCGCTCTTGCTTTTTTCGCCACGCCTCCCGGAGAGCCTCACACCAAGCAGGCTTCCGGCCGCCATAACGGCCAGTTCCGGACAATTTTCCTGAAAATATTTCAGAGAATTCAAGGCGTTCGGACATTCCTGTATCTCATCGAAGATCACCAGATCATTTTTCGTGTCGATCTTGGAATCGCTCAAAGCAGACAATTTGAGCATGAGGTCTTTGGGATCTATGTTGTCGTTAAACAGCGAAGCCAAACTTTTCTGGGCATCAAAACTGAAGTAATGGGTTCTGGCAAAATTATGCTTGCCGAATTCCTGCATAAGCCAGGTCTTGCCGACCTGACGCGCCCCCATCATCACTAGGGGTTTGCGCCTCTTGGAACTCTTCCAATTTTTTAGCTTGCTTTCGATCTCTCTTTTCATGATTTTTATCTCCTTTGCCCAAGCCAACTTTCACATTTTTGCAAGTTTTTGAGAGTGTTTTCGCACATTTTTGTCAGTTTTCTAGGCATATTATTGCACATTTTTGCTTAAAATTCAAGACCAACCTGCACATTTCTGTCTAATTTTGGCTTTGCTTTTAAACCGCTCGAATTCGATCGTTTTAAAAACAGACTGAACTAATGCGTATAAATCGCGATAAGGAAATTCTTATTTCAGGGAGCGGAGGTATTTTCTCGCGGAGAGGAAGGCCTGCATGCCGGAATCGGCGGCGAAGACGATCTGTCTTATAGCGCCTTTAGTTACGTCGCCGGCGGCAAAAAGGCCGGGCACGGGAGTGGAGGCGTCCGAGTTCGTAATGACCGCGCCTTTTTCGTCCAGGACGGGCAGGTTTTTGAGAGGAGCCGTTTCGGGATCATGCCCCACGGCGGTGAAGAGGCCCTGGACAGGAATTGTTTCTTTTGTTTTTGTTGTCTCGTCCGTGAGCTCGATGGCTTCCAGCCTTTTTTCGCCCTGGAGGGCCGAAATAGCGGCGTTCGTCTTCGGGACGATATTGGATAAGGCCGCGAGCTCTTTGGGGACTTCCTGGTCCTTTGTGACGTAATAGACGGTTTGGCAAATGTTGGCCAGATAGATCGCCTCGGAGAGCGCTGTCTTGTCCCCCGCCGCCACGGCTACGTCTTTGCCTTTGAAGAAGTGCCCGTCGCAGGTGGCGCAGACGGAGACGCCCTTGCCGAAGTATTTCGGTTCTTCAGCGAGGCGGAGGCGCCGGGCCAACGCTCCCGCGGCGTAGATGACGGCCTTGGCTGCGTAGGTGTTTAGCGTTCCCTTCAGGGTGAAGGTGCCGTCTTCGTTCTTCGTTATTTCCTCTATGGAATCGCTTTCGATCTGCGTGCCGAGATTTTTGGCTTGGTTCTCAAAATTCGCCACCAGCTCGGCCCCCGCGATGGGAGCGGGAAAGCCGGGATAGTTGGCCACGGCGGGCGCGGTGGCGGCAGCCGAGCCTGTGAAGCCGGAAATAACCAGCAGGTCCGTTCCGGAAGTGGCGGCGTAGATGGCCGCGGTCAGGCCGGCGGGGCCGGCGCCCACTATGATGAGATCTTTTTCGATCATATCTTTTCGGAAATGACTTTTAAGAGAGCGGCCTTCGCTTCCTCTATGGTGGCTTGCATCCTGATGCCGGCGGCGGCCTTGTGTCCCCCGCCGCCCAGTTCCACTGCCACAGCCCTGGCGTCGAAACCGCCTTTGGATCTCAGGTTGATCCTGACGCCCGTGTCGGTCTCAATGATCATGACGGCAAGCTCTGTCGTTATGAGGTTGCGGGCGTAGTTGACGAAAAGCTCGGTGTCGATGTGCCGGCCGCCGGTCCATTCCTTTTTCAACGTGAGGATGGCTATTGTGTCGTTGTAGTAGAGTTCAAGGCTGGCGAGGGATTTGGAAAGCGCCGCAAGATCGTTTGGGGTAAGGGAACCGTAAACGTAGGCGGCGATCTTTCCGGGATCGGCGCCGAGTCTCACGAGTTCCGTAGCGACCTGAAAGGCTTCCTCCGTGGTGTTCTGGTTTGTGAAGGAATTGGTGTCCGTCACTATGCCGGTATACAGGGCGTCGGCTATCTTATTGTCTATTTCGATCCCGAGTTCCCGGATGACGCGGTAGACGAGGATGGCGCAGGCGGCGCACTTCTCGTCATAGAAAGAATTGCCGTATTCCTCGTGATCGCCGAGGTGATGATCTATGCAGAGCGTGGGGGCTTCGGGAAGCTCCGCGGGAGCGAAGTCCTGGCGGGCGGTCCGCGCGGTGTCGAGAACTATTATGAGATCAGCCTTTGGGGGGATCTTTGTTTCGGGCGTGAGAAGGTCCGCAAGATAGCGGTGCTTGGCGGGAAGGGGCTTTTTTATGACGGCCAGGGCGTTTTTGCCGTCGGATTTGAGGGCTTTTGCGAGAGCGTAAAGAGATCCGAGGCAGTCGCCGTCGGGATCGGTGTGGCCGACTAAGAGAACGTCATTGGCTCCCGCGAGTATCCGGGAGGCTTCCTCCACACCAATCTTCATCTTATTCCTCCTCTTCCGGGGGCGGCGGGATGGGACCGTTCTTCTCGATGAGGGCGTCGACTTTGAGAGCTTCCTTCAGGTCTTCGTCAATGGCGAACTCCAGATTGGGAACGATCCTCAGATCGACTTTATGTCCCAGGATGAAACGGATCCTGGGCGTGTCCTCTTTCAGTTTGGACAGCGCTTCTTTTTCTTTGCTCTCGTCTCCCAGCACCGTGAGGTAGATCTTGCAGAACCTCAAGTCCCTGCTGGTCTCGGCGCGGGAGATGGTCATCCAGGGCGCCTTGCGGTCGCGGTAGCGGTCCTGGATGATCTCCGACATGGCTCTTTTGAGGAGCTCGTTTATCTTCAGCGTTCTAGCGACAGCCATATCATTCCGCCAGGCCGTCCTGGACCATCTTGTATGCGTGAAGCTTGTCGCCCTCGGCGAAACCGTCGAAGCCGCTCAGCGAGATGCCGCAGTCATAGCCGGAACGCACTTCCTTGACGTCGTCTTTGAGGTGCTTCAGAGATTGGATATCGCCATCGAAAAGCATCTCTTTGCCTCTCATCACTCTCACCTTGTCCGCGCGGTGCACTTCACCGCTGATAACGTGGGAGCCGGCAACCACAGAGCCGTTGATAGTGAAGAGCTGCCTGACTTCCGCGACGCCGGTCTCTTCCTCGTGGAAGGTGGGCTCCAGAAGGCCCAGGAGAGCTTTCTGGATCTGTTCCGTTGCGTGGTAGATGACGTCGTAGCGCCTTATCTCGACGCCCTTGGCCTTGGCCAAGGATCGGGTGGCTTCCGACACGGAAGTCTTGAAGGAGATTATGATGCCTTTGCTGGCGTAAGCCAAATTGACGTCGTTTTCAGTGACGTCGCCCACGGCGTTGTGAAGGATCTTGACTTTCACATCGTTGGTTGAAAGCTTTTCAAGAGCCGATTTCACAGCTTCCGTGGTGCCCTTGGTGTCGCCTTTGACGATAAGCGGAAGCTCCTTTGTGGAGGAATCGACGTTCTGCATCGTAGTGAAGAAATTCTCCAGGGTCGCGCCGGCTTTTGTATCAATGTTCTTGATACGCTCCTCTTCCTTGCGCTTGTCAGTAAGCTCTTTGGCCAGTTTCTCGCTGGCGGCCACCTTGAACTTGGCGCCGGGCTGGGGAACTTCGGTGAAGCCCAGGATCTGAACAGGCTGGCTGGGACCGGCTTCCTTTATGCTTTCGCCCCTGTAGTTCATCATGGCGCGGGCCTTGCAGTAGCAGGTCTCGCAAACGATGGGATCGCCGACTTTCAGTTTGCCTTTCTGGACCAGGAGCGTTACGCTGGTGCCGCGGCCCGGATTCAGTTCGGATTCCAAAACCACGCCTTCCGCGGGTCCTTCGTTCCTGGCGGTGATTGACATCATGGAAGCCTGGAGGCTGATGTCTTCGAGCAGTTTGTCGAGGCCTTCCTTGGTGTGGGCGGAAACTCTGACGCACAATACATCGCCGCCCCAATCCTCCACGAGGATGTCGTTTTCGGAAAGCTGCCTGATGACTCTGTCGGGATTGGCGCCGGGCAGGTCCATTTTGTTGATGGCCACTATTATTGCGACGTTGGCTGCCTTGGCGTGGTTGATGGCTTCCAGCGTCTGGGGCATGATGCCGTCGTCAGCGGCCACCACAAGGATGGCGATATCCGTGGCTTTGGCGCCGCGGGCGCGCATGGTGGTGAAAGCCTCATGCCCCGGAGTGTCGATGATGGTTATGTGTCCTTCTTTGGTGTCCACTTCATAAGCGCCGATGTGCTGGGTAATGCCGCCGGATTCGCCCTGGGCGACTTTGCTCTGCCTGATGGCGTCGATAAGGGAGGTTTTGCCGTGGTCAACGTGTCCCATGAAGACCACCACAGGCGCTCTGGGAACTTCTTCCGCGGTGAGTTCTTCCTCGAAGCCTTCCTCGCTGAAGGTCTCGGCCTCGAGGTCTTCCTCTTTGCTCTTGACCTGAACTTTGATGTTCAGAGCCTCCGAGGCTATCTCGACGCTGGCTTGGTCTAACATGCTGTTGATGGTGACCATCTCGCCCATTTGCATAAAGACCTTTATGATCTCGCCGACCTTGACGCCGATCTCCTGGGAGAAATCCCTGATGGTGATGGGCACGGAAACTTTGATGTCGCCTTTTACAATGTCGGCCTTGGTGGGCTGGGCTTGGGTCTGCTGCTTTTTGCTCTTGCTGCGGCGGATCCTGTATTCGCCTTCTTCTCCCGCCCTTTCGTCGGCGTTCTGCCTGCGCAGGGAAGCCTGGGAGGAGATGCGGGGCCTGTTCATCTTCTCTTCTATCGAAGCGCGGTCCCTGTCTTTATCTTTCTCCTTGCCCTTATCCTTTTTGCCGCGGCGGCTGTCGCCTTTGCGGTTGACGTCGCCCATTGGCTCGGCGGGTTCCTTGGAGGCGTCTTTTCCGGCCGCCTTGCGGTCGCCGGGACGGCTCTCGCTCTTCTGGGAAGATTTCTTCTTGCTCAGTTCAGGGGGACGCCAGCCTTTCAGGCGGTCGAGAGGAACCGTTTCGGTGGCCCTGGGAAGATTGTTTTGCTGCTGGGCCACGTAGGATTCCACTGACATCGTGGAGACAGGCTTCACGACGTCGGATATTTTCTTTTCTTCCGGCTGGGCCGGCTGAATTGTTTCTTCGGCAGGTTTCTTGTCTTCCGGAGGCTCGGGGGCGGGCTGAGCCGTTTCCGGCGGCGCGCTTACTTTATCGCCGCCCTTCGTTTCTTCCGCGGGCTTTTCGGCCTCGGGCTTTTCCTGCGAAGGCGGGGTGGCGGCTTCAGGTTTCTTGTCCTCGGGGATCTCCTGGACTTGGGGCTTTTCTTCCTCGGCCGTTTTGGGAGCGGGCGGGGTTTCAGGAACGGCCAATTTCTCCTCAGGAGGCTCTTCCTTGGGGCCTTCCTGAGGCTGGGGGGTCGGGCGGCTGAAGGTCACCTTTTTGACTTTGACGACCTTGACCCTGGAGTCGGAGACGTTGTCCAGGTTTTTCTTCCTGGCGTCTTTCTCGGCGTCTTCTTCCTCGGAAACGTTTTTCTGACGCTCTTCCTCTTCCCGGCGCTTTTTTTCCTCCGCCGCCTTGGCCTGCTCTTCTTTTTTGCGGGTCTTGGGGGAAATGGGCTGCGTTTTGGCCGCGGCCGCTTCTTCTTTCTCCTTGGCGGCGGAAGAGCTCTTGGCTTTTGTCGTCTTCTTTTCCGCCGCGGCCGCTTTTGTCTTGTCCGCGGTCTTCTTTTCAGTTGCAGTTTCTTCCTGCGCTTTGGCGGTTTTGGAAGCCGTCTTGGCCTTGGGGGCGGCTGTCTTTTTCACCGCGGCCGGCTTCTTCACATCTTCCGCCTCGGCGGCCGGCGCTCCAGCCTTCTTGGAAGAAGCCTTGGCCAGGTTCTGCTTGTTCTTCTCCTGATTCTTTTTTCTGGTCAACATTTTTTCGGCCAGATCATTCCTCAGTTTAATAGCGAACTTGGCGTTAAGCTTGCCGTCCGAACCAAGCGCTTCCTTCCCGTATTCTTTCAGAAGATCCCTGATATTCTTTCGCAGGGCGCTTCTGTCGTTCTCGTTGTTCCGGCACTTGTACTCGTCTTCGTAATATTCGTATAATTCGTTCAAATTGTTCGAATTCATCTTCGATCACCTTCCTTTTGCATGGCAAATTGATCCGCAGTTTTTCCGGGTTTCTTGCTTAGCGGCAAAATGGATCATTCCTCTTCCTGTTCTCCTGAGGGGGCGGCAGTTCCTTCGGCTTCTTCCTCATCCTCGGCAGCCTGATATTCCAGGGCTTTCGAATGGGGTATGACCGAGAAGGGGTGGTCGATGAGCTTGGAGATCATGCGGACGTTCTGGCCCTTTATGCCCATCGTGGCGGCGTACTGGTCGTCCGGCACCTCGGCCACGACCATGGAGCTGTTGTCATCCTCGTCGCCGCAGTAGAACTGCATAAGTTCCGTGGGTTCGAGAGCGTTCTTCACGAAAGTCTCAAGATCGTCGCTGTATCTGACGATATCGACTTTCTCATTGTTGATCTCCTGGACGACGGATTTGACCCTGGCGCCCCTGACGCCCACGCAGGCGCCCACGCAGTCCACCTTGGGATCGTGGCTCAGGACCGCGATCTTGCTGCGGCTGCCGGCCACCCTGGCCACGGACTTGATCTCGACGATGCCGTCGTAGATCTCGGGGACCTCGATCTCGAAAAGGCGCAGGATCATGGCGGGCACGGCCCGGGACAAGATGACCCTGGGGCCCTTGCGGTCGTCTTCTTCCTTCACGTCGCAGACCACGGCTTTTATGCGTTCGCCGACTTTGAAATGCTCCCTGGGGATCTGCTCCCTGCGGGGCAGGCTGGCTTCCGTGCGATCAAGTTCCACGATATAGGAGCCGTGCTCGATCCTCTGGATCGTTCCGGGGACCAGATCGCCGATCTTGTCCCTGTACTCGTTCAGGATCATGTTCTTCTTGGCTTCCTTGATCTTCTGGGAAGTGATCTGCCTGATGGTCTGAACGTCTATGCGTCCGAAAGTCGCGTCGTAATTGTAATTCTGGGTGATCTGGTCGCCCTCCTCGAGTTCGGCGTCGGGATAATAGCGCCTGGCTTCCTGGATGGTCATGGGGTTCTCGAGCCTTTCATCTTCGGGGATGCCGGCTTCAAAGCCTTCCTCGTTGCGGAGCCTGTCGATATAATCCTCCGGGCAGACCGTGATGGTGCTCTCCATAATTATGTTGCCTTCTTCGTCTATCCTGACTTTGATAGGCGGGAGGTCTTCCTTTTTACGGGCGACCGCCTCAATGCTTTTTTCCAGGATCTCGGTGACGGTTCCGGCGTCCAGTCCGTTTTCCTTTTCAAGGGCCTTGATATGAGCTAAGATCTCCTTCATAGTTTTCCAATTGCCTCCAATTATTGATTTCAGAAAACAAAAAAAGCGGATGAACCCACCCGCTTCTTTGCTTAAAGAAGTTTCTAAACATATGAGTATAATACCAAAAGAGGGTTTAAAAAGCAACAAGGGGCAATCCCACGCTCCCTGCGGGGGATATGCGGCCTGGCCGCGCCTGGCAAATTCCGCTGCAAGTTAAGACAAGGACTAATTTTCGGTATAATTATGAAAAAGAGTTTGAAGATCATACGGCGCGTTTATGAAAATTTTCCTTGCCTCCTTATTGATCGCGCTGGCCGCGTCGGCGGCCTTCGCGGAAAACAAAGCGCTTGCCCCCCTGGGAGACGGCAGCGCCGAAAGGCCTTATCTCATAAACTGCCTTGAGAACTTGGTCTGGATGAGGGAGAACGTCGCCTCTTCCGAGGGAAAATACTATAAAATGACCGCCGACATAGACGCCTCGGAAACCAGGGACTGGGACGGAGGCCGGGGCTTCTCCCCCATCGGCGCGCCCGAGCCTCTCGTCGCTAAGCCTTCGGACAAGAAGCGCGAATTCCCGCCGTTTTTGGGCTTTTTCGACGGCAACGGGCACTGCATATCGAACCTTTACATCAACAGGCCCAAGGAAGAATACGCCTCGCTTTTCGGAAACATCGGGCGGCCCGGTAAAATGAGCCGCTGGGACACCTGGGAAGCCATGAGCGACGCGGTGGCGGACAAATTTAGGAAAAGAAAATTCGTCTGCGGCGTCAAGGACCTGGCCGTGGTAAATTCCGACCTCACCGCCGAACTGCACGCCGCCGGTCTGGCTTTCCAAATAAACACCTGCCGGGTGGAAGGCTGCTATTTAAGCGGCCGCCTGTCCGCCCTAAAGTCCCTTGTGGGTCTGGCGGTGGTGGTTGAAAAATCCTACGTTTCCGAATGCGCCACCGACTTCGAGTACGACAACAAGCATTCCGGCCTCTCCGGCATAGCCGCCTATTCCAAGCTCTCCATATTCGAAGACTGCAGCGTCTCAGGCAAGTGCCGGCAGCTTCAGCGCGAGACCCACGACTCCTTCTACGCCGGAACGGAAGGCAAAGGGAGACGCTTCGAGCCTTATTCAAGCTACGGCTCCGGATCCATTACAGTGATTTTCGGCCAGAACGACGGCGCGATATACAGATGCCTGGGGAATCTTAAACTCGCCGGCAACCGCCCGTCGTACCTTGTGCATCCCTTCCATGAAAACGACGCAAACGTAATGACCAAAGATTCTTTCTGCAACGCGGAGATGCTGCACACTTCCAGGAATCCCAAGCAGGGCCTTCTGAACAGCCGGGAAATGCTGCAAAAGGAAACCTACAAAACCTGGGACCAGGAAAAGGTCTGGGAAATAGACGAAGGCAAGCTGCCGCGCCTGCGCCGCCTGAAACGTTGGCAGAAGAATTAAAATATCGCCGCGAGCAGCGCGGCGGTGGTAAAGGACGCGAGCACCGCGGCCAAAAGCGCTCTGAAGAGCAGATTCGAAAAGGCTTCCAGCCTGTCTTTGTCAAGCAAGGGAGAGATGAGTCCGAAGAGGATGGCGACGGTCCCGAAATTCGCGAAACCGCAGCAGGCGAAGGTCGCGATCCTCAGCGTTTTCGGGGAGACCGCCTCCGCTATCTTAAGCAGCTCCTGGTATGCGACAATTTCGTTCAGGACGACCTTGCAGCCCAAAACGTAGCCGACCTTCGAACATTCCGCGGCGGGAACGCCCATAAGGAAAGCGAAAGGCCAGCCAATGAACCCGAAGAGGCCCTGGAGCGAGATCTCCGGATAATTCGGGAAAAAAGTTTTGGGGGCGATCAGCAGCTTGTTTATGAAATAAATGGCGGCGGAGATCGCGATGAGCATGGCGATGACGCTCACGGCCAATTTGAGGCCTGTCATGGCCCCTTTCGCGAAGGATTCGGCAATTCCCCTGCCTGACAATAGATCGGCCTTTATTTCGCCCTCAGGCGCGACCTCCTCCTCTTCCGGGCACATGAGCGCGGCGAACATCACGGCGGAGGGCGCCGACATGAAGCTGGCGAGCACAAGGTCGCCGGAGGAAATGCCCATGCTTGCAAGCAGAGGCATCAGGGCGAAAGAGATCGTGGCAAGCGAAGAGACCAGAAGGATCATCAGAGAGCGTTTGCTCATCTTGGGAATGTAAGGCGCCAGAATGCTCGCCGTGACGCCCACTCCGAAGAAGATCGAACAGGCCGCGGCGAAAGCGGCGGAACCCTCGATGCCGAAGAGTTTTTTAAATAATTTTGCGATCCAGGAAATGATCTTCTGCGGTATCCCGAGATAGTAAAGCACGCCCATGAAAGCCGAGATCATTATGATCGTGCAGAGGCAGTTCAGGGCGAAGTACATCCTGATGTCCACGCTGCCGAAAACGCTCCTGCCGCCGGCCGCGGCGGACTCTCCCAAAAGTTTGAAGAAGCCGCCCAGATATTTGTAGGCGGCGCCGTCGGGCTTCAGAAGAAAAAGGAAGGCGGCCTGTAAAAGCAGACCGCCCGCCACTATTCTCCAGGGCCACTTTTTGAAAGCGCGCTTCCCCCTCAAAAGAGAAGCCAGGAGAACAAAGGTTATGACGCCTAAGAATGCCATGTCATCTGGTCAAAAGATAAGCCAGCATGTTGATGAACATCTTGTGGGCGTTGTCGATGTGGGGAATGGAGTTGACGTTGACGCAGACGCCTCCGTTGTACCTGGCCAGGTTGCCTTCGTAGCACCAGCCCGGGACGTTGGCGGCCCAGCCGCGCTTGATCTCCGTGAAACCGTTGATCACCACCGGCCACATCATCTCGCCGTAGTCGTTCAGGTTGTAGATGACCGCGATGCGGTCGTCCACCTCGATGACTTCCAGGGGCTCCTTCCAGTAGTTCATGCCCTCCGGCACTTCCTTGAAGATCGTGAAGGCCTCGTAAATGGGGTGCTTCATGTCGATCTGGTGCAGCGGGAAGTTGGGCATGACTCTGTTCATCTCGCGGCGGAAAGCCATGTCGAAACGGGACCGCCTGCCGGGCAGGGCGCTGTTGGCGATGATGGCGCCGCCCTGGAGGATGTATGCCCTCAGGTTCTCCACTTCCGCCTCCGTCAGGACGAAGTTGTCGTGACCGGTGAAGTAAACGAAGGGGCTTTCGTGGATCTCCTTGGAGTCCGCCCTCACCACCGTCACGGTGTCCTGGTTGACGCGGATGTTGGTCCTCTTCCTGATCTCGCCGATAAGGTTCGGGATGGTGCCGTGGGCTCCGTCCACGCCCTTGTCGTTCTTCACCAGCTCGCAATACCAGTCTCCGCCTTCGTACTGCACGACGACGAATTTGTCGATGACCGCCTCCACGGTGCTGCCATGTCCTGCCACACCGTATTTCTTGCGGTAATCGGAATTCATCTTCTGCCTGACGCCGCGGCCGACTTCCTTGGCGGTGTCGAACTCGATCTTGGTCTTCTTCATGATGACCTGAGTCTTGGGAAGCAGTTTGGAGGTGATGTCTTTTTTGACCATCATGCGGTCGTTGATGTCAGGCATGTTCTCCGTCCTGGGGGGCGGAGGAGCCATGGTGACCGGGATGTCCTTGGGCTGGACCACCGGCTTGGGCGGCTCAATTTGCCTTTCCTCCTGCTTCTTGAAGAAAGTCTTGATGGTCTCCTTGGCCGTTTCCGACTGGGAAACGATGATGAAGGCGAAGGCCACGAACATTATGGCGTGCAGCACGATCGTGATGGTCACGGATTCGGCATGCTGCATCGCGAGATAGTTCTTCTTCAGAAACTCTTTTAAACTAAATTTCATAATCAGTCAATATAGATCGTAGGATCCGAAGGGAATGTTATCTGATCGATACCCGCAAAGGCGCAGGCGTTCAAGACCGCCACGATCCTCTGGTGCTGGGTGTCTCTCTGACCGCGTATGACCACGGACTGGTTGGGATAGGCCTGCTTGAGCTCGTAGAGTATGTTCTTCAGTTCAGGCATGTCCACGCTGTCCGGGCTGTCCACGTATTGTCCGTTCCAGTAAACTTCTCCGTTGTCATAGATGTCTATGACCACTTCCTCCGCCAGATCCACGGCCTGGGCCTCGGTAGCCTGCTGGTCCACGGGAATGGCGACTTTCAGCTGGGATTCCTCCTGCTGGATGTTGGTGGCCACTAGGAAGAAAATGAGAAGCTGGAAGACCACGTCCGACATGGAGGAAATATCCATGTCGCGGACATCGTTATCTGGTTCGCTTTTGAATTTCATAATGCCTCAATTTTCACCTTGGTCTTCTTGGTAAACGGCAAACGAGACGTTCCAAAGCCCCGCTTCCGCGCAGGCGGCCATAAGCCTCATGGTCCTTCCGAAAAGGCACTTCTTGTCGCCTCTTATGATGACGCGGCGCTCGCGGCTCGGATCCGCGTCTATTTCAGTCTGCAGAGCCTTAGTCAGCTGCTCCATACTGAAGACATCGCCGCCCACTTTGATGTTGCCTTTGGCAGTGACGTTCAGCGTGATCTCGTCCACGCCCTCCGCCTGCACCACGCTGGCGGAGTCCGCTATAGGCAGCGTCACTTCCGTCTCCACCTCCATGTTCTTGTACTGCGAAGAAACGATGAAGAAAATGAGAAGCAGAAAGACGATGTCGATAAGCGAGGTCGTCTGCATCGGCACATCTTCGATGTTAAACTTTCTGAATTTCATATGACCGGTTTTTCTCCGTTTTTCTTAACGGTTTAAAATCGCTGAAAATTTAGTACTGCTCGATGAGTTCGCCGATCTCGTCTTCCACGGCCACCATGGTCTCGGTGATGCGGTTGCGGAAGAAGAAGAAGGCCGCCAGGGCGGGAATGGCGACCACCAGGCCGCCGGCGGTGGTGATCAGAGCTTCGGAAATGTTGTTGGCCAGGGCGCTGGCTTTGCCCACGCCGGAAGCGCCGATGTTAGAGAACGCTTTGATCATACCTGAGACCGTGCCCAGAAGACCAAGCATCGGAGAGATGGTGGCGACGGTGTTCAGGTAAGCCACTCTCGCTCTCAGATCGTTGGCGAGACGGCCGCCGTATTCCACCACGGCTTCCTGCATGCCCAGGGGTCCTTTGCCTTTCTTTTCGGCGGTGATGGCGTGGCCGACCACCACGGTCAGAGCGCAGGGGTGCTCCTGGCAGTACTTGTCGCATTCCTCGACTTTGTCCTTGTGGAAGTTTTCCCTCAGATACTTGACGGTCTCGTCCGGCATGAGTTTTTTCTTGCGGATAACAAGGATGGCGTCGATGATCAGATAGACCATATAGAAGGAAAGCAGCACGATGGGGTACATGAAGGCGCCGCCTTTGACAAAGATAAGGTCGATGAGGTTGACGCTTTCGGCAGCGGCTTCCTCAGCGCCTTCGGCGTTCTCCGCCACTTCGTCGGCGAAGGCCATTAAGGGGGCCAGGAAAACGGTCAGGAAGGCCGCCAGGCGTAACAAACTGAAGTTCTTTTTGGACATGGTTTTCTCCTTTGATTGAAGGGATTGTTATTGATTGTTTTTATTTTTCAAATTTTATTTCTTGAGTTCCTTGACTTTGGCCTTGGCTTTGTCCTTGTAGGGGCAGTCCTTGTTCTCGGCCATCTGCTCGTAGTAGAAGAGGGCGTTTTTCGTCTGTCCCATGGCCTCGTAAGCCGAGCCGCAGCCCCAAAGGGCTTCCGTCTCCAGGTCGGGGATGTCGCCGTAAAGGACCACCACCGAGGCGAAGTTCTCCAGGGCTTTCCAGTTGTCCCCCGCCTCCAGCTGCAGCTTGGCCAGGGCCAGGTGCATCCTGGCGTTGGCGGCTTCGGAGCCGCTGTTCTTCTCAAGGATGTCGCTGTAGGTCTTGATGAGCTCTTCCTTGCTCATGCTGTCGGATCTGAGGTCAAGGTTCATGACGTCAATTTCGCCCTTGTAGACGCCCTTGGGGAATAATTTGAAATATTCGTCGAAGATCTGGATAGCCTCGTCTTTCTTCTTGTCGTTCACCGCCACCAGGGCTTTTCCGTAAAGGGCCATTTCGTTCCATCTGACCGGCATTCCCTGGAAGCGCTTGCCCCAGGCGGCGGAGATGGTCTTGATCTTGGCGAAGTCTTTCTTCTTCAGGGCCGTTTGAAAATCCGTGTAATCGCCGGGCTCGTTGATCTTGGTCTGCTTGAAGGAGACCTTGTCGTCGTCATAGGAGAAAGTGCCCTTGGAAGTGGAGATCTCCACCTGGCCCTTGGCGTTGCGGGAAATGGAGCCTTTGTAGCGGGCGCCGTTGTTTAAGACCAGCTCGTCGCCGTACGCGAGCGATATGCTCAAAGCGGCAAGCAAAACCGTAAGTTTCTGGATCTTCATATATCTTTCCTTAAATTTTATTCAGCTTCGTTGGGATAGCGGGCCTTGAACTGGGTCTGGGCGTCGTTCAGTTCGTTCGTCAGACCGAGCTTCTTGTAGCAGGCTATGAGCCCTTTGTAGGCGGGCACGGCGTATTCCGGCATCTTGCCGTAAAGCACCGTCACGCGCTTGTAGAATTGGGCGGCGTCTTTGGTCTTGCCGGCGGCCTGGCTGGCCTGGGCGCGCATCAGGCCCGCGGCCGCGGACTGCTTGGCGCTGGGCCTCAGGGAGAGGGCTTCCTGGCAGTACTTGTCAACGGTGGCAGAATCCTTCGCCTCCAAGGCGCACTGGGAGCGGTTCAGAAGCGCCGTGATCCTGACCTGGGCGTTGGGCACCACGAAGTTCTGCAGCATTTCGTCGTAGTATTCGACCGCCTCGGCATGATCGCCGGCGAGGAAAGCCGCCTCGGCGCGCTGGAAGAGGGCCTCGTCGACGTTCTCGCCGCTGGCCCTGGTCAGTTCCAGCGCCTCGTCGGCGGTTTGGGCGGCCTTCTTGTAAGCGCCCGCCAAATTTTCAGCGCCGGCCTTCATGGCCAGGGCGTAGCCCTTCTGGCTTTCGTTCATCTTGAAAGAATCAAGCTTGGCCAGGGCCGCGTCCGTCTTCTCCCTGTCCCCCGCTCTCAGGGGAATGGACAGAAGCGCGATGCGGGAGGCCGGGTCGTTCTTCTCGGAAAGCTCTTTTTCAAAATCTTCCGTGGAGTACTGCTGGCTGACCAGAACTTCGCCCACTCTCACCAGGGCAAGGGCGCCGAAGCCGGTCTCGGGATATTTGGCGTAGGCTTCCTTGAATGCCTCAACCGCTTCGAAATATTTGTTGCCAAGAACCTTGTTCTCGCCCACTTCGTAAGCGGCTTCCGGAGCGTAGCCGTGGTCGGGATATTCCTTCACGAGCCTGGCGCTGTATTCCGCGGCGTCGGCGTACTTGCGGTCGGACTTGGCGAAATAAGCCATCCAGTAAAGGGCGTCGCCGGCTTCCGGAGACGAGGGGTAATCCTTGAGGATGACTTCCAAATTTTCCCTCATGCCCGCCATGTCGTTGGCGTAATAGGAGCAGAAAGCCTTCTGCAGCACCGCCAGGGGCTTGGACTTTTGGGCGGCCTCTTTGTCCAGGGCCACCACCCTGTCGAAAGTCTCCTTGGCCTTGTCATACTGCCTTTGGTTCATGTAAACGCCGCCCAAAGTCATCAGGATGTCGGCCTGAAGATCGCTGTCCTCGAATTCCTTGAGCATGTTTTCCAAAACTTCCACGCCTTTCTCGTAGCTGCCCTGCTTCACGCACATGTCGGCCTGCAGGTAGAGGGACTGCTCCCTCAGCCTGGGCAGGGTCACAGTGGCGCAGAGTTCCTCGGCTTTCTCGAAGTGTTTCTGCTCCGCCTCCGCGGTGGCGTAAGCCAGCGTGATCTCCTGGGCGTATTCGTCCAGCTTGTATTCCTTGGCGAAATCCGGGAAGTCCGCCATGGTCTTCTCCAGGAAATTGAGGGCGTCCTGGAAACGTTTCTGCTCTATGTAGCCCTCCGTCAGCCTCAGATAGCTCTGGGGCACCAGGGTGCTTTCCGGGAATTTTTCCGCGAACTGCTTCAGGGTGTCCTCGGCTTCCTTGTACTCCTGGGCGCCCAAAAGCGCGGAGCCCAAGGTGAAGTACATGTTCTCGGCGATCTCCCCTTCCTTGTATTCCTCAAGTCCGGCCTTCAGGTTCCTGACGGCTTCCTTGTACTGGTTGGTCTCCATGAGGGCCTGGGCGATGGCCAGCCTCACGGAGGCGGCCACGTCGTTGCCGGGATGGGCTTTTATGAAATCAACGTAGGATTTTTCCGCGCGCTGAAAATCGCCGGCGGAAATGTCGCTCTGGACCGCCCTGAACCAGGCCTGGGTGGAAAACTCTACTTCGGGGTAAAGGCGCATGATGCCTTCGAAGCCGATCCTGGCTTCCAGGAAATGGCCGAGCTGCTCGTAAGTCTGGGCGATCTCCCAAAGGATGCCGGCGTTCTGGGCTTTCTCGTCGGGCTTCTTGCCCGGCGTCTTGATGCGGCGGTAAACGTTGATGGCGCCCACGTAGTTGCTGCAGCCGCGGTATATTTCGCCCAGCTTGTAGAAGGTGGCGATCCTGACGTCCTTGTTGTTGATGGTCTTCAGGATGTTGCGCATCATCTTTTCCGCTTCGTCGGACTGGCCGTTCCTGACGTAGATCTCCGCCAGCACGTAGGAGGAGGGAATGAAAAGCTCGTGATTGGGGTTCTTGGTGAAGTCGGCGATGGCCTTCTTCGCCTCGTCGTATTTGCCCTTCTTGACCAAAACTTTGGCGTACTCCAGGTAGGCGGAGTTCCTGGCGGGGCTCTTGGGCACTTCCCTCAGGAATTTCTGGACCAGCGCCAGCGCCTCGTCGTATTTGCCCTGGGCCACCAGGACGTGGGCTTTGGCGACCTTGGCTTCGTCCACGCGCTGGATGGTGTCGGCGTATTTGCCGTAGCGCTGGGAGAGCTTGTCAAGAGTCTTGTTGGCGTCTTCGTAGCGTCCGACTTCCACATAAGCCATGGCCAGCTGGTAGAGTACCTCCATGTTGGCCGGATGGAAGGGGAAGTTCTTCTCCGCGTTCTCAAGCAGCGGGATGGCGGAGGTAAGGGACTTGTCGGCGGTTTTCAAGGCCTTGTTTACCGCTTCCTCGGAAGCCGCGGAGGGCGCCGCGAAAGAGGCGGAGCAAAGGAGAAGAAGAAAAGCCAAAATTGAAAGCAGTTTTGTGATCTTCATAGATATTCCTTAACAGATTATTAAAGATATTATACTTTTTCGGCCAATCGGTGTCAAACCGAAAGGGCGTTTGAAATTGCATTCCCCCGGCCTTTCTGCTAAAATTTTCCCGATTTTAAGATAACCTTTAAAAACGCAGGTTTGAAATGCTCTACGCACTTATCTGTATGGGAGGCCTGGGCCTCCTTTTCGGCATCGGGCTCGCCATAGCCTCGAAGATCTTTTCCGTCAAGACCGATCCCAGGGTGGACGCCATGCTGGAAGTCCTTCCGGGCGCCAACTGCGGCGGCTGCGGCTTCGCCGGCTGCTCGGCCTACGCTTCCGCCGTGGCGGCGGGCAAAGCCGAGTTCGACCACTGCGCTCCCGGCGGCAAGGAAGTGGCTGAAAAGATCTGCGCCATCATGGGCCAGGAAATGGGCGCCTTTGAAAAGAACGTCGCCTACCTGCGCTGTCAGGGGCATTCCTCCTTCGAGACGGACTACAACGGCCCCAAGACCTGCGCCGCGGCCGCCATCCCCGCCCAGGGCCCCTACTCCTGCAAATTCTCCTGCCTGAAGCTGGGCGACTGCGTGAAGGCCTGCCAGTTCGGCGCCATCTCCATTAACATAGGCGAGCTGCCGGTCATCGACACAGATATCTGCGGCGGCTGCGGCGGCTGCATGCGGGCCTGCCCCAAGAAAGTCATCGCCGTGGGTCCCCTCTCCCGCTCCATCCAGGTCGGCTGCGTCTCCCAGGACAAGCCGGTGGTGAAGAGGAAATTCTGCCAGACCGCCTGCATCGGCTGCCAGAAATGCCTGAAGAACTGCCCCGCGGGCGCCATAACCATGGAGGGCGCGGTGGCGGTCATAGACAAGGGCAAGTGCACCATGTGCGGCCTGTGCCTCCAGAACTGCCCCACGAAAGCCATCCTGAATTTCATGCCCGGGAAAGAAGAGCCCGCGGCGGAGGCTCAGGAAGCAGCCTCCGGGCAGCAGCAAGCCTGATCCCAGAGCGACAGTTTTTCCGCCCGCGCCTTTTTGAAGGACCGCGGGCGGTTTTTTTACAAGGGAGCGCGCAAGCCTCCGGAAGCGACAAGGACATTCCCAATGACGAAACAAGAGCTAACTCCCATCCGCAAGACCATAGTCGGCGTCCAGTTTCTCTTCGTGGCCTTCGGGGCCATGGTCCTGATGCCGCTTCTGGTGTGGCTCGACCCCGCCACGGCCATGCTCTCCGCCGGCGTGGGCGGCGCCGTGCTCACGGTGGGGAGCTTCTCCTTGAGCAGCATTGGGCTCGCGGCCATAGTTGGCATCGTACTGAACCTCATATTGCCTGGGAGGCACGCTTAAAAAAAAGCGCCCGTCGCAGACGGAAAAAAAGCGGACTTCCATGAGTCCGCTTTCTTTTTTGCTTATTTCACCAAGCCGTCCAGCTCTCCCTTCTTCCGGCGTTTCGCCAAAAGTTTCTCGGTGTGGGCGGCTATCTTCTTTTCTTTCAAGAAGAGTTTTGCGAGAAATTTTTTGTCCCGCTCCTCCAGTTTGCCGCGCTTGACGTAAGCCAGATACAGCCTCAGCATGTCGGTTCTGGTTATGAGGGAATTTTCAAGGAAAGGCAGGGCCGAGAAATAAAGCGCCGTCATGTCCTTAAGGGACCAGCGGTTCAAAAGCTTGGCGCCCTTGCAGAGCCTCTGCAGATCCAGGAGATGGAGTTTATACTCTCCCTTCAGATCCCCCACCACGTAGAAGTGGCCGAGGTAAAAATCCTTATGGGTGTAGCCCGCGGAGTGAAGTTTCCTGGCGATGCCGGAGATCCTTTTGGCCAGGCGGATCTTTTCGGATAAAGTCAATTCTATCCCAGCGCGGAAATGATCTTCCACGGTGCGTCCGGGAGGCAGCGCCTCCGTCAGAAGGAAGGAGTTCTTTTCCCGCCAGCCCTTGTATTTTTCGCCGAAGGCCCTGAAAGGCGTGTTGGGGATCCCCAGGGAATCCGCCGCCTGCATAGCTTTCCATTCCAACCGAGCGTTGCTCATTCTCCTGCCGTGGCGCCAATATTCCATAAGGGCGTCTTTCAGCTTCATGCCGAAGTGGCGCTTGAGGTAATAAGTCTTCCCGCCGAAGCTGGTCTTGACCACCGTGCGCCCCTTCTTCCTGGTGACGTTCTCGTCGGACTGTATGCTGAAAAATTCTTTGAAAGTCTGCGGCATGGTGTACTTCATTTCGGAATAGTGCGCCACGTTGAAGAAAACGTCCCCGACTTTCTGGTACTGACCGTAGCCCTTTCTCAGGCACAATCCGGCGATCTTATTCAATCTTTCCCTCTCGCCGGCGTCCAGGGGCTGCTTGGCCGCGCCCGGGTATTTGGAGCGGCGGCAGTAATTGACGTACATCCTGAGCCTTTCGCTGAGCGACCAGTATTCCCAGAAGAGGTAGCGGTTCAAAAACGCCAGGTCCGGCACTATGTAGCGGGAGTAAAGTTTGGGGAAGCGCCTAAGCAGGGAAAGCCCCGTGTCGTTCAGGCAGTAGGCCTTCTCCACGTCGATGAGAGTCACTCCCCACTGCAGGTTCTCCGGATCGAAAAAGATGTGCTTGCCGAAAAGCTGAAGTTTGAAGATGCCGTGGCGGTGGGCCCTGCGCATGGTGCCGGCCAAACTGTTGGAGAGGCTCCTCACTATCCTATCCCGCTCTTCGCGCTCAAGGTAGGGCGCCATGTAAGTCTGCCAGTAATCCAAGGGGATGTGGGAATCCAAATTGGCGGTCATAAGATACCCGCACCAATAGCCTTTCCACTGGGCTTCGCAGTAACCCAATATCTTGGGAACTTTGAGACCTCTCCTGCTCATGCGGCGCATGTTGATGAATTCCCTTCTCAGCTCCTTCATCCCCTTTCCGTAGGCGCGCTTCAGATACACTTTGCCGGAGGGGCAGATGGAGCGGAATCCGGCTTCCATCTGCAGGGAGTCGATCCTCCTGATGTTGCCGCGCTTCTCGTGCACGCGCATAACCATCACTTCCGGAACTTCCTGTCCGGCCTCGCGCTTTTTCTGAACCTCCTCGAAGGTCATGACGTGGGTGAAGGTCTTGTATCCGTTCCTTATGAGATAGGCCCTGACGCCGGGCGAGAAATAGCGGTACATGACTTCCGGCACGAAGCCCCTGCCCATGAGGAAGTGCAGGAAGAACTGCCTGATGGTCTGCAATACGAAGATCAATCCGAAGACCACGAGCCAGCTTAACATCACCCACTTGATGAGGATGTTCATCTTCTTCTGGTATTCCAGCTTCAGGGCGCCTTCGCAGATGACCAGCGGCAGGTCGTTGGTGCCGTGCAGCTCGCTTAGTTTCAAAGCCGCCTCGGCCCTTTTTCCCTCGCCGCCGTCTATCCTGACCACCGCCCAGAAACCGTTGGAGCGAGGCAGGAGATAATTGTGCAGAAGATTAGTGAGCCCCAGCTCGCGCCAGCGGTTGAACTGCTCGGACACCGTCAGCGGCGGCTGCAGCGAGAAACCTGTGGAGCCCAGGCGTCCCTGGGATACCCTGAAGAGTCGGCGGTCCAGTCCCTGAGCGGGGGCTTCGTTCCGCAAGGACGCGGTGTAAAGCTCCTCGTCCGCCGCGTCCTTCAAAAGCTCGTAACGGTTGGTGTGTTCGAAGGGATCCACCGCCAGGAAAAGCAGGTCCTTGTAATCCGCGATGACTTTCTCTTCCTTGGCTTTCTTAAGGATGGGGTCTTTCTCCCGCCACCATTCCCAGGCCGCCTCTTCGGAATCCACCGCCTCCAGCCAGAAAAATTCGTGCCTGGGGCGCTTGAGGTCGTTGGTGGTGAACTGAATGAAAGCGGAGTCGTCGAAGCTCAGGTTGTTGCCGTTGATGAAGCGGGCCTTCGTCTCGTCCGAGGCCGGCGAGAGCAAAACTCTCTTCACGGATCTCAGGTACGCTTCCCTGGCTTCCTTGCCGAAGCTCTTAATATAGTCGTTGAATTCCTGTTCGCTCTGATAAACGTAGGAGCGGTCCTTGGTGAAATATTCCTTGAGGTCGGAGGGGTTCTCGGATTTGCGCCAGCCGTGCAGCTGCGGCATCAGCTGCTGGTACGCCCGGAAGGGATCGGCCATCCTGAAATAGCGCAGCTTCTTGGCCAAATGGCGCTCGGAGCGGTCCAGCTGGCGGTAGTAATACCCCAGGATCAAAAAGGCCGCCAGACCGACGAAAAGCCACAATATGTAGATAAGCCTGTTGCGCATAATTTATTTGCCGACGCAGAACTCTCCGAAAATGATATCCAGTATCTCGTTGGGCGTCACCCTGCCCGTCACTTCCCAAATGTTTTTCAGGCCCGTTTCCAGATCGCTGGCCGCAAGCTCCAAAAAAGCGCCCCGCCGCAGCCCGGCGCAGGCCTTTTCCAGGCTCTCCAGGGCGGCGCTCAAAAGCTCTTCGTGCCTGGCCTTCAGAAGGATCAGATCCTCGTGTCCCCTCAGGAGATCATAGGAGAGTTTTTCCAAAAACTCCCTGATCTTTTCAAGACCTTCTCCGGTAATGGCGGAGCAGCCGGGAAGCACTCCCTCCGGCTTCAGGTCGCTTTTGCTTCTAATAGCCAGAAGCGGCTTCCTTTCGCTCCAATAGGCTATCTCCTCCTTTTCTTTCAAGGAGAGCTTTTTGGCGCCGTCCGTCAGCCATATGACGCAGTCGGAAGCGTCCATGATCTCCTTGGCTTTCTCGACGCCAAGGGCCTCTATTTTGCCTTTGGCCGTCCGGAGGCCGGCGGTGTCGAAGAGGATGACGTTGACTCCGCCTATTTCCAATTCTCCCTGCAGAACGTCCCTGGTGGTTCCCGCAACCGTTGTCACAAGGGCCCTTTCCTCTTTCAGAAGGCTGTTGAAAAGGCTTGATTTCCCGGCGTTGGGGCGGCCGGCGATGGCGGCGCGGAGTCCGTCTTTCACCTTGGCGGAAGTTTTGGAATCCTTCAGGATCCCCTTCAGGTCCTCCGCGCATTCCTTAAGGGTTGCGAGCCATTTTTTATTGTCTTCCCCCACGTCCTCCGGGAACTCGATGGCGCCCTGCATATGAGCGAACACTCTGTTCAGCGTTTCCGCAATTGGCTCCAGCTTGCGTCTCAAAGATCCGTCCTGCAGCCTCCAGGCCGCTCCTGCGTAGGCTTTGGAGTTGGCCCTTATCAGTTCGTCCACGCCTTCGCACTGGCTGAGATCCATCTTCCCCGTAAGAAAGGCCCGGCGGGTGAACTCTCCCGGCTTGGCGGCGTGGGCGCCGGCGGCCTGCAGGGAACGCAGGATCTCCTCGGTCAGGAAAGGATTGCCGTGGCAGAAGATCTCCGCGTAATCTTCGCCGGTGTAACTGTCGGGGCCCTTGGCGAAGAAGGCCAGGCCGCTGTCTATGAAATCTCCGGAAGCGTTTCTGATGTTTCCGAAACGCAGCCGGAAACTGCCGAATTTTTCCGCCTTCAGGCCTTTGCGGGAACAAAAAGCCTTGTCGAGGACCTCTTTGGTCTGAGGTCCGCTGATCCTTATGACGCCGATGGCTCCCCTGCCCCGGGCGCTGGCGACAGCCGCTATGGTCTCGAAGGCTTCCCGCATTAGTGATCTTTAGTCTTTTTTATACTGAAGGTAAGTTGTCTGGGCCATGGTCAGAAGTTGGTTCACGAACCAATAGAGCACCAAGCCGCTGGGCATGTTGTAGAAAAGCACCGTGAAGATGACGGGCATGATGTACATCATCTTCTGCTGGCTGGCGTCGCCCATCTTGGGAGTCATGAGCTGCTGGGCCACCATGCCCAAGCCCATGGCGATGGCCAGGGGATGGATGGGGAATCCGAAGATGGCGCCCACCTTGTCCGGCATGGAAAGGTCCGCGATCCACAAGAAAGGCGTCTTGTGCAGCTCGATGGCGTTGGAGAGAGCCTGGTACAAAGCCACGAAGATGGGCAGCTGGATGAGCATCGGGAGGCATCCGCCCATGGGGTTGTAACCGTACTTCCTGTAGAGAAGCATCATCTCTTCCTGCTGCTTCTTGGGATCGTCCTTGTACTTCTCCTGGATGGCCTTAATTTCGGGCTGCAGTTTCTGCATCTTCTTCATGGCCATGGTGCTCTTGGTGGTCAGAGGCCACAGAAGCAGCTTGATGATGACCGTCAGGATTATGATGGAGATGCCGTAGCTTCCCACGTAGCGGTAAGTGAGCTTAAGCCCGTACTGCATCATCCAGGTGGCGATGACGGAATACCAACCCAGATCTATGATCTTGACGTAATCCTCGCCGCAGACCATCTGCCCGTCCAGGGCCTTCAGTCTTTCGTACTGCTTGGGTCCGGTGTACAGCGTCCCCTGCCACTCGTAAGTTTCTCCTGGCTTCAGTTCCGGCACGGGATACGTCAAAACCGCGGACAGCCAGCCGGCCTTCTTGTCCGGACGATAGCCGGTCTCTAATCTCGCGGCCTGGTGTTTGGAAGACAGGGCGTGCACGAAGTAGCGGTTGCCCACGGCGGCCCAGGTGATGCCGCCGTCCAGGAGTTTGGATTCCTTGCCGGGGTTGAAGCGCTTTATCTTCTCCTTGCCGTTCTCGTTGACGTAACTGACGGTCAAGCTTCTGACGGGAGGTCGTTCCTTCGCTTCGTTTAATTTGTCGATGGTGCCCAGCCAGAGTTTCAGATCCCGGGCGGAAACGGTTTCCGTCCCCTCGTTCTTAAGGGTGAGGGATACTTCCGTCAGATAATTGCTGGGTGAAAGCGTGTAAGTTTTGCTGACCTTGACGGAGTCGCCCCATTGTCCGCTGAAACTGAGCGTCCTTTCGAAGGCGCCTTCCTCACCCGTGAAGGAAAGGTCTCCGCCCAGGTCGTCGCCGTAGCTGTATATCCTCAAGGGCAGCTCGTATTCCGCGGAGTCTTTGCTGACCGTGACGTAAGGTTCCTTGATGACGTCGCTCTTGAAAAGCTCGATCCTGACCAGATCTCCCAGCGTCTTGTCGTAAGAGCAGCTCAGAAAGCCGTTGCTTATGACCGCCGGGCTTTCCGCGGCGTAATTGCCGATGGTCGGCCTGGCGCTGAGCGAGCCGCCGGCGGAAGCCGCGGCCGTCTGGACGGCGGGAGCCGCCGGGCGGCTGACGCCCGCTGGCTGCTCCTGCTTCTTTTTCATCTGCATGAAAAACATCACGAAGACCAGGCCCAGCAGGGCCACGCCTATCAGTTTATCTCTATCCATATAAGATCGATTTTAGTTTTCAGGGAACGGGGTCGTCCCCGCCTGGATTAAATGGGTTGCAGCGCAGTATTCTCCATACGCTCAGCAATGAGCCCTTGAGGAAACCGTGTTTCCTCAGGGCCTCCATGGCGTATTGCGAACATGTCGGCCTAAAACGGCAGCAGGGCGGAAACAGTGGCGAGATGCAGGCGCGGTAAAATCTTACCAGCGCCATCCCGCCTTTGGCGGCCATTGAGGGCTCCCCGGCAGGCTCCGTCTCGTCTTTCGAGACGACGCCTGCCCGGGAGCACACAAAGAGCCACTCCTCGGTCAGCTTTTCCCAAGGCAGATCAATGAGGCCGGGTTTGGCCACCACCACGCCGTTGAAGGGAAGGTAAAGATCCTGGTGAAGTCTTACGACTTCCCTAAGCCTTCTTTTCACCCTGTTCCGCATGTAGGCCTTGGGGTAGTCCTTTTTCCTGGCTACCACCGCGACCTTCCAGCTTTCGCAGCCTTCCGTATCAAAGGCCATGTAAAGGTGGCGGGCTCTCGAGAACCGCCCTTTTCTAAAGAGCAGCTCGAAAGTCTTCTGGCCTTTCAGCTTCTTTTCCCTGGGAAAAGAAAACGACGGTTTGACTACCGTCGTTTCGCACTTGTTTCCGCTCTTCAAGCCTTTAGGCGGACAGACGGACGCGGCCGTGGGCTCTACGTCTGGCAATTACGGCGCGGCCTCCCCTGGTGCTCATGCGAGCGCGGAAGCCATGCGTTCTTTTGTGACGCAGCGTGTGGGGCTGGAACGTTCTTTTCATTTTTGTCCTCCTTTTTTATTTAGTTTTCATTATTGAGTAGGAGGATTATATTAAATTGTCTTCCAAAATGCAAACCGAAGCCGAGATCCAAAAGCTAAAACGCCGCGCTAAGTTGGCCTAAATGCCTTGAAATTAAAATGAAAATATATCAAAAACTTATGGCACTTCTGTCAAAACTAATGTTATACAATGCTTAAACATTTGTAAAACTGCAACTAACATTACAAAGAAAAACGCATGCCCAAACCTCCTTTAAGCGCCTGCATCCCACCCCCCTGGCACGCGGAAACCCCAAAAAAATAAGCCCCGCCGGAGCGGGGCTTATTTCAGCCTTTAAACTGTCAAAACAGCTGTCAGCTTCTCTTTCTCAGGAAGGCCAGGCCAACCAGAGCCAGGAGGCCTAAGAAAGCCGGTTCCGGAGCGGCGTATTCGATCTTGAAGTAATCGATCAAAGCATAGCGGCCGGCGAAATTATCCCATCCCTGGACCTGGATGCCCGCGGAGTCCGGAGCGCCGGGCATGGTGGTGTCGAAATATTCGCACCATCTGAGGCCCTGTCTCTTGGTGATGTCTTTGGCGTTGTTCAAAACCGCGCTTTCGAGATAGGCTCCTCTTTCCCCGTCATAATCGACTGTCACCATAAAGTCGATCCAATCGTTGTAGGGACCGTTCTCCATGCCGTCGTAGCGGGGGCTCTGATCGTTGCTGCCCCAGGTGGTGAACCAGCGGTTGGCGGAGTGGAAGCCGTAGGAGGCGACGGGAGAGGCATTCTTAAAGAAGATATTCCAGCAACCGTTGTCCGGGCAGTAAAAACGGGTCGTGAGACGCAGCTTGCCGCCCTCGACTGGCACGCAGGAATCTGGCAGCATCACTTTGACGCCGTCTCTGGGATAGCCCGCAGGCTTGTTCATCCACACTTTGGCATATTTGCCGTAGGCTGGGTATTTTTCGCTGTCCTCTTCGATAAGATCGGAATAGCAGGCGTCATTGCCTATCCTCTGGTATTCGGCGTTCTGGGCGGTCAGGGACTCGCCCACGGTATAACTCTCGAAGTCATCCTCGAAGATCGTCACCCAAGGAATATTTTCCTTGACATAGGTGACGGTAAGGTCGTCCAGAAAATAACCATTTCTGTCGGTATCATAGCCGTTGCCGACGGCCGTGAATTCCACAAAGGCCGGACGTTCTGTGCCGAATTCATAGAGCTGGCAGACTTTGTCGCCGAAGAACTCGAAGCCTGCGCCGTCGCTGATCTCATAGCTCAAGAGCGTGCCGGTGTGGCAGTCCACGACCAGTCTGAAGTCGCACCAGGTGTTCCATTGCACAGAGTTATCCGGGTTGTACTTGATCTTGTCGGCGCTGCCAGTAGGCCAGCGGGGATCGTTGGCGTTGGCGGCGCCGGCGTTGACGGCTTCCCTGCGGTTGTCGGTGTAGCAGTAGGTTTGGTAATCTGATGAACGGAAACAGAAGCGCATCATGGGCTTGTCGGCGGAAGTGGCCAGTCTCAATTCACCATAGCCGGTGCCGCCGCTCGGAATGTTGACTTTGCCGATGATTATGATGACGCCGTCCACGCCGCTCTCATAGTCGAAGGAGCCCCAGTTCAGGGGAACTCTGACGCCGCGGTCCTTGCCGGGGCTCGTAATGCCAGCAGGACTTGCGAACTTGCAGACGTGCAGAACTTGCGATCCGTCCTTGTCAATGATCTCGACTTCGCCGGCAGCCGGGGCTTCAGAAGTCGTGCCAACAGTGGACCGCATGAGCTCGGTAGCGCCCTGGCCGAGCCAGTCGCCGGTATTGTAGGATTCGAAGTTGTCCTCGAAAAGGACCTGGGAGATGGCGAAAGCCGCGGTGGCGCAGCAAAGGACCGCCATAAGAGTTAAAGCTTTTTTCATACGAACAGTTGGGTTGGAAGTTAAAGATTAGTTTTATTTTTATAAAATCATTTCAATCAAGCTGCCAGCCGTCGGCGATCAGTTCCTCAACGCTGGTGTACTCTGCCACCACGGGATCGGACATTTCGCTGCGAAAACTTGACAGCTTGTTTTCGTCGAGTTTGAAAGAGCGGATTATATATTTGTTGTCACTAACATCGTCATATGCGATGTAAAAAGCACATCCCTTGAGCGGATAACGCGGATTGTCCTTAAAGTAAGGCGCCATTGTGCCGCGGCTGTAAATGTTTTTCAGAGCCTTAATATCCGCTTCCATTTTGGTTATATTGTCGTTAGCCATTTTTCCCTTAGAGTTAATGGTTAATGATAAACAAAAACACACCTTCAATATTGTAGCAAATGATTATTTTAAATTGCAACTTATCCCCGCTTTCTCAGCAGAGCGGGGACGGCGAGCGCCAGCAAAACCAAACCAAACGGTTCCGGGACCTGCACTTCGTACTTCACGTCCTTCAGAAGCAGGAAGCGCGGCTCGCCGGTCTCGCTGGGTTTTGCCTCCAGCTGTATGCCCGCCAAATTGGGATAATCTATGGTCACGTCGGGATAGTACTTGTCGAAGCCCATGCCGTTGTCGTAGTGGTCCACAACCAGCATGTGGTTGGCCACGCCGTAAATGTGCGTCTTCCCCTCCTCGTCGTTGAAGAGCTCTATGACGAATTTCTTCCAGGCGTTATGGTCCGAGAAGGTCATGCAGTCGTACTTACTGCCGTTGACATAGAGGTAATAGCGGTGGGAGTAGGTCTCGTCGGCTTTGCTTCTTCCGAAGTACATCGTCTGCCTTTCGTCCTCGTTGAGAACGGAGAAGCCTATGCCGCCGTCGTTATAGTAGGCCTTCAGGCTCATTCTGACCTTCGCTCCGGGATAATCGAACATATCCCTGGGAACGGAGACCGCGATACCGCACTTGGGCGTTGATTCCGTATCGTTGTTGGCGGCGAAGTAGACCGCGTTGCTCTCGAAACTGACGCCGTCGTAATAGTCGATGATGGTCGCTTCCAGATTGGGGGCGTTCTCCCCTGTCTGGATGAATTCCGGATTGACGTTGAAAAGCGACTGTCCTGGAGAGTACTGGGAGAAATCGTCCTCGAAGAAGGTCTCCCAATACTCCTCTTCGTCGTCCACGACGTAAGAGACTTTCAAACTAGAGAAATAGGAGGCTTCCCTGGCTTCGTTGTTCTTCGCCCAGGAAGTGAAGCAAATGTAGGTGGGCCTGTAGCCCTGGTAGGTCAGAGCGTTGCAGCGGCCGTTATAAATATCGAAGTAGCTCTGGTCGTCGGACCAGACCGTGAAATAGGCCAGGTCGCAGATGGAGAGGTCGAAGCAGATCTCAAAATTGTACCAGTTTCCGTCCGTGGGGATGCCCTTAAATTTCGCCAGGTTCCAGCCCAGATCGCCGCTGGAGACGTAGAAGCGTTGGTCGCCCTTGTTGACGGCGTCGCTGACTATTTCGCCCAGGTTATAGCCGTAGTGCGCGAGATAAGCGTTGTTCTTGTTGTCTGGTCCGCCGTTCAGTCCGAAGCGCGCCATGCAGGCGCCGTTGACGTTGGCGATCCTCAGTTCCGTGAAGGGAGCGGCCTTGACGCGGCCCTCGATCTTCAAAAAGCCCTTGGAGGGGTCGTATTCCGTCTCTTCGCCCCAAATCAGTTTCGTCCTGGCGCCGCGGCAGCCCTTGCTCTCCTCGTCGAGGTCCCTGCGGCAAACTTTCAGATACTTGCTGCCGGTCTCGGAATCCTCCACGATCGCGATCTCATCGGCGAAGGGACCGTCGCCGGTACTGGGCGCGCAGTTCCCGGGCATCTCGTCGATCATGTAATCGCTGTAGGGGTCATTCAGACCGCAGAGAAAGTTATCCGTCTGAAACTCGTTGAAAAGGCCTTCCCACAAGACCGTCTCCTGCGCCGCAAGCGTGAAAGCGGAAACAAAGATCAGGGAAAGCGAAAGCAAAGCTGTTTTTTTCATATCTATTCCTCTTTAAAAAAACGGGACGCCGATATTTGACGTCCCGTTTATTAAAACAATCAGGCTCTCGCCTTATCTCATCTTGCGAACCAGAGCAAGGCCAGCCAAAAGAGCCAGGGCGATAAAGCCCGGTTCCGGAGCCTGGTATTCGATCTTCAGGTAGTTCAGCAGAGCGTAGCGGCCGGGATTAGGCTGATCATAGTCGCTGCCCCAGGCCTGGACCTGAACGCCGGCGTACGTCACGTCATCATCAAGATCGATATCATAAACCTTGCTGAAATTGAAGGCTTCGTTCTCATGATCGATCACAGCCTTAGCGGAGCCGGTGTATTCCACATAAGGATTGCCTTCCTCATCGTTGGCGATCACCATAACGGTATTGACCCAGCACGGGCAGATGTATTTCGGTGAGGCGGCCTGGTAAGCTTGTCCGTTGACATCCAAAACAGAGCAATAAGCGCCGTAGTAACCGAAACTGGCTTTCACGTTGGCGGAAGAATCATAGACCGCAGCGCCCCAGATGCCGTTGTCGGGACGATACACTCTACTGGTGATGCGGACCTTGGCGTTAGGCTTGCCGGTGAATTCAGCGGGCAGCGGGACGCCGGCGCCGGTTCTCGGATAACCGCCGTTTTCGTTATGCAAGGTTATGTAAGCGCACTGACCGTAGGGCAGGCTAATATCTCTGAAGGTATCGACGATGGTGGCTTCCACGTTCGGGGTCACATTGACTTCGCCCACCGGGCTGTAGCCGTTGTCATAGAGGGATTCGCCGGGAGTGTAGGACTGCATGTCATCCTCGAAGGTCGTGACCCAGTTGTCATCATCCTCAACGTAAGAGACCTGAACATTATCCCAGTAACCGCCATCACGGGCGGCTTCATAGCCGTTGCACTCAGCGGTGAAAGAAACGAAAGTCGGGACATAGCCGCCGTACCGCAAAGCGTTGGCGGTCCTGGTTTCTTCATAAGTATCGCTGTTGTCATCCGTCCAATACCTATAAGTCACGAGGCCTTTGGCGGCGCCGACCACGATCTCAAAGTTGTACCAGGTGTCCACAGACTGGATCTTGGTTGCCCAAAGACGAACGCCATAATTGTCTTTGTACTCGAAATTCGGATCATCCTGGTTGACACCGTAAAGAGGTTTGGTGCGGTCATAGTGATGAATGTAACTGTTTTTGAAGTCCCTGGGCCACGGACACCATCTGAACATAGTGGCGCTGTTCACATTGCCTAAACGCAGTTCCAAATAACCGTCGCCCATTGAATAAACGCGGCCGGTCATCTTGATGCAGCCGATCAGTGGGTTGTAAGTAGTGTTGCCCCAGTTAAGCCTGATGTTAATACCTTTGTCGCCGCCGCTGCCGCCGGTCCTCTTAACTTTCAGGACTTTGGAATCTTCAAATGTGGTGATGGTATAATCGCCGGCATCAGGAGCAACGCCGGTGCATCTGTCACCGTTGTTCATAACGGTGACCTGATTGCCGTAAGCGTCAACCTGTCCGATGATCTCGCCTTCAGTAAAGGACTCGAAATCGCTTTCCCAAAGCACCTGCTCGTAGGAGAAAGCGAAGCTGGCGGCATAAAGCACCGCCGCGATTAAGAGAAGTTTTTTCATGAACACACCTCGTGTTGATTAAAATTATTATCTGCACTATTGTATGAAATCAGGCCTCCAATTTCAAATTCTTAAAACAATTCCGGCGTTTACCGCTTCATCTTATTGTGTTGCAATTAGTTAATGTCGGACATTTTCAGCGGCGAAAGCCGTCAAAACTGCCTTTCGCGCCCTTTCCCTGTTTCATTTTAAAATTACTTTATGCTACAATAGTGTAGTGTGTTCAAAAAAATCTTTCTTTGCTAACCATTTAACCAACCGATAAACCCATGAAGAAATTATTCCTGCTTTCACTGCTCATCGCACCGGCTATGCTTTTCGCCGCGGTGACGCAGACTGTTCTTTTTGAGAACGATTTCGACAGTTACGTTCCCGGCAACTTCTACGGACAGGACGCCGACTTCCAGATCATGTATTCCGATGTGAACTGCACCAACGAAGCGCCGAGAGACGGCGAAGTCACCATCGTTTACGACGAGGAACGCGCCTCCAACGTTCTCTATGTTAAAAGAACCAAAACTACTGAAGATTCATACGGCAAAGACCGCGGCCTCAGGATCCCGCTCAATTGGCAGGGTGTCGATTACAATGGCGGCGAAAACGCCAACATGCTGATCACCGGCAAACTCAAAGTCCCCGCTGGAGGCGACGGCTACGCCGAGCTTCGTCTCGCCAACTCCGCTGACAAATGGATGATGCGCTTCTCCCCTTATGGCAAAGATGGCGGATACAAGACTTACTTCTACAATTTCAACGACAACCGCGCCGTCAATGCCGGCGCCGCCAATGCCAACGAACCGCGTTTTCAGACGAAGACCGACAGAACCTCGTATGATGATGCCGTCAAATTTGACACATGGTGCGACTTCGCGATATTCATTGACTGTGAGAACGGCTTCTTAAGATCTTTCGAGATTACCGACAACGACACCTTCAACTTCGCCAGCGACTACGCCACTATACTTAAATTTTTCCGCTCCGCCCCCTCCTTCTTTGAGTTCACGGCGGTCGGCAACGGCTGGAACGCCGAAAGATCCGGCGCTTACTTCGACGATCTGAAAGTGACCTTCATTCAGAAAGAGCGCATTCCCTGGGTAACGGTCTTTGAGGACGATTTCTCAAGCTACAACGCCGGCGAATCCCTCACCGCGGCCAACCCGGCCTACAAGAGGATCGGCAGCGAGGAAACTTTCACCGATGAAATCGTAAGCGAAGAAATTGGCACCTACGCCAAACTCTGGATCAACAAGCCTACCGGCTCTCCCATAGACGGCGTCTATTACGACATCCCGGAGGCCTGCGTCCCCGCCGACGGCACCAAGCTGAGACTTACCATAAGAACCATCGTGAAGGACAACGGCACCTATTTTGCTTTTCTCAATAACGGCACGCCCGAGGCCTCCTACGGCTACCACAGCGCCAATGCCTGGTTCGCGACCTGGACGGAAGGCGCCTACGTCTCTCCCCGCTACAGCGGCCGCGAAAGAAACATTTACGGCTCATCTTACTTTGTGACCGCCAAAGTCACCGTGGCCAACGATGCCGACGGCGCCTACCTGGAATCCTGCAACATCGGCACCTCCCAGACCGGCTACACCGATTACGTCTGGGGCTGCCCCTGGAGCACCTACTACGACACCCACTTGGCGAAAAACCCGAATCAGGCCGCCCTGGCCATTCAAGGCTGGCCCAACAGCGACGTGCGCTGGACCGGCCTCGATTATTTCAAAGTCGAATACGCCGCTCCGGAACCGGGCATGATCGCTTTGCTCGCGCTCTTCGGCCTCGCCTTCCTCCGCAGGAAGTAAGCTGCTGAAAAGCAAAACGTAACAAAAAAACGCCGAGCGAAAACTCGGCGTTTTTTTTATGCCCAAACAAAGGGAATAGCTTACATCCACTTCTCCAGTTTTCGGAGACTCGGGGCTTTTCTCCCCGACTTCATCTCCCAGATGTTCTCGAAGTCCCAGTCCTTGAAGGTCTCTTTCTTGCGCATGTTCTCGTTGCTGATGATGCCGTCACCCGGCTCCTTTGAGACGCCGAAGTTGTCGGCGCTGCAATAGCAATTCAGCGTGTTTTCCTTTTTCGGCATGGGAGTGGTGTATTGGCTGCGCTGGCTCCCCTGCTGCTTCATGTTACTGTAACAGTTCTCAAAAAAAGCGTTGCCACCGCCATGCATTCCTGAATAAGTCCATATCCAATTGCCTTTGAAATGCCAGCCGCCCTTCTTGTCTTTCACTTCGCCTATGTGCTTAGGATCGACATTACTCTCCGGCACTTTGTACTTCCCGCTGCTGTAACAGTCGCAGAAATAATCTTCTCTTGAGCTCGCCACCAATCCTGCCACTCCGCAGCAGCGATTCTCGTAGGTGATGTTCGACGCGCACTCAGAGAAATAGCTTCTCAAGGCTGTGATCGCCAGACCGGCGATAGCTTTGTTGGCCGTAATGGTTCCGGAAACATAGCAGCCCGAGACGTGGCAGTCCGTCATCTTTCCAGCCAGCCCTGCTCCGTATATACCAATAGTAAAATCAACGTTTAAAAGCGCCAGATCTTTTATGACGTAAACGTTATCCATTTTCATGAGACTCCGGGCCAGCTCACGGGGAAATTTGCCTAAGATCTGCTGGTCACCGGATGACGATGGCATCCAGTCCGCTCCGACTTTGCCGAAGAAAGACGCGTAGTCCTCTTCCGGGCGCCTGATGTAAAGATTCGAGATGTAATGCCCTCCCCCGTCGAAATTGCCTAAAAACGGAGGATAATTTTTGCCTTTTTCCCGGAAGCGCTTATTGGAGGGCGTTTCCATGCCGATGGGGATGAAGCCCTTGCCGTTGTTCCAGCTCTTCGTTTCGGAAGCGTCCAGGTCGCAGGTCAGCTTGTAATATTTGCGGTAGGAATTCTCCACCGTCTCCTGCATCCAGACGAGATGCTCCATCTTGCTGATAAGGTAGGGAGAATCCTTCGTGCCGTTCCCCGGAGGGGTGATGGGCTCGTTCTTGGCCAGAAGCGGCAGCGCGGCCGAGAAAACAGCCAAGAAAATGATGAGATTGTTTTTCATAAGAACTCCTTGGAAGGCCTTGCCTTCCGGCGGGATATTAAAGTAGTTTTATTATAGCAAAAAGCGGCGTTCCGGCAAATCGTGGGAAGCGTGTTTCTCCCCCTTCCGCCGCGTCTGCCAAGCTCAATTTGAATTCCCGCCGACTCTGTTCAGCCTTCGGGTCAAAAATGATAGAATAAATAAGAATATTGATTAATAATCGGGACGCACCCGAACACAAAAAAGTAAGGAGCACTATGAAGATCCAACTTTTAGTCGTCGTTATGTGCCTGGCGGCTCTTTCCGCCCTGGCGAACAAATTCGACGTGCACGTCCAATTTGAAAGCGAGTTTTACGGCACCAACTATGTCACGGACGTCGAGCCGGGCAAACCTTTTCAAGTGATCCTCCCAAGGGATACCTCGAAAAGGATCAGCCGTTTTTTGGTCACCCGCCAGCCCGAGCAGTTCAAGCGCTACTCCAAAAACGTATCGTTGATAGTCGGCGTGGACGAGTACAACGACGACTACCTGCCGAAGCTTGCGACCTGCGTGGCCGACACGACCTTCATCAGAGGGGTGACGGACGTTTTCTGTAACCACCAGGTGTTTTTGAAAAACAGCGAAGCCACCAGATCCAAGATCGAAAATGAGATCATGACCGCCGCCAACAAGCTTGAGCCCGGCGACACCTTCTTCTACTACCACTCCTCCCGCGGCTACGACGAGGTCCCGTCTATCGCCTGCTACGACATGTTCTTCCCTGTCGACGAACTCGACGCGCTTTTCCAGAATTTCAAGGCGGGCGTCAATGTCATCGTCATGCTGGACGCCGAGTACGCCTCCAAGATGACCGACATGTTCGCAAATACCACCTGCGTCATGACCGGCAACAAGCCCGTAAAGAAAAAATGGAAAACCGAGCTGAGTCCCTTCACCTACGCCGTCAAGAGATCCGTGAGCGTCCAGACTGACGAGAACAAGGACGGCTTGCTCTCCTTCCTTGAAATGTACAATAGAGCCTACCAGTACACGAGGAGCGCCAAACAGGACCAGACCGTGCTCGTAAAGATCAACTGCGACATCGAACAGGAGGTCTATTTCACCGACTACCAGGACCGAACCACCGACGGGTACGTCAGCGTTGACTACAACAGCGTCAGCGCCTACCTTGACTGCGTCAATTCCTACACCTTCGTCTACATCGAGGAAACGGGCAGCAGCTCGGACACCACCGTCGAAATCAAGAAGAGCACTTACAAAAAAAACATCAAGAAAGGCGAAGCCAAGTTCACCATCGACTACACGGCGAAGACCTACTCCGTTTCCACCCCCGGTTTCGAGATCAACGGCGCTAAGATTTTCATCGGTCCGGAATACAAGACAAGCAAAAGCGGCTCCCACAACTACGTGATCGAGGACTACTGGTTCAAGAAGATCGGCAGCTGCCAAATCAAGGAAGACTTGAAGAAAGGCGGCTACACTTGCAAGCTCAGCGTCAACTCCGCCGGGACTCTCAACGACATCTTCCCCGAATCATCCAGCCCCTGCCCCGCCCGCATAGCCACAAGATATTTCATCGACAGCGTCCATACCCCCTCTGTCGTTTACAACGTCGTCTTTAAAGATGGCAAATCCTTAACCGCCACCTATAAGAAATGAAAAATCTTTTCGTCTTAGCATTACTCATCCTTGCCCAGGCAGCGTTAGCCTACGAGATCGACTTCACTTTCGCCGGGGATGAATACGGAACGAACTTCACCGCCGTGGTCACTCCAGGAGAAGACTTCACCTACAATGGAAAACTGACCTTTGAGCAAAGCCTGACCAAGATGACGGTCTCCCGCCTGCCCGACCAGACCGCCCATTACAACGCCGGGCTCTTCATCGGTCTCACCGAATCGACTACGGATCTTCCCCTCTATGATGAAATGTTCGGAGACGACGCCTGGGTCATGGGCGAGTATGTCTCCGAATTTTTCTCAAATCGGGAAATTATGACAGGCCCAAACGTCAAAAAAGACCGCATCCGGGAGATCTTCCAAGGATGCTCCGCCAGTTTCGGCACGGGCGACACTTTCCTCTTCTATTACTCCGGTATAATCAATTCCGACGCGAGCATGGCCCTCTACGACGATAACTACACCTCAAAGGAGTTTGCCGAGGATCTCTCGCTCTTCAAGGACGGCGTCATAATCATCGTCATGCTGGACGCCGACAACGCCCACCTGCTCGCCAACAAGGGGATCCAGAAGGACAACAAGAATTTCCTCATGATCGCCTCCGACAAAAATCTTCCCGCCAAGCATAAAAAATGGAAAAAGATCGTCGGCAAATGGCAGGAAGAAGTCAGCCCCTTCACAATGGGGTTGTGGTTGTCGCGCGCCAATGTGACTGACCTGAACGAAGACGGCCTTCTCTCCTGCGACGAATATTTCCTCAGGGCCAAGGCCTGGATCGCTTCCAAAAAACTTACCAACCAGCCGAGCATGAACAACCAGGAGCTCGCCTCCAAGATATACTTCTCCCCCGTCCCCTACGTTTCCAGCAACGGAAGAGTCTATGTCAATCATGAGGACGACACTTTCAAGTTCACGCTTCCCAACATCCAGAGCGACGCCGTTGTCTACCTTGAGGAAGGCGAAACGAAGGAGGACTATGTCATAACTCCCAAGAAAGCCTCCCTAAGCGCCAACTTAAAGGAAGCCGGCCCCAATCTTCCCACCAAGCTCTCCCTCACTTTCAACGTTGAAGACATTCCGGAGATCGACTATTTATCCATTAGCTTCGGAAACTACTTCATGCCCTTCGACACTTTCTTGAAAGAGACCGAGCGCAGCCTCACCATGGCCACGGTGGACTACGATTTCAATATCACCTCCAAGTTTAAATTCAGCATTAAAAAAGGATATTGCCAATGCAATATCAACCTCAAAGGCACGTCCAAGATAGCCAACGAACTCAAGTTCGAGGACGGCGAGGAACTCGTTCCCTTGATGGTCAACTGCCGCGGAATGCTTTCAGGCGCCGGACTCTCCTTCATAAAGACCTACAAGCCAGGAAAGACTTTCTCCGCCAAACTTGATACGAGGAGGTAAATCAGAAAACTCCACCAGCTCCTCAAACGTTCTGCGCCTTGCAATGACGCCTTATAAGCCTCATTCCAGCCATAGTTTTCAAAAAATGAAGCCCAAATTTCTCCTAACCGCCGCATCTTTCGTCATGATGATGATCATGTCGTCATGCATAACGTTTGAGCCGTATCAATATGACGAAAACGGGCAAATAATAAAAGATGAAAACGAAAAAGAAGCAACTAAATTGGGACCAATTGAAATTGAAACGAGTGAAGAAGAATTTTCTGATTTTCCGAATCCATTTGCCTTTTTAAGACCATTGTCTCTCACATTCAATTGCATTATTGACAGCTTCATTCCAGGTAGGGGGACTGCTTTGTTCCCTATCGATCTCATATTGCAGCCTGTTATTATGTTAGCAACAGGATGCCCGTTATTCTTGGGCATAACAGTATTAGATTTAGTTACACTAGGTTATTTTGAAAAAAAGTTGGTTGAGGAAAAGCCTTGCGA
>JAGCGH010000142.1 GCA_017649705.1 bacterium
AGCCCTGTTCGCTCTTGGTCTGGGGGTAGTAGGCTTCCGGCGGACCGTCAACGTAGAGCATCCAGTCCAGCATGGGCTTCAATCCCTCGAACCATTTCTGGAAACCCAGCTCGTTGGGATGGACGAAGTCCGGCATCAGCCTTCTGTCCAGGACGCCGTCCTCGTTGACGAAATCCTTGGCCCAGTCGCACCAGAAAACTGTGTGATGGTCGCACATCTTGATCATCTCGGCGTTGATGGCGTCGTTCTTGATACGGCGCGGATCGTCCTTCTTTTCACCGCAGGGCGGAATGGCGCAGAGGATTATCCTGGAGATGTAGAAGCGGGATCTCAGCTTGTCCAGCACCGCCTTGACGCCCAGGACCGTGTCCATGGGCGGATACTCCGGCTGGTTCCAGCTGTTGTTGGTGCCGATCTGGATGACCACCACGTCCGGCTCCAAGCCGGTCATTTCCCCGTTGTCCAGCCTCCAGAGCAGGTGGTGGGTGCTGTCGCCGCCGTAGCCGAACTCAATGGCTTTGTAGGGGCCGTCGGCGAAATATTTCTGCCAGATCTTGAGCCCGTGGCCGTCCTCCTCCCACTGCTGGGTGATGGAGTCCCCGTAGAAAGCGACCTTGAAGTCGCCCCTCTCTTTTATCTCGCGCTGCTTGGCTTCGCGCCTCACGTTCCACCAGAAATTGCTGTCGGTGCTTCGCGTTGTGGGCGTGGTGAAAAGAATGTCTCCGGCCAAGGCGGAAAGAGCAGTCAGCATAAAAAACAATCCTAATTTTAATTTCATAATTTATTTCAAAACGTCAAGAAGCGCCTTGGCCCAGATCTCGTAGGCCTTGGCGGTGAAATGGATCTGATCGGGGGAAATATCCGCTGGCAAGTTGCCGGCGCCGTCCACGAGCTCGTCGTTGCAGTCGAGATAGAAGGTGTTCTCGCCGTTGGCGAAAGTCTTCAATCCTTCGTTGATCTTGGCAATGCGCTCTCTTGCGGGGTCGCTCGCCATTCCCCTGGGGGGAAGGCCCATAATTATGATCCTGGCGTTGGGCTGGGCCGAGCGGCACTCTGCGAAGAGCGAAGCGAAACCGTCCAGGTATTCCTCATCCGTAAGTTCCGCGTCCATCAATCCGGCCTGCAGCACGAGATTGTAGGTCTTCATGCCGGAAAGATTGGCGTATTTGGCGCGCCAGATCATCTGACCTAAGGAATCGCTTTTGAAACCGCAGTTCAGGATCTTGCGGCGGCTGAAATACTCGGCGGCCGCTTCCTGCCCTTCCTCTTCCCAACCCTGGGCCAGATCGTCGCCGTAGAAGGTTATTGAAGGCCGCGTGGAAACTATGCTGGCGGTGGCGCAGCGGGTCTGATACAGGCGCTCCACCCACCAATCCTCTCCGGCTTTGGAAAGCGGACGGGAGTATTCCGGCGTCTCGTCGGGATAGAATATGGGCTCGATGAGCTTCAGAAGGTTTTTGGCCCAGATCTGGTATCCCGGGGTGCTCAGGTGCACGCCGTCATAGGAGACGTCCTCGCCGTAATAGCCGTTGCAGTCCATGACCTGGTTGTTGATCTCGCAGAAGACGACGTTCTCACCGTCGCAGAGATCGCGCATGGCGTCGTTGACCACGGCGTTCCTGGCTCTTCTGGGGTCGTTGCCGGATCTGCCGCAGGGCAGGATGGCAAAGAGGAATATCTTGGCTTGGGGCGCCTTGACCTTGATCGAATCGATGCAGGAGCGGATGCCCAGAACGGTGTCGCAGGGCGCTTCCTGGGCTTCATCGTAGTGCCAGGTGTTGTTGGTGCCGATCATCAGGCAGACGGCTTTCGGCTTGTGGCCGTCCAGTTCGCCG
>JAGCGH010000143.1 GCA_017649705.1 bacterium
ACGGCGATGCGCCCGTCCCTGGACATGGGCGCTTTCAGCTTCACTTCCTTGCCTTCCTTGGCGTTGGAAAAACTGACTTTGTAAGCGCCGAAGCTCTTGATGGGCTCGCTCACCGGCTTGATGTAGATCGGTTTCATGGGATCGAAACCTTTGATGAAGGCGCGCTGGATCGTGCCGTTAGCCCTTATCAGGCCGTCTTTGATTTCCGGAACGGCCGCGCGCCACTCCTCGTTTTCGCCCTGGCGCCACAAAACGGTGCCTTTGGCCGCGCTCCCTGTCAGGAAGGTCACCGCCAGGGTGTCGGTGTCGATCAGCTGCACCCAGGGCTCCAGATTGCCCACTTTGTCAAGCGGCTGAGTTTGAACTTGCGTTTGCGCGCCGAAAGAGACCAACGCGCTGTAAAACAGAATTGGCAGAAAAGATTTGTTCATAGGCTCCCCTTCTTTCATATTAAATTATATTCTAACATTTCATCCTTTCGGATTCAAAAGAGGGGAGAAAAAAGAAACGCCGGTAAATATTCCGGCGTTTTCTTTCAGCGATCTTCCAGCTTGACGTAATAGTTCTCGTCGGTCACGCAGCGGTAGGCGGGACGGATGATGCGGCGGCCCTGGAAATTCAGTTCCTCGTTGCGGTGGGCGCACCAGCCGACGATCCTGGACATGGCGAAGAGGGGAGTGTAGATCTCCTCGGGGATGCCGATGAGGTCGTAGACGAAGCCGGAATAGAGGTCCACGTTGGCGCAGAGGTCTTTCTTGCGGCCTTTCACCTTGTAGATGGTCTCGGCCGCGATCTTTTCGAATCTGAGCAGGAACTCGTATTCCTCTTCCCGGCCTTTTTCCTTCGCCAGTTCGGCGGCCATCTTTTTCAGAAGCTCCGCCCTGGGGTCGGAAAGCGTGTAGACCGCGTGTCCTATGCCGTAAATGAGTCCGGAGCCGTCGAAGGCTTCCT
This sequence comes from bacterium, assembly GCA_017649705.1. Taxonomy (GTDB): domain Bacteria; phylum Auribacterota; class UBA3054; order UBA3054; family UBA3054; genus UBA3054. The sequence continues at coordinate 952 of JAGCGH010000143.1, forward strand.
TTTTCAGGATCTTCACCAGAATCTTTTCCAGCGCTTTCTGGTCGTTGGGATCCTTGAGATGTTCCTTTATGTATTTCAGCATGGCTCTGACTTTCAGATTCGCGCCGCCGTGCAGGGGTCCTTTAAGGGAGCCTATTCCCGCCGCTATGGAGGAGTAGGTGTCCGTGCCGGCGGAAGAGGTCACTCTCACGGTGAAGGTCGAGTTGTTACCGCCGCCGTGCTCCGCGTGAACGATGAGCAGAAGGTCGAGCGTCCTGGCTTCCAGGGGCGTGTAATCGGAGCCTTTCAGCATGTAGAGGAAATTCTCCGCGAAGGAGAGATTATCCTGCGGGTGCCTTAAGTGCAGCGTCTTGCCCTGCTCCGCGTGGCGGAGCATATTGTAAGCGTAGGCGATGGTCGCGGGTATTTTGGAGATGAGCTCTATGGACTGGCGCATGAGGTTGTCTCTGGAAACGTCGTCGGGATTTTTGTCGAAAGTGTAGAATTCCAGAACGCTCCTGGCCAGGATGTTCATGATGTTGCTGCCTTCCAGTTCTATGATGTGCAGGATAGTCTGGTGCTCGAGGGGCATGTTGTCCCT
>JAGCGH010000020.1 GCA_017649705.1 bacterium
CTTGATCTCGCTTCCGAGATAGTTCATGGCGATGAAGAAAGAGGCGCCGGACCAGTCACGTTCGGGCTCGACGTTTACAGGTGCAGTGTAAGTCTGATTCCCGGGAACGAGGAAGCCTCTTGGCGTTTCGGTTATGGTGATACCGCTTTGCCTTAAGACCTGGAGCGTCATGTCAACGTAGCCTCTGGATTCCAGCGGCGTGTTGAATCTTATCTCAGAATCGCCTTGAAGGATGGGAAGGGCGAAAAGCAGGCCTGTGGCGAACTGTGAGGAAACGTTGCCGGGAAGCTCGTGGAGGCCGCTTTTAAGTTCAGGGTAGTCGATACCAGGGCGCTCGGCCAAACGACCCTTGGTGACATACAGGGGGCGCTTATTGAGGGCCGCGGCGACGGGTTTCAGGAAACGCAGGGTGGAGCCGGATTCTCCGCAGTCGAGAACGGGAGTGGTCGTGTCTTCTGTTAGGGCCAGGAGACAGCGCTTGGTGGCTCGGATGTCTTCAGGATCGTCTGAGTTGATCTGGAGACGAGTGTAGTCGCCGCCCAGGAAGTCGGCGAAGAGCAGCCTGTGCAGATGGGACTTGGAGACGGGAGGTGTTATCTCCCCTCTTCTTTTGCCCGCGGTTATCTTGAAGATCTCTGCCATAAATTTTATTTCGCGTCGAGAAGAAGGTCGAGGGCTGTAAGGGCGGCTATGGCTTCCACTACGGGAAGCGCTCTGGGAACGATGCAGGCGTCGTGGCGCCCTTTTATCTCAAGTGAGGTGTCCTTCTTGCCGTCAAGGTCGACGGTCTGCTGCTCTTTGGCGATGGAAGGCGTGGGCTTGATGGCGACTCTGAAGGTAACGGGCATGCCGTTGGTGATACCGCCTAATATTCCGCCCGCGTTGTTGGTCTTGGTAACGGGCTTGCCGTTCTGGTAGGTGAAGGCATCGTTGTTTTGCGAGCCCATAAGTTTGGTGCCCTGGAAGCCGCTGCCGAATTCTATGCCCTTGACGGCGGGGATGCCGAAAATTGCCTGACTAAGCTTGTTCTCCACGCCGTCGAAGATGGGAGATCCAAGACCCATGGGAAGGCCTGTTATGGCGCACTCGATAATGCCGCCTACGCTGTCCCCTGCTTTCTGGGCTTCCTCGATTATTTTTTTTGCTTCCTCGTCGAGACCGAATTCGTCTCGGTTATCCGAGATCTGATGGTCTTTGATGGAGCATATGCTGGCGTTGACGGCGACGCCTTGAGATTCCAGGTACTGCTTGGCCAGGGCGCCGGCGAAACACATGGGCGCGGTGAGTCTGCCGGAGGCGTGGCCGCCGCCGCGGTAGTCGTTGGCGCCTTTCGTCTTGGCGTTCCAGGTAAAGTCCGCGTGGCCGGGGCGGGGGCAGACGTTGAGGTTGGCGTAGTCCTGGGATTGGGTGTTATTGTTCCTTATGACAGCGGCGATGGGTGTTCCGCAGGTCTTGCCTTCGAAGAGGCCACTAAGAACTTCCGGGAGGTCCTCCTCGTATCGGGCGGTGGCGCCTGATTGGCCCCTGGAAGCTCTTCTTTGCATGAAGGCGTTTACTTTGTCCATGTCCGGAGCAAAGCCCGCCGGGAAGCCCGTGAGGACACAGCCTATTGCCGGTCCGTGGGATTCGCCGAAGATGGTGACCTTAAGATTTTTGCCGAAAGAGGAAGACATAATTTTAGTTGGTGTGGAAGAATAATTGATGCTGAAGCTTGGCCTGCTCTATGAGCATGGAAAGGCCGTTGGAAGCAAGGCAGCCCTTCTTTTGGGCTCTTAGTATGAGCGGCGTCGCTTCGGGCTTGTAGATTATATCGTAAAGGACCTCGCGGCCCTGGAATTCGTACTGGGGGATGGGATCCATGCCTTCCGTGGCTGAGCCTTGCAGGCCCACGGAAGTGCACTGAACGATGATGTCGGGCTTGAAGTCGGAAGTGAGATCCGTTAGGAACGCGGAAGCGAAACCGTATTTGTCCGCGACAGTTTTGGCCTTGGCGAGGTCGCGGGCGAAAACGGTTGTTTCCGCTCCTTCCTTGTAAAGGGCGTAGGCTATCGCCTTGGCCGCGCCGCCGGAACCGAGAACGGCAGTGCGCAGGCCCTTCAAGGAGTCTTTCTGTATTAAGGTCTTCAGGGCTTTGGCGAAACCAGGAGCGTCGGTGTTGTATCCGATCTTTTTCCCTTCCCTGAAAACGACGGTGTTGGCAGCGCCGATAATTTTGACGGCCTCGTCGGCTTCGTCGAGATGCGGGAGAAGCGCTTCCTTGTGGGGAATGGTGACCGCCAGGCCTTTCATTTCGAGAGTTTCAGCGAGCTTAAGAGCATCCTCGATCTTTTCCGCGGGCATGGGAAGCATGAGGGCGTTCAGATTCTCCTCCTCGTAAAACTTCCTGTGGACTTTCGGGCTGGAGGTGACGGTCAGAGGCCAGCCGGTCACGCCGCAGAGAGCCGTCTTGCCGGAGATGTTTTTGAAATCGTAGGTCTGTTGAAGGCTTATGGGATCGGTGTGGCCGAGTGTCGCCGTATTGGCGCTGAGCTTCCTTGGGGAAGTGAAAGTAAGGAACGAGCCGAGGCGCTGGGCGAGAACTCTGGAGGGGAAACCCACGCCGCCCATGGCGCAGATGATCCTGTCGCGCTTGGGCAGCTGTTTTACTTTGGCGAAAAGTTCCGCCATGTCCGCGGCGCTCCTGGGCGTGAAGGCTACTTTGGGGATCTCATAGGGAGAATGGACCTTTTTGTCCATTTTCAAGATCACGTCCGGCGAAGTGGGCTCGAAATAGTGGGCGCTTCTGATGATCCTGACATGGCTCAGTTCGGCCAATATCTGCAGTTTGGGAGCGCGGAAATCTGTTTCCAGATCAACATAATCATAATTGCCCATCTCTGAGAACAAGACCATCCTGTCGATGTCATCGCCTTCGAAAAGCCCGCCGTCCCTTTTGCGGCGGATCGTCAGGATGCAGGGGCGGGAGACCAAGGTGGGAAACTCGCCTATGCGGGGCAATTCGTCTTCCCAAAGATAATCGGCCCTAAGCTCGATAAGGTCGATCCAAGGCTCGTTTTCCTTGGCGAGATGTACGGCTTCCATGATGGTGGAAGCGGTGATGGTCAGGCAAACTTTGGGAGCGGACATAAGGTTACTTCAGTTCTATTGGTACAGCGCGCACGTCTCCCATTGCGCAGGGAAGCGCGAAGGTGACGGTTTTGCCCTGGTGCTTCTTGTCTTTCAGCATAATGTCTTTCAGGCTGGCAAAGGTAACGTCCTGGGGAAGCTCGTTGGGAAGGCCCGCGGTGGCGAAGCGTTCTTTCAGTTCGTTTACGAATTCCGGTTTCGCAAGCCCGAGTTTTTGGGCCAGCTTCGCCTCCACAACGCAGCCTATGGCCACGGCCTGGCCGTGGGAGAATGAAAAGTTGGTGGCTATTTCCAGGGCGTGGCCAACGGTGTGGCCGCAGTTGAGAAGCAAGCGGAAGCCTTTCACTTCGTAGGGGTCTTTCGTGACCATCTCGACTTTCACGGCCAGGTTGTTTCCTATTTCCTCCGCGGTGGGGATATCCTTGTAGTTGCCGGGAGGAAGGCCTTTTATGATCTCGTGCTTGATCATCTCGGCGCGGCCGTTTTTGAGTTCCTCTTCCGGCAGGGTTTTAAGGTAGGCGGCGTCGATCATAACCAGCCTCGGGAAATGGAAGGCGCCCACTAGATTCTTGCCGCAGGGCAGGTCGCACCCGGTCTTACCGCCGGTGGAGGCGTCCACCATGGAAAGCAGCGTGGTGGGAAAATTGATCCAGTTGATGCCGCGCATCCAGGTGGCGGCGGAAAATCCCGTCAGGTCGCCGGTCACGCCGCCGCCGAAAGCGGCCAAGGTGTTCTTGCGGCCCAGGCCGTGGGAGAGGGCGAATTCCCAGATCCTTTCCACGGTCTTAAGATTCTTAAACTGCTCGCCGCTGGGGATCGTCTCTACGGCCGCGTTGGCGAGAGCGGCAGGATTGGCCTTGGCGGCGTTTTCGTCGGCGATGATCAGGTCGGCGAAACCATGGAGAGGTCCGAGATCCTCGCCCACTACCACCAGGGAATCCTTGAGAAAGAATTTCTGGGCGACGCGACGCGGAAAGGTTGCGTAGTGGGCCTTGCGTTCCTCGGCCTTGTTGCCCAGGGGACGGGCGCCGGGCTTGGCGGCGATGCGCTTTTCCAGTTCCTCCGCGCTCGGGGCCTCCAGACACCAGACGCGGCCTTCCTTTTCCGCCAGCTCGCGGTTGGCGTTGTCAAGGAGCGTGCCGCCGCCCAGGGCGATAACGGCGCCCTGGCTGTCGGGTCTGGATATGAGCGCTCTCAGAGTTTCGCTCTCGGCTTTGCGGAAGGCCGCTTCGCCGCCAGATTCGAAGATCTTGGGAATGCTTTTTCCTTGGGCCTTGGCGATCTCGGCGTCCAGATCGAAGAAGGGACGCCTTAAGGCCTCGGCTAGTTTCTTGCCCAGGGTAGTCTTGCCGCTGGCGGGAGGACCGTAGAGAAAGAGAGTGTTCATTTCTTTTGCGAGGTGAGTTTTTCTTTCATTAGGGTTCCCTCTCGGAGCTGGGAACGCAAGGCTTCTTCGTTTTCCTTTTCCAAGGCGGAGCGGAAATCGTTGAGCCTATTTATGAGACGGTCTAGGATCGGGAGCAGGGCTTCTTTGTCCATGAGGAAAAGCTCCGTCCAAAGCTCGGGGTCAGGCGCGCCCACTCTGGTGAGGTCCCGGAAACTGCCGCCGGAAAAGCCCTCGGACTTGAGGGCAAGCTCGTCCCTCAGGTAGGCGTTGGAAAGAATGTGGCAGAGCTGGCTGGTGTAGGCGATAACTTCGTCGTGCTCCTCCGGCGTGGTCAGGATGACCTTGGCGAAGCCC
>JAGCGH010000144.1 GCA_017649705.1 bacterium
ATTCGGAGATCTCGCACTTGGCGTACTTCATGTCCTGCACGCGGTCGCCGACGTAGCCGTAGCTCATGGCGCCCGTCTCGTGGTCGGCGGTCACGACGATGAGAGTCTCATCCGGATGCTGCTTGTAGAATTCCAGCGCCACGCCGATGGCGTCGTCGAAGTCGAGAAGCTCGTAGAGCGTCTTGGGGGCGTCGTTGGAGTGTCCGCCGTGGTCGATGAAGGAGCCTTCGCACATCATGAAGAAACCCTTCTCGTTGTCGAGAAGCTCGATGCCCTTCGCGACGAAATCCTTGAGGAAGGGGCCTTCCTTGTAACCGACGCGGTAAGGGATGCCCCAGCCTTTGCAGGGGTGGGAAACGTAGACTTTGCCGCAGCCGGGCTGCAGAGCTTTGAAGCCCTCTTCGGTGTCGACGTACTTGTAGCCGCCGTCCTTGATAACGTCCAGGGCTTTCTTCCATTCGATGACCGGCTTGCCGTCCTTGTCGAGAAGGCAGGACTTGACGCCGCTGGCGAAGATGTTAGTGGCGGCCTGGTAGTTTTCCGGAGTGATGTTGGAGTTGAAGTCGCTGGCGTCGTTGTCCCAGACGTCGCCGCCGGCGAAATACTCGAAGCCAGAATCGACGAGGTCGTAGGCGCCGGGATAATAGCGGCCGCGGTAGCCCTGGTGCATGAAGAAGGCGCCGGGCGTGGCTTCCATCAAGGTCACCGTGGCGACGATGCCGACCTTCATGCCGTGGTCGTGGCAGAAGACCGCAATGGAGTCGACGGCGTCGCCGTTAACGTCGATGCCGGCCACGCCGTAGTTGGTCTTCCAGCCGCAGGCCAGGGCCGTTCCGGAAGCGGAGGAGTCAGTCACGAAAGCGTTGGCGCAGTAAGTCCTGTTGGCGCCCATGACGGGGAATTTCTGGAGGTTCAGCTCCCCTTTGCCGTCGGTGGTCTGGGACATGTAGTCAACGCCCATCTGCACCTGGTTGATGCCCATGCCGTCGCCGATGAAGTAGAAGATGTACTTCGGCTTCTTCACCGTTTCAGCCTGAGGCTGCTGCTGCTCAGTCTTAGCCTGCTCTTCGGGCGGGACGACTTGCATTAAAACGTTGTTGACTTGCCTAAGCCCCTGGACAAAGTCGGCGTTGACCGCCAGCGCCAGGGAAAAAACTAAAGCGACCAGTAAATACTTGCGCATTTTTTGATCCTTATTGTTTGAATTTATGGTTATTTGGTTTTAGGTTCGACGTTAAGTTTGAGGGAGCGGAAGGTGGCGTAGTTCTTGGCGTCCTTGTTCTTCAGCCAAACGCTGGCAATAGTGTTGGCCGCGGTGCCCAGGGGAACTGTTTCCGAGCCCAGGATGTCCTTGCCGTCGATGGTGAAGGCGGAGAGGACTCTGTCTTTCAGATCCAGGGTGAAAGCGACGTTCTGCCAGGCGCAGCCGGAATCGGACTTGAACTGCTTGGAGAGAGCCTTGCCGTCCTTGCCGCTGGTGTGGATGACCAAAGAGCCGTCTTCCATGTATTCCAGATAGAAGAAGGAAACGCCCTCCACGTCCTTCAGATCGAGGATGGTCCCGCCCTGCACGGGCTTGACCTCGCAGCTGCAGTTGATGAGAGACTCGACTTCGCCTTTGGCTTCCTTGCCAACGCTGACGGGGACTTTGACGCCGTTGCCGTCGCCTCTGACCTTCAGGACGAATTCCTGAGCCTCGTCGAAGAGGTCGCCGTTGTTGGCTTTCTCGAAGACCGCTTCAGACTCGGAGCGGACGATTGGGGGGTTGGGATCCTTCAGACCCTTTATCATGCCCACGGGCTGGAGGCCTTCCTTGTAGCCCTTCTCTTCCGTGAAAGCGGAGACGTAGGAAGTCTTAACGGGATAGGGGTAATCCCTGTCCACGCTTTTGGCGTAGCCGCTGCCGTTGCTGGCGATGATGTGCAGAGCGCCGGACTGCTTGTCCTCCTGCGGCAGCCTCGTGATGGAGACTTTCTTGGGGTACGGTTTCTCGAAGGCCACGGTGTCGCTGAAGTGGTAGGCGTCGGAATCCTTGTAGGCGTACCAGGCGATGCCGGATTCGTCCTCTATTACGATGGTGCTGTTCTGCCTGCCTTCCCTGATGACGGGGCCTTTGCCCGCGGCCGGGCGGTTAGGGTTGAAGAAAGGATGCTCGTTTAGGAAAGCCGCCGCGGAATCGCTCCAGCGGCCCACTTCCGAAGCTTCGAAATAGTTCGTGTAAGGAACGCGGTCGGTGGGGGGATCGAAGAAGGTGAAGATCCTGTTCAGCTGGTCATGGCCGCGGCTCATGATGACGTACTTGCCGTAGAAGTGAGGGAGGCCAAGGGCGTGGCCGTTCTCGTGAATGGTGGCGCCCAGGGTGGTGGCAAGGTGCGCCCAGCGGCGGTGCCTGTGGCAGGAGTCGTCGATCTCGACTTTGGGGTTCAAGGGCGTGTTGTCCAGGAAGCAGGGAATGACTTCCTTGATGTTCCTGGGCCAGGTGTAGACCGCGCCGGACCCGAAGGCGCCGAAGCTGCCGCCGCCCGTGGCGGTGTGGCCGACGCAGAGGCCGTCTTTCAATTCGGAGAAGTTGCCGATGGCCACGTACTGCGTTTTGGAGCTGTAGCTTCTCTCGTCGTGGCCGGCGGCTTCCCTAAGCCTGGCGTGGAACTTGTAGTTGTCGTATTGGCCGTTGGGCTTGCGGTAGCTTTGTATCTCCGCCCTGGTGTATTTGCTGGTCACGACGTGCACCACAACGTGGTAGTTGTCATCCAGTTCCAGCTGGAAGGTCTTTTTCCCGTAATGCAGCGGATTCTCGTCCAGGTCGTGGGCCGAGAAGGTCTGCATGATCTTGGCGGCTCTGTCGATCCTATCCCAGTAGTTGGTGTTCTCGCCCTCGTATCCGGGCGGAATATAGAAATCCGAGGTGTCGTCCTTGCCCACCACGTAGAAGAACTTCACCATGTTCTCGCTGTCGAGCTTCGTGAAGACGATGGGGACAGTAAGCGTCTCTTCTCCGCACTTAAGCTCAACTTCGTTCACGCCGTAATGCAGGTCGACCAGGGCTTTGTAGCGTCCGTTGTACCAGGTCGCGTCGCCCTCTTCGCCCGTTGTCTTGTTTATGATGGTGACAGGCGTGTCGGGAGTGCATTCGCCCTTCAATAAGGGCATGGAGTAATGGATCTCTTCGTTAGGCTGGAAGTTGTCGCAGGTTAATTTGGCCTGTAAGCCAAGGCTAACGACAAAAAATAGGATGGGAAGGAAAAGGGACGTGTTTTTTGGCATAGTTTACCTCATTTTGTGGTTATTTCCCTTATTTTATCAAAAAAGAGACGAAGGCGTCATTCCCTCTAAAAACGCTCTATTTGCGTTTTTCCCTTGAATAATTAGAGCCAATCGGATAGAATTAACAGAAAATGTAATTGGACCCTCCATATGCACGAAAAACTTTCAATAGAGATCAAGATCCTTCAGGAGATCAGCAACGTCCTGGTCTGGGAAAACGATTCCCAGGTCCTGCTTGACAAGATCATAGAGATCCTGGAGCGCGAACTGGGCATGCTCCGGGGCACCTTCACGCTCATAGAGGGCAGCGAACTGAAGATCGCCGCCTCCGCCCAAGAGCTTAACGCCGAAGAGAAAGCCCTCGGCCGCTACGGCATCGGCGAAGGCGTGACCGGGACCGTCGCCAAGACCGGCAAAGCGGAAATTATTCCGGACGTCAGGAAGGACAAACGCTTCCTAAACAAGACCGGCGCGCGCCCGAAAGGAAAAGCCATCGCCTTCATCTGCGTCCCCATCATCCGCCACGGGCAGATAATAGGGACCCTTTCCGTGGACAGGAATGTCGGCAAGAACGCTTCCTTCGACCTGGAAAAGGACGCGGCGCTCCTCTCCATCATCGCCAACATCGTGGGCGAAGCCGCCGCCGTCAGGAAAGAGCAGCGGGAAGAGCGGGAAAAGCTTATCAACGAAAACAAAAAGCTCCGCAACATGCTCATCGACAATCCCGGCAACCTGATCGGCAACTGCCAGGAGATGCGCGTCGTCTACGAGCAGATCCGCCAGGTGGCGCAATCCGACGTGACGGTCCTCATAAGAGGCGCCAGCGGCACCGGCAAGGAACTGGTCGCCCGGGCGATCCAGAGTCTCTCCTCCCGCAAGGACAATCCCTTCGTCATCGTCAACTGCGCCTCGCTTCCGGAGAACCTTATCGAGTCCGAGCTTTTCGGCCATGAGAAAGGCTCTTTCACCGGCGCCTTCGAGCGCCGCATCGGCCGGGCGGAGGAAGCGGACGGCGGCACGCTCTTCCTGGACGAGATCGGGGACCTTTCCCTCCCCATGCAGGTGAAGATCCTCAGGCTTCTGCAGGAGCGGACTTTTTCACGCCTCGGATCCAACGCGGAAATAAGATCCAACGTCCGCTTTATCGCGGCGACCTCCCGCGACCTGGAGGAACTGATGAGCCAGAACCGCTTCCGCGAGGACCTCTATTACCGTCTCTGCGTCTTCCCCATCACCCTGCCGGATCTTTCCAGGCGCTACGACGACATTATGCTTCTGGCGAAATACTTCCTGGAGAAATTTAATCTCAAATATTCCAAGAACATTTCGGCTTTCTCCACGGCGGCCGACAGCAACATGCGCAGCTACTCCTGGCCCGGCAACGTCAGGGAGCTGGAGAACTGCGTGGAAAGGGCCGTGCTTACCGCCAAGGACAACATAATCCACACCTACGACCTGCCGAAGCAGATACAGCGCGAGAAATATACCGACGATCCTTACCAGATCAGGCAGAGCAAAACCCTGAACGAGCAGATCGGCGAGGCCATAAAAGTCTTCGTGAAGAACGCCCTGGATGAAAACGGAGGCTCCCAGAAAGAAGCCGCCAGATCCTTGGGCATCTCTTCCAGAATGATCAACTATTACATCAAGCGATACAAGGTCAAATAAAATTATGCAGAAGATCCTCATCTTAGATTACGGCTCCCAGTACACCCAGCTAATAGCCCGCAGGATAAGGGAGCAGGAAGTGTTGGCCGAAATAATATCCTATGATACGACGGCTGAAGAACTGAGAGCCACCGCCCCCAAAGGCATCATCCTCTCCGGAGGGCCCAATTCCGTCTTCGAAAAGGACGCTCCCGGGATAGACAAAGCGATCTTCGACCTTGGCATCCCCGTCCTCGGAATCTGCTACGGCATGCAGCTCATGAGCCAGGTCCTGGGCGGCAGAGTCGTTCCCGGCGCGGAACGCGAATACGGCAAAATGCCCATAGAGACAATGAAAGACAATCCCCTCTTCAAGGGCATCCCCTCCACCATCGTGGTCTGGATGAGCCACGGCGACAGGGTGGAAGCCATCCCCTCGAGCTTTGAAAGAGGCGCGCTTTCCGCCACCTGCCCCTTCGCCTCCATGTACGACCAAAAAAAGAATTTCTACGGCCTGCAGTTCCATCCGGAAGTGGTGCACACCCAGTACGGCACGGAGATATTGAAGAACTTTGTCTTCGGCATCTGCCAATGCAAAAACGACTGGAAGCTCACCAACTGGGTGGACGCCACCGTAAAAGATTTGAAAGAGCGCATAGGAAACGAAGAGGTGATACTGGGCCTCTCCGGCGGCGTGGACTCCTCCGTGGCCGCCGTGCTGCTTCACAAGGCCATCGGCAAAAACCTCCACTGCATCTTCGTGGACAACGGGCTTCTGCGCTACCGCGAAGCCGAGCAGGTGGAGGAGATGTTCAAGAAGAACCTGGGCCTCGACCTCACCGTAGCCAGAGCCGCCGAGCGCTTCTATGAAAAGTTGAAAGGCGTGGAAGAGCCGGAAGCCAAGCGCAAAATAATCGGCAAGGAATTCATCGAAGTCTTCACCCAGGAAGCCAGGAAATTCAAGCACTGCCGCTATCTGGCCCAGGGCACCATCTACCCCGACGTGATAGAATCCAAGTCCCCCAAGAAAGGCCCCTCCCAGACCATAAAAAGCCACCACAACGTGGGCGGCCTTCCCCCGGATCTGAAATTCGAGCTTATAGAACCCTTGAAAGAACTCTTCAAGGACGAAGTCAGGGCCGTGGGCCGCGTCCTCAAGATCAGCGACGAGCTCTTAGACCGCCAGCCCTTCCCGGGCCCCGGCTTGGGCGTCAGGATCCTGGGCGAAGTGACCAAAGAAAAAGTCGAACTCTTGCAGCAGGCCGACCTCAGGGTCCAGGAAGAAGTCAAAAAGCTGCCCGACTACAAGACCATCTGGCAGACCTTCGCCGTCCTTCTCCCCTGCCGCTCAGTGGGCGTCATGGGCGACCAGCGCACTTACGAATACACCTGCGCCATAAGGTCCGTCAACTCCCTGGACGCCATGACCGCGGACTGGACGCGCCTCCCCTACGACACTCTGGCCGCCATCTCCAACCGCATCATCAACGAAGTCCGGGGCATCAACCGAGTCGTCTACGACATCTCCTCTAAACCCCCCGCTACCATCGAGTGGGAATAAAGCTAAATAACGTCAAATTAAAAATATAACCAAAAATCTTAACTACCCCATCGTCAGCTCAATATAGACATTTTTCGCGAAATGACATAGTTAGCTTGACTTTTGACATAGTTAATAGTAATATAACTGTGTCAAAATTAAAAAAATGACATCATTGAACGGAGAATGACTATATGCGACAGATCAATTACATTGTAGAGTATCCAAAACTGCTTACGCCAGAGATAGTCTCGTACCTGACGCAGATACATGACTATAAGGGAATGCAGAGCCTTTTTTTAAACAGCAACAAAGAAGTTCTTGACGAATTGTTGGAAATAGCCAAGATCCAAAGCACTGAAGCTTCAAACCGCATTGAAGGCATTGTTACTTCTGACGAACGCTTAAAAAAAATACTTAAAGATAAAACTACTCCTAAAAACAGGGAAGAATGCGAAATCTCTGGTTATCGTGATGTGTTATCAACTATTCACGAAAACTACGACTTTATCTTAATCAATCCAAACATGATTCTTCAGCTTTATGGGAGCCTATACAAATTTTCAAATTCCGACTCCTATGGGACCTTTAAAAAGACAGACAATGTCATAAAAGAAATTTACCCTGACGGAACAGAAAAGACAAGATTTGAGCCCGTATCGGTATGGGAAACAGAATCGGCAATGGAAAATATCTGTGGTGCTTACCAGAAAGCTTTAAAGCACAAAGAACTGGATCCGTTGTTGCTAATACCTATGTTTATTCTGGATTTCCTTTGCATACACCCATTCGATGACGGGAACGGACGTATGAGTCGTTTGTTAACATTACTACTGCTCTATCGTTCCGACTATATCGTAGGAAAATATATAAGTATTGAAAGACTTATTGCAACTAGCAAGGAAAATTATTACAACGCCCTCGAGAACAGTTCTGTAAACTGGCACGAAGCGTGTAACGATTACATTCCTTTTGTCAGATATATGTTAGGCGTAATCATTGCAGCCTATAGGGATTTTGCACAAAGGGCAGATATCCTCATTGTCCAAAACTTGTCCAAATCCGAAAGGATACGCAAAATCATAAGCGAGCATTTGGGCAAGATTACAAAGGCCAAAATCATTGAACAGTGTCCTGACATCAGCAGTAAAACCGTGGAACGAACGCTAAAGGAATTACTCGACAACCAAGAAATCATTAAGATTGGCACCGGGCGCTATACATACTACAAATTAAACGAAAACATACAATAAAAAAGGAGATATTTATATGATAACAGGTGAACTTAAAAACAAAATTGACAGTCTTTGGGAAATCTTCTGGACTGGCGGTCTCACAAATCCGCTCGACGTCATCGAGCAAATGACATATTTAATGTTCATCCATGACTTGGATGATACCGATAACCTTCGCTCCAAGGAAGCCTCAATGCTAGGCTTGCCCTACGAAAGTATATTCGCCAAGGACTTAAAAATTGGAGAACGTAAGATTGACGGTAGCCAGCTAAAATGGAGCGTCTTTCACGATTTTCCTGCAGATAAAATGTACTCCTTAGTTCAGGAATGGGTATTCCCATTCATCAAAAATTTGCACGGCAACAAAGACAGCGCTTATTCAAAATACATGGGCGACGCTATCTTCAAAATACCTACGCCTTTAATGCTCGACAAAATCGTCACTGCTATGGACGATATCTACGAGCAAATGGCGCAACTTAAAAGTGCTGACACCAAAGGCGATATTTACGAATATCTGCTTTCCAAGATATCCACAGCAGGTGTTAACGGCCAGTTCCGCACTCCCAGACACATAATCCGCATGATGGTTGACCTCATGGAACCCAAAGCTGATGAAGTTATCTGCGACCCTGCCTGCGGTACTTCCGGCTTCTTGGTTTCTGTTTGCGATTATCTCAAAGAGAATCGTAAACAGGAAATTTTCTTCGACAAGGAGAAAAAAGATCACTATATGAACAATATGTTCCATGGCTATGATATGGATCGCACCATGTTGAGAATAGGCGCCATGAACATGATGACTCACGGCGTTGACAATCCCTTTATCGAATACAGGGACAGTCTATCTGATCAGAATACAGACAGAGATATGTACAGTCTCATCCTGGCCAATCCCCCATTCAAGGGAAGCCTAGACGCTGACATTGTTTCACCTGATCTTCTCAGACTCTGCCAAACAAAAAAGACTGAGCTATTATTCTTAGCCCTATTCATCAAAATGCTTAAAATTGGCGGACGATGCGCCTGTATCGTTCCAGACGGTGTCCTCTTCGGCTCCTCAAAAGCCCACAAAGCTATTCGCAAGGAGCTGATTGAAAACAACCGTCTTGAAGCCATTATCTCAATGCCTTCTGGTGTATTCAAACCATACGCTGGCGTTTCAACCGCCGTCTTAATCTTTACCAAGACTGGCTACAGCGGAACAGACAACGTTTGGTTCTACGACATGGAAGCCGACGGCTTCTCTCTCGATGATAAGCGAAGTGCAGTACAAGAAAATGATATTCCTGATATTATCTCCCGCTTCAAAAATATCAAAAACGCAAAAGAACGTAAACGCACTGAGAAGAGCTTTCTTGTCCCAAAGGATGAGATCGTCTCTAACGACTATGATCTTTCCATCAACAAGTATAAGCAAACAGAATACAAGCCCGTAGAATATCCGCCAACTAGCGAGATCATGGCCGAGCTTAGGAAAATAGAAAGCGAAATTTCAGCTTCTATGGATGAACTTGAAAAACTGTTAAAGTAACAAATTCGGATTTGTTGAGGTTAAATATGAGGCTAGATAAAGTGATAAAAAGTATATCTGTTGCAAACGCAGCAGTAAAGAACACGGCATCTCCTGTTAAAATCGACGGATGGTATCCAGCATATAGTGCGTCTGGGCAAGACGTCTGGCTTCCAAATTATAGATTTGACAAAAAAGGAATAGTAGTAAGTGCTGTTGGTGCAAGATGCGGAAAAGCATTTAAGGCGGATGGCAAATGGAACATATGTGCTAATACACATGCTTTAATTGTTGATGAGGCATTAGCAGATAGAGACTATTGTTGGTATATGTTAAACAACGAAAACTGGTGGATTAAAGGAGGTTCAGCTCAGCCATTTGTCAAAGTTAAAGACTCTCTTAAAAGAGAACACAATTTCCCTCCAATTGCTAAGCAAAAAATAATAGTTCAAAAACTAAATACTGTTGCAAGTTTAATTAATTTAAGACAAAAAGAAATAACCATTTTAGACAATCTCATCAAAGCCCGATTTGTCGAGATGTTTGGCAATCCAGTTATAAACGATAAAGGGTGGAAACAGAAATTTCTAGGTGATACTACCTTAAAAATAGGATCTGGTGCTACTCCTAGAGGTGGAAAAGAAGCATATCAAGAAAAAGGCATTTCATTTATCCGAAGCATGAATGTTCACAATGGTAGATTCGAATATAAAGAATTGGCACATATTTCAGACAAACTAGCCGAAGAATTAAACAATGTTACTGTTAATAAAAACGATGTGTTGCTCAATATTACTGGAGCTTCAGTAGCTCGATCCTGTGTTGTTCCAAGCAATGTTTTACCTGCTCGGGTTAATCAGCATGTCTGTATTATTAGATGTAAGGAATGTCTTATTCCAGAATTTTTAAATGAATTGCTCATAAATGACGATTCCCAAAAAATGCTATGGATTATTGCTGGTAGCGGTGCCACAAGAGAAGCAATAACAAAACAGCAAGTTGAGAACTTGCAAATAATCTTGCCACCTATAGAATTGCAAAATGAATTTGTGATATTTAGTAAAAAAATTGAAGAATTAAAAATCAATATTAAAAATGTTTTAGCTAGCATTCAGCTTTTATATAACAAATTAATGCACATTTACTTTGATTAAGCCAGAAGGAGATAAAGATGAACGAAACCTTATTGACATACTCCATCAACAAAATATCCTCTTTAAAACACTATTACGAAGTTGAAAAAGAAAACATTAAACAAACAAGTGAGAAAGAGAAGAAAAAACACATTATAGGAGCAATGATAGATAATTATTTATCCCTTCTTGCGTTCTCTAATGAAGATTTAAAAAAAGACGAACATTTTTTGTGGATGGAAAAAGAAGCGTCTAAATTTATTGAAAAAATAGAAGTATTTAAAGAAGGAAAATCAAAAAGAGTTTCTTTTCGTTTCTTGTCAGAAGACATTGCAAAGGCTGTTGGTAATATCAGCGAAGAAAGCAGACTATATGATCAGTTTGAAGAAATGCCAGATATTTTGGGAAGCACAATGCTTATTATGTTAATTACTAGGTTTGAAGAATTTTTTACATTTTTCCTATCTACGTTGTATGTTAAGTACCCAGAAAAATATCTTAACAATCAACAATTGGCTTTTTCAGAAATACAGTCAGGAGATATTGAAGAAATAAAGAAGAATCTGGTTAAACGTGAAGTTGAAGCAAAAATGCGTGAAAACTTTAAAGAATGGTTTAAAATTTACAGTTCTCACGGACTGAGCAAATCTTCCTTCGAAAACGATCTTGTAACACTTGAAGAAATCTACGCTAGAAGGAATGTTCTTGTTCATAACTCCGGAATAGTTAATGCCTCTTATTTAAATTCCGTCTCAAACTCGTGTGAAAAAGAAGGAAATAAATTGGCAGTTGATGAAAACTATATGAACTCTGCTTTTAATACAGTTAATCGAATAGTTGTTTTAATGATGATTGAAGCATCGAAATTAAACAAAAATAATAAAGATAAATATTTGAAGCGTATTTTTGTGTCCCTGTTTAACATGCTGAGAAGTGAAGAATTTGCAGTATGTGAACCCGCATATGGAGAATTGTATGAAAAGCGCGACTTAAATACTGAGATAAAGATAATGTCAAAAATAAATAAGTGGATATGCATTATTGCATTAAGAGGGAAAGAAGAGGTTGAAGAAGAAATCAAAGCTTTTGATGTTTCGGCTTTAAATTCCATGTTTAAAATGGCAAAAGAAATACTTCTTGAGAATTATGAAACTGCAAATAAATTGCTTGAAGGCCTAATAAAAACTAAAGAGATATTGTCTTCGGCAATAGAAGAATGGCCACTTTTTAGGTGGTATAGGCAATCGGAACAATATTCAGTATTAAAATTAAAATTCCCAGAAGATTTCAAACTAGAAAGTACTGAAATAGAACAACAAAACCGGAAAAATCTTGATAAGCAAGAATATATTGATAGCAACAAAAACTGAACTTCCCATTAAGCGAATCAAAAATCTTTAATGATGTCATAGTTTTTCATCTAGGGGACGAAGAATGACAAACTTTGAAATATTCAAAAGCTATCCTGAATTTGCTTCATTTTCGGAATTAGCAATCACGGCAGAAAAAGTTTGCAGCAGTAATCCAAAGGCCTGTGCCATATACTGCTTTCAAACTTTGGATTGTGCTGTCAAATGGATGTATTCTGTGGACAACAAGCTTATTTTGCCTGAGGATAGTAGTTTCTTTGATCTTGTATCCTCGAATGAGTTTAAGTCGATAGTTGATCCTAGCCTTTTACAGAGAATTGAATATATACATAAGCTTGGTGCTACTGCTGAGCATAAGGGGAAGAAAATATCGGTAGAACAGGCTTCTCTTTGCCTTGAGAATCTATATGTTTTACTAGACTTTATTGCGTTCTGCTATAGTGAGAATTATGAAAAGAAGGAATTTGATCCTTCCCTACTCACTAAGGAATGTCCGAAAGAAGCATTGCCAAAAGAAGAGAATGTCTTTAAGCTTTCAACTCCTGTTATAGCGAATGATGAGGAGAGAGAAAGGTTTTCTTCGAGGCGAGAAAGGCAGCTTAGGAATTACATTCCTCGAACACTTGATATTTCCGAGTATAAGACTCGTAAGCTTTATATCGACACAATGCTGCTTGATGCAGGTTGGATAGAAGGACAAAACTGGATTAACGAGTATGAATTAGAAGGAATGCCTAATCAAGCCGGATTAGGCTTTGCTGATTATGTTCTTTTCGGAGATGATGGCCTTATCTTGGCGGTGATTGAAGCAAAGAAGACTTGTGTAAGCGTTGAGAAAGGAAGGCAGCAAGCTAAGTTATATGCTGATTTGATTGAAAAGAAACAAAATTATAGGCCTGTAGTTTTTTTAACAAACGGATTTGATACCAGGCTTATTGACAATCAATATCCTGAAAGGAAAGTTGCCTGTATCTACTCGAAAAGAGATTTGGAGAAACAGTTTAACCTTAAGAAGACTAGACAAAAATTTGACAATATTAGCGTTGATAAGGGTATAGCGGGACGCTACTATCAAGAAGCAGCCATTAAAGCCGTATGTGAAGACTTTGACAAGAACAATCGCCGCAAAGCCTTGCTGGTTATGGCTACTGGATCTGGCAAAACCAGAACTGTTATTGCGCTTTGCAAAGTCCTGATGGAAAAGGGATGGATTAAGAATATATTATTCTTGGCAGATCGCACGCCATTGGTTAAACAGGCTAAAAAAGCTTTTACTAAGTTTATTCCGAGCCTTTCAGCAACGAATATTTGTGAAGAAAGAAATGCCTATGATTCCCGTTGCATACTATCAACTTATCAGACTATGATCAATTGCATTGATAAAGTTGAAGATGCAGATGGAAAGATATTTTCATGCGGGCATTTTGATCTCGTTATATGCGATGAGGCGCATCGTTCAATCTATAACAAGTACAAAGATATTTTCAATTACTTTGATGCTCCCCTAATAGGTCTGACCGCTACTCCTAAGGATGAAATTGACAAGAATACATATGAGATTTTTGAACTGGCTAACGGAATGCCTACTTATGGGTATGAACTTGCTCAAGCGGTAACGGACGGATTTCTTGTTGATTATTTGTCAGTAGAAACTACCCTGAAGTTTGTTCAGGAAGGTATTACCTATGATGAATTATCAGAGGAAGACAAAGAGGCATATGAGGAAACATTTAAAGACGAGGATGGCAACATCCCAGAAAAGATAGAAGCCTCTGCTTTAAACGAGTGGATATTTAATGAAGACACAATTGCTAAGGTTCTCAATATTTTGATGACTGACGGGTTGAAAGTTGATTGCGGAAATAAAATAGGAAAAACTATAATTTTCGCTAAAAATCATACTCATGCAGAAAAGATTTTCGAAGTGTTTGGCAAACAGTATCCAAATCTTGTCGATTATGCCAAAGTCATCGATAATTACATGACATATGCTCAAAGTGTAATAGATGATTTTGCTGATCCAAACAAATTGCCGCAAATTGCTATTTCTGTGGATATGCTAGACACCGGTATTGACGTGCCTGAAATACTTAACCTGGTGTTTTTCAAGAAAGTATTGAGCAAAGCTAAGTTCTGGCAAATGATAGGACGCGGCACGCGTCTGTGCCCCTGTTTACTTGATGGTAAGGATAAAGATAAGTTTTATATCTTTGATTTCTGCGGCAACTTTGAATTCTTCAGACTAAACAAAGGAAAGGCTTCTGCAAATGCTATGGCTTTACAGGGGGCCATTTTTCTCCTTAAGGCTAGGATCGCAGAAAAACTACAGGCATTAGAATATCAAACTAAAGAACTGATAGCTTTTCGTGAAAGGCTTGTAAACGATATGCTGTCAAAGGTACAAGCGCTAAACAGAGAAAATTTTGCTGTCAAACAACACTTGAGATATGTTAACTATTATTCTGAAAAGAAAAACTACACTACTCTAACTTTTGAAGATTTAAGAATCCTTAAAGAAGAAATAGTTCCATTGGTTGAGCCAGAACAAGATGAAATCAAAGCCTTGAGATTTGATGATTTGTTATATGGGATAGAACTTGCTTATCTGGCGAAATCCCCTTGGAATAGTTCCAGAAAAGATCTTATAAATAATGTTCAGGAAATCGCTAAAATTGCCAATGTTCCTGAGATTATTGCCCATGCAGAAATCATCCATAAGATTTTGCACACTGACTTCCTGGATACCGCCGGTATTAATGAATTCGAGTGCATTCGTGAAGAAATTCGAAATTTGCTGAAATACATTCCGAATAATTCTGTCAAATATAATACGAATTTCGAAGATGATATTCTTAATACAGAAATTCACGAAGCTGAACTTGAAACTGTCTATTTCGCGAATTATAAAGTAAAAGCCGAATCTTATATCAGAACACATCAAGATAACGAAGCAATATCAAAGCTGAAATACAATATACCTTTAACAGATGGCGATATCAAAGAATTAGAGAGAATTCTTTGGAAAGAAATAGGCACAAAGGAAGAATACAGCGCAGAATATGGTGAAAAGCCGCTTGGAATTTTAGTGCGCAGTATTGTTGGGCTGGACATGAAAGCGGCAAAAGAAGCCTTCTCCGACTATTTGACCAAAGCGAACTTCAATAGTCGCCAAATATATTTCCTTAACCAGATAATAGAGTATATTGTGCAGAACGGCACAATGAGTGATTTTTCCGTACTACAGGAAACTCCGTTTACGGATCAAGGAAGTATCGCTGAAGTCTTCGATATGAAAGCATGGGCAGGCATAAGAAATACCATTGAAAGGATCAACGCTAATGCTGTAATTGCATAAGATTGATTATGATCTGATTGTTTACAACTGTGGAAAATAAAAAAAGCGCTTTCATTCGAAAGCGCTTTTTTTGTATGCCTTGATCCTCTCCGTTATTCGCTCGTCAGATCAAGGTAGTTGATGTTGAACTGGCCGCCCAGGGAGACGATCTTCAGTTCCTGCTCGCCTTCCGCGAGTTCCAGTTCCGCGACGTTCTCGTCGGTCTGCCAGGCTTGCCAATTGCCGGTCTTCACTTTGTTTTCCCAAACGAACTTTTCCTGGCCGTTCAGAAGAGCTTTTGCGGCGCCGCTTCCGTCCGGAGAGGAGAAGCGCACGCTGACTTTGTAAGTTCCCGGCGTTTTGACATTGAGCTTGTAGGCGAAGTAACTTCCCTTTGCGCTGATGTTGGTAAGATTCCTGCCGCCGGTCTCGTCCTGGCAGGTCTCAGCGCCGAGGCCGGAGCTGATCTTCCCGGCTTCCGTGCCAATGAGGCGCCAGAGATTTCCTTCCGGCTGCTCAGTGACAGCGAAGGGCTTCTTGGGAGCGTTTTTCGCGTACTGCGCGGCTTTCCTGAGCAGAGGATCCACGCTGAACCTAAGTTCGTCCAGGGAAACGAGGCCCAGCTTGTAAGCCGCTATGAGTTTCTTGGTCTCGCCCCAGGGCATCTGGATGTTGCAGCCACCCTTGACCTCTTTCCAACAGACGCTGTGGCTGCCCCAGTCGGTCGTGACGAAGCCGTCGAAGCCCCACTCGCCTCTCAGAAGGTCAGTAAGCAGCGCTTTCGATTCGGCGGTATGGATTCCGTTGAAGCAGTTGTAAGAGCACATTATCGCCCAGGGATTTGCCTCTTTCACGGCGATCTCGAAAGCCTTGAGATAAATTTCCCTCAGCGCTCTTTCGCTCAATCTGGAATCGTTGTTAAGGCGGTTTTCCTCGCGGTTGTTGGCGCAGAAGTGCTTCATCTCCACGCCGCGGTCGCCGTTGGCCTGCACGCCCTTTATGAGGGCGGCGGCCAGCGTTCCAGTCAGATAGGGATCTTCGGAATAATACTCGAAATTGCGGCCGCAAAGAGGATCCCTGTGGATGTTGAGGCCCGGGGCCAGCCAGACGGCGATGCCGGCCTTCTCCATTTCCTCGCCGATGGCGCGGCCGATCTTACCCAAAAGCTCGGTGTCCCAGGTGCAGGCCAGCAAAGCTTCCACGGGCCAGGCGGTCTGGGGGTCGTTGAGGCGCAATCCCGCCGGTCCGTCGGCGGTGTGCAGCGTTTCCACCTCGCGTTCAGACATGCTGCCCACGCTGCCGGTGGAACTGACGCCGCTGCCCTGTCCGCAGGAAAGGGCCGCCAGTTCCTCCACGGTGAGAGAGTCTATGAAAGCCTCAAGTTTGTCGGGATCGGCGATTACTTCCTCGAAGGACATTTCCCCACCCTTGGGAAGTTCCTTCAGAGCCGGCCATTCGGGGGCCTTTATTGCCTCGGGGGCGTTCAGGGCGATCCCATAGATGTAGGCGTGGTCGTCCGGGCTCAGGTTTTTGATCCTGAGAATGTGGTAGCCCGAGGAGGAATGGAAACGCCAAGGTTCCGTGGAAACTTTTTCGCCTTCCGCGGAAACTGTAATATCCTCGTATTTGCCAAGGTCTATGGAGGCGGAAAGCTTGGCGCCGCCGTTCACCGCCAGCCTAAGGTCGTCCGGTTCGCCGTCGTTGTTGTAGACGAGGTATTCGATCCACTCGCCCTTGGGCAGGATCAAAGACGCGGGTTCCTTCGTGAAGTCCAGTCCGTTGCTGGTCCAGGCGTTCCAGCCTCTTTTCCTGAGGCAGAAGGGAGACATGACCTGGCCGTTGTCCTTGACGAGCCCGAGCGCCTCCTGATCCTCTAAGGTTCCCTTGTACGGCAGGGCGTAGGTGCCGTCGGACTTCAGGACGCTGTCAAGGAAAATGGGCGGCGGCAGCTTGGCCAATCCTTCCGTCTGAAGGACGTCCGTGCAGGTACGGGAGTAGGTGGCCATGATGCCTTTTTCCTTGGCGTCCCTGACGGAATTGCCGACGTAGATGTTGTAGGTGCCCGGCTCCATCAGATAGCAGCGCTTGGGGCTCTCCTGAAAAGTTTTCATCTGTTCCAGGGGGAAGGAGACGGTTATGGTCTCGCTCTCGCCCGGCGCGAGAAGTTTCGTCTTTTTGTAGGCGGCCAGCTCCATGGCGGGATTTCCCAGCCTGCCCTGCGGACGCGAGAAATAGACCTGGACCACTTCGCGGCCGGGGAAATTTCCGACGTTTCTTATTTTCGCTTCCAGACTGAAGGCGTTGTTTTTGATGGAAGGCTGGAGCAATTCGTAGATGAACCGCGTGTAGGACATGCCGTAGCCGAAGGGATAGCGGACTTTCAGGCCTTCGGGATCGAAGGTCTCAAAATAACGGTAGCCTACGTAAATATCTTCCTTATAGTCCGTGTATTCCCTGCTCTCCCTGAAGCAGGAGGAGGAGGGATAATCCTTGTACTCTTTGGCGATGGTGTCGGCCAATTTGCCGCAGGGTGAGAAATCGCCGCAGGCAATATCCCAGAAGGCATTGCCGCCTTCCATGCCGGGCTGCCAGACCAAAATGAGAGCGTCCACGGGATAGCGGTCGATAAAGGAGAGATCTATGAGGGCGCCGCTGTTCACGACCACGATGACTTTGTAGAAGCCGGCCTTGGCGGTCTCGGATAAAAGCTTCTCTTCATCGTCGGTCAGGTAGTAGTCGCCTTTGATGAGCTGCCTTGCGCTGTTCTCACCGCAGTTGCGGGAGATGAAGACGAAGGCCGCGGGATAATTCTCGGCGGTCTTCTGCAGTTCCTCGAGCGTCGGAAAATAATTTTCCTCAGCCTTGTATTTTTCCGCCAGCTCTTTGTCGATCACAATGTCGCCCTTCTCCGCTCTCGCTTCGGCGCCCATAAGGAAGTTGACGGAATAGTAAGCGTAGACGTCGCCGGAACCGGTGCCGGTCTGGCTGAAGTGGATCTGAGCTTTGCCTATGAGAGCGACCTTCTCGCCTTTGGCGATCGGCAGGGCGTTCTTTTTGTTTTCAAGAAGCACCATGCCTTCCGCGGCGGCTTGGCGGCAGAGCGCGGCGTGTTCGGGATTGGGGGCGGGGGTTTCCGCGCAAAGGATATTCACAGCGCCGAAAATAATAAGCGCCGCCAAAGGAAAGTGCATTCTCATGGATGTCTCCTTAAAATTTATTTATTGTTTTCGAATCTTAAAAAGTGCGGGGAAAAGTCAGTCAAGCGCTTCTTCCTCTTCGCCTTCCTCGGGAACGCCGCTGCTCTGCCGGCGGCTCTTCTGCCTTGAGGCTTCGTCCACTTCCTTTCCCAGCGCAAGAGTCATGTCCCTGATCTGCTTGAAGAACCTGTCGTTCCAGTCCACGCAGGTCTTGAAGTGGCGGAAAGTCCTGCCGGCTTCGTCCGCCTGGCCGTTGTTGATGGCCGCCCGGACGAACCAGGCCGTCAGGCTCATGCAGTCCGCCGACTCCTTGTTGAATTTCTTGACGAATTTCCTGACCTCCTCGCCCGCTTCTTTCCATTTGCCTTCGCTCATCAGCTGGGTGGCTTTGTCGCGGTAAACTTTCAGGCTAAGATCGTAGCGCTCCCTCTTGGTGGTGTCGATGATCTTCTTTTCCATGGCCACCGCCAGTTCCTCGTTGCCGGCGGCCCTGGCCGCCTTGATGAGTTTCTGGCGGCAGGCGGAAGTGATGTCCTCCACATAGCGGAACTGCCCGATCATGGCGTCCAGGTGGGCGATCAAGTTGGTGGAGTTGGTCTTTTCCAAAAGCTGGGTCTTGAAGTTCCAGGCATAGACGTTTTTGGGAGCCATCTTAATGGCGTTGTCGATTATCTCCAGCGCCCTTTCGGGATACTTGGTGAAGGAGAAGACGTGGGACATGTAGACCATGCGGTTGGCCTGTTTGTAATCGCTCTTGGTGTATATGTCGTCTGTCAGAAGCAGCAGCTGATGGTCTGAGAGGTTCTCCTTGGTCTGGGGATCCTGGGCGTGGCCCACCACGTAGTTCTGGGAGGCGTAGCGCCCGCATTCCAGATCCCAGTTGTCGTCGCCTTTGAGGTATCCCAGCCAGGCGTGCCAGCCGACTCTGCCCGCGCCGCCGAAATACAGCGTCGGGATGCCGCAGGCTTTGCCCACGGTCGAGGCGTAGTAGGCCTGGTCGCAGCAGATGCCGCCGCGCTTTTTGATCTCCTTCAGGGAGTAGACCTCGTGCGGCCAGCTGAACTGGGATTTCTCCACGCGCTCATAGACGTAGTGGATGGAGCCGTAGGCGTTGCCCAGCCTGGTCCTGGTGTAGTGAGTGTGCTTCTGCGCCCATTCCAGCTCGGATATGGGGGCCGGAGCGTTTATGATGAACTTGATGTAAACGGGATCAGTCTTGGTGAAGTTGCAGTCGATGTCGCCGTGCTCGTTGGATTTCACCCAGAAGTCATAACGCTGCAGATCCGTGTCGTCGTTGGGGACCACGGCGCTGTCGGGCACCTGCCCGTGGGGCTTGGCGGAGGGCGGCTGGTCCCAGACGATGGCCAAGGCGATGGCCAGCTTGTTGTATTTCGGGAAAGTGTCCTTCCTCTGCAGGTAGAATTCCTGTAAAAGCCTCATCACGTTGTTAAGATCGTCCTTGGAGGAATAGACCTCGAAGAAGTTTTCCGTGAAATCGCGGTTGGACATGATGTAGGTCACGAACCTCTGGTCCAGGTCCTTCAGATCCGCGCGGTGGGCGTGGAGGAAAGTGCACCATCTCTGCAGCCCCACCATGGAGCACCAGGACTCCTCCTTGATCTTCTCGCTGTCGTAATTGTTGACCATCCATTGGGTAAGGGCCATTACGTAGTAGGCGTAGGGCGGATTTTGGGAGACCGCCACGGCCAGCTGTTCGAATTTTTTGGGAGTCCAGTTTTCCAGCGTGATGCGGTGGATGGCCTGGGTGATGGCGGGCATGCCGATCTCCTGGGCGGCCTCGGCCGGCTTGTCCTTGGCCGGCTCTTCAGCCTTCAAATTTAACGCGCAGGCCAGAAGGGCCGCCGCGGCAAAAACAACATAAGCCACATTTTTCGCTTTTGTCATTTTTTCACCTTTGGGTAATTTTATTTACTTGAGACTTTTCCAAGCGGTCTCAACGATGAATTCCAGATCGCTCTCCTTGGGCTGCCAGCCCAGGATGGTCTTGGCCTTGGTGGAGTCGGCCACAAGTTTCGGCGCGTCGCCGGGGCGGCGTTCCACCATGACTTCCGGGATCTCTTTGCCGGTCACCTTGCGGCAGACGTCGATGACCTCGCGGACGGAGAAGCCGTTTTCGCTGCCCAAATTGAAGATGCCGTTCTTCTTTTCCCTCTTCAGGTATTCCAATCCCAGGATGTGGGCGTCACTGAGGTCGTCCACATGGATGTAGTCCCTGATGCAGGTGCCGTCCGGCGTGGGATAGTCGGTGCCGAAGACTTTGATATTTTGGCGCGTGCCCTTCGCCACCTGGAGAACCAGCGGGATGAGGTGCGTCTCGGGATCATGGCGTTCCCTCAGCTGTCCTTCCGGATCGGCGCCGGCGGCGTTGAAGTAGCGGAAAATGCAGTAGTGCATGCCGTAGGCCTTGCTGAAGTCGTCCAGGATAAGCTCGACCATGCGTTTGGACCAGCCGTAGGGGTTCAGGGGGGCGATGGGCGTGTCTTCGCTGATGGGGACTTTCTTCACGTCGCCGTAGGTGGCGCAGGTGGAGGAGAAGATGAAATTGTTGATGCCGAAATCCCGGCAGGCGGTGATAAGCGTCAGGGTCTGGGCCACGTTGTTCTTGTAATACATGTCCGGGTGCTCCACAGACTCGCCGACGGCCGCGAAAGCGGAGAAATGCATGACGGCTTCGATCTTATGCTCATTGAAGATCTTTTCCAATATCTCCCTGTCGCCGATATCGCCTTCGTAAAAATAAGGGGTCACGACCGCGTCGCGGAAACCGCGGGACAAATTGTCAAGCACGGCCACCTCGTAGCCTTTTGCCATAAGACGTTTCACACAATGACTGCCAATGTAGCCGGCTCCACCGGTAAGAAGGATCATATTTTTTCCTTTTTGGTTGCGAGAATGACGCAGTCGCGGCATCCCCAGATTAGATCGTTTATCTTTTCAAAATTCTTTTTCGCTTCCTCACTCAGCCCGGGAGCGTCCAGGGTCAACTGTTCGTTCTGCGGGAAAGGATGGAGGAACTTGATGTCGATGTCCTTGTAGCCCATCTGCTTCATGCGGTTCCTGAGAGCCACCGGATGGACGGGCCTGACATGCGTTATGTCGCTGTAGAAATCACAGGAGGCCACGTGCAGGTTCATGATGTTGGGCGTCTCCATGGCGATGAGCCCGCCGGGCTTCAGGGCTTTCAAAGAAAGAGCGAGGAATTCGCCCTGCTCGGAAGGCGTAAGATGCTCTATCACGTGCATGGCGGTGACCGCCGCCAGGCTTCCCTCTTTGGCTTCCCTGAGGTATTGGAAGAGGTCCTTGCACTCCATGTTGAGGCCGGCCTTTTTGCCCCTGATGACCGCGGCTTCGTTGTTGTCGATGCCGACGGCCGAAATTTTCTTTTCTTTCAAAAGCTCCAGAAGTTCCCCGCGGCCGCAGCCCAGATCGGCGACGACTCCGCCGCCACAAGCCGCCTTTTCAAGCAGCGGAACGTAAAATCCGAGGCGTTCCCTGATGTCCGCGACATCTCCCCTGCTCTCGTCTTCGAAAAGCTCGTAATCGGCGGACTGCCAAGCTTTCTCGAAGTCGTCGAGGACGCTGGGGGCGCTTTCCGCTTTGGTTTCCTTTCCGCCCGCGGTCACGGTGAAGTTTCCGCTGGCCAGTTTCTCCTTCAGTTCGGAGAAGACGCCGCCGATGGCCGCGTTCCTAAGCTGCAGATCGTCCACCAAGCCGTGCAGTTCCTTGAAGCCGGCTTCGATGGAGGAGAGGCGCGCGGCCGCCTGTTCGCTGACGGAACCAAGATTCTTGATGCCCTCGTCCGCGGCCGCCAGTCTCTTGGCGGTCTCTTCGTTGGTCTTGCCGAGGGTCTTGATGCCCTCGTCCGCGGCGGCCAATCTCTTGGCTGTCTCTTCGTTGGTCTTGCCAAGAGCCTTGATGCTCTCGTCCGCGGCGGACAAACGCTTGGCGGTCTCTTCGTTGGTCTTGCCGAGAGTTTTGATGCCCTCGTCCGCGGCGGCCAACCGTTTGGCGGTCTCTTCGTTGGTCTTGCCGAGAGTCTTGATGCCCTCGTCGGCGGAATCCAGACGCTTCGCGGTATTTTCGTTGAATTTGCTGATCGTCTTGATGCCTTCGTCAGCCGCGTCTAAGCGCTTGACAGTCTCTTCATTGAACTTGCCGATCGCCTTGATGCTCTCATCCGCAGCGGTAAGGCGCTTCGCGGCAGTCTCTCCGCTTTCAGCCAAAGCGCGCACAGCGTTCTCCAAACCTTCCAGGCGCTGCTGGACAGCCGCGACTCCAGCGGCGATGTCGTCGACTTTGGCGCCCCATTTTTCCAATTGTTCCAGCCTGGAGTCGATGACTCTCAGGGCTTCCTCGTTCCTCACTTCCGATTGGCGGAAGTAATTGAAGCGCTCCACCGTTTCCTCGAAGCGGTCCTGGAACATGTTGAGGAGCTTGACCACCGTGGCGTTGAATTCCACTTGCCGCGTGGCGTAGAGCCGCATGACGCGCATGAGGAGGCCCTTTATGCGGCGGAACCTGGTGTTCTGCGGGACCGTCCTGGGGTCGTAGATCTTGGCGGCGTAGTCCAGCTGGAAATACATCTCGTTGCCGAGATGGAGATTGTCGAAGTCGGCGGCCTTGGGCGTTTCCGCGACGGGCCGGCTCACGGCCGCGTCAGGGTTTTCCATATGGAATTTCACCCGGCGCAGGAGCTGCTCCGTTTCCATCTCTTCCACCCGCATGTCGAAATCTTTGTATTCAGGCATTAAAACAACCTCCCTTTTTCAAGTATGGCGCGGTACTGCGCCGCCGCTTCCGCAGTGGTCTTTTTCAAAGAGAATTTCGCGACCTGACCGGGCGCGGCGGCAAGCAAAGTTTTCCTCAGGTTTTCGTCTTCGTCGAGCTTTCTCACGGCCTTGGCGAGAGAACTGATGTCCTTGGGATCGTCAATTAGAAGCGCCGCGTTTCCGGCTACCTCCGGCAGCGAAGCGACGTTGGTTGTGACGCTGGGCGTTCCGCAGGCCATAGCTTCCAAGACCGGCAGGCCGAAGCCTTCGTAAATTGAAGGATAAACGAGAAGGCGCGCCGCGCTGTAAAGGCTCGCCAGATCGGCTTCGTCAACATAGCCTATAGGAATGATGCGGCCCTTGGAACTCTCTATTCTTTCTTTCAGCTTGTCGTTGAGCCAGCCCTGGGCGCCAGCCACGATAAGGGGAAGATCTATCTTTTCGCTGAGCCAGGCTTCCACGACAGTTGCGAGATTCTTCCTGGGCTCCATGCTGGCCAAAAAGAGCGCGAAGCGTTCCGGCAGTTTGTATTTCTTTTTGACTCCCGCGATCAATTCATCGCTTGATCTCTTGAATTTCCTCTCGTCATAAGAGCAGTAGTTCACCCCGCAGCGTTCCGCGGGAACTTTCAGGATCTCCATCAGGTCGCTTCTTGTGTGCTCGGAGATGCAGGTGAAGAAAGCGCCTTTCTTAAGGGACTCCTTGATGTTCTTGGTGCAGAACTCGATGGTTTCCTTCGTATGGAAATGCGGATGCGTCAGGAAGGAGAGATCGTAGATGGTGGAAAGGATGGGGCCCTCGAATTCCGGCGTGGTCCAACCGGTGGAGTGGACGAGGTCCGTTCCCGGAACGGTGGAATCCTTGGAGACGAAAGCCGGCGTCACGCCGCGCCAGAGGTTGAGGTTCTTGGCGTCCGGGCAGATGAAATCGAAGCGCGTCAGATACTCCGGATGCGTAAAGGTGGTGAAGCCCGGCAGCAGCGTGAACTCCATATCCTCCGGCGGGAATTCTCCCAGTCCCCTGGCGAGGTTCAGGATGTGGCGCCCGATGCCGGTTATCTGCTCGCCTATCCCGCGGCTGACGTCCAGGGCAACGCGTTTCTTGGCGGGATAAGGAACGTAGGCCGGGAAGCTCAGGTCTTTCTTCTGTATTTCGGAAAGCCGCTTGGCGATCCTGGCGGCGGTGTGGGTGAAGGTCCAGTTGTCTTTTACGTCCTCATACGCCCTCGCGCCCTTCATGCGCGCCTCTTCCTGATTTTCGAAAACGTGGCGCATCAGGGCGGACAAATGGTCGCTGTCCGGCTCGGCCCACTGGAATCCCTTATAGTAAGGGCATTTCGCCACGGCGGGGATCAGTTTCTTGACCTGCAGCGGATAAGCGTTGTAGCTGTTCATGAAGGTGGTCTGGGCGCTCCAGTTGGTGGCGATGACCGGGAGCCCGCAGGCCATGGCTTCCAGAATGGGCATGCCCCAGCCTTCTCCCCTGGTGGACAAAACGAAGCAGTCGGCGGAACGGTAAAGGCTGCCCAGCTGATAATAAGGCAGATATTTGTTGAAGATGAATTCTATCCTGCCGCCCTGGGGATCCAGGTTCAAGCTTCTTATGATCTCGGGAACGTTGACGCTCGGGTCGGTGCAGTTGGCTTTGCAAAGAAGGACCACCGGCTCCTTGGCCCTGAAGGTCCGGTTGAAGGCCACGATCAGATCTTCCGGCGCCTTGCGCTCGCCCCACTCGAAGACCGTCAGGAATTTGAAGTCGTCGCTGACGGGGAATTTTTTGATGAGGGGGTTGAAATAATTTGTGTCGACGCCCAACGGCATGAGGTGGATGGGAACTTTCACGCCGGAATTCCTGAAGGTCTCAAGGTTGAAGAGGCTGGGCACCCAGACTTCGTCCATCTTGTTGCAGTGCTCCACCCATTCCTTGGGCAGCCCCGTCACTTCCAGCATGGTGTAGCCGATTTTGTAATTGCCGACGCCTTCCGTTTTCTTTGTCACGAAGGCGTCGCCCTGGCCGTAGACCACGCAGGGGGCGTTGGGGTCAATGGCCCTGGCTTTCATGACGTTGACGTTGTAGTAGGGCGCCGCCTCCGGTTCCTCTATGGGGAAGACCGTGCCCGCGCCGTAGAGGTAGCGGTAAGAGACCGCCACGTTCTGGGCATCCAGGTGCAACAGCATTTCCTTACTGGACATGGCGTAGCCGTGGGGCCGGGAGACCGTGGAGAGCCAGTTGACGTTCTGGGTGTAGCGCGCCTCGCAGGTCTTGGCCCATTTCTTCTTGAAGATCCCCTGCGACTTCAGGAAAATGTCGTTGTGGCTGACCTTGTTCTCCTTGGTGGAGACGTTCTCGTGGTGGACTATGGTGGCACCGCCGCAGCAAACGGTCTTATATCCCGCCGCCTTGGCCCGCAGGCAGTAGTCGGTGTCCTCGAAATAGGCGAAAAAATCTTCGCTGAGCAGGCCGATCTTGTCTATAACTTCCCTTTTGATGTAAGCGCAGGCGAAGACCACGCTCTCGACTTCGGAATTGAAGGGATACTGGTTGAGGTTCGCCTCGTTAGAGGCCACCTGCTGGCCCCAGTAGGGCCCCACCGGCATCCAGGCGCCCAGATGCTGCAGCAGTCCGTTGGCCCTTATCAGGCGGCAGCCCACCACGCCTGTGTCCGCCGATTCGTAAGCGGCCTCCTGCATCTTTATGAGCCAGTCTCCTTTCTCTTCCAGGATCTCGGTGTCGTTGTTCAAAAGCAGGATGTCGGAATCGTGGGGCGTCAGCTTTATGGCGACGTTGTTGCCCTTGGGGAAGCCCAGATTGGCATTGTTGAAAACGCACTTGATATCCTTCTGGCTTTTCAAATATTCTACGGTTCCGTCCGTGCTGCCGTTGTCGGCCACATAGATCGTGTAATTCGGGTGCGTAGTGTAGCGCCTCAGGGTGTCCAGGCAGCGCTTGGTGTAGGCAAGACCGTTCCAGGTAAGAATAATTATGGCAACATTCCGCATTTAATACTCACTAAATGATTATTCGTATTTATAAATTATAGCAAAAACGCGGACAAAGCTGGAGAGTGATCCCCTTTAATTCAAGGCTGGAAAAAGCATGCGTCTAAGCATGCGAAACAAAGGTATTTGACAGCCGGCGGAAAACTATCCGTGGGGGTGGTATTTTTTATGCGTCTTCTTCAGGTGGCTGTATTCCACGTGGGTGTACTTTTCCGTGGTGACCACGGAGGAATGCCCCAGCATCTCCTGGACCACCCTCAGGTCCGCGCCGTGCATGATGAGATGGGTGGCGAAACTGTGCCTGAGCACGTGGGGGGAGATGTCTTTCTGGATGTCCGCCTCCTGGGCGTATTTCTTGATCCTCATCCAGAAATTGATCCTGGTCATGGGCTTCCCCAGGCGGGAGAGGAAAACTTCCTTGCGGCGCGGCTCTTCGCAGCGGGTCGCCAAATAATCTTTGATGGCCTGGCAGGCGTAGCTTCCCACCGGAACGATCCTGGTCTTGTTGCCTTTGCCAACGACCTGCAGGAAGCCCTCGTCCAGGTTTATGTCCCCTTTTTTCAGTTTGACCAGCTCGCTGACCCTGAGCCCCGTGGCGTACAAAAGCTCCAGCATGGCCTTGTCCCTCAGCCCGGAGGGCGTGTCCTTGTCGGGCGCGGAAAGAAGCCGCGTGACTTCTTCCTCGGTCAGGACATGTGGCAAGACCTTCGCCAGTTTCGGGGATTCCACCAGTTTGGGGACGTCCTCTTTCAGGTACCCCTCCTCCACGCCGAAGCGGTAGAACATCCTGAGGCTGATGAGCTCCCTGGCCGCCGTGGCGACAGCGACGCGGTCCTCGTAGCGCTCGCCCAGATAATCCGTGATGTTTTCAGGCCGGACCTCGTCCCAGTTCTTCAGGCCCTGCTTTTCGCAATAAGCGGCAAAGCCTACCAAATCGCTTCGGTAGGCTTCGCAGCTATTGCGCGCCAGACCTTTCTCCACGCGCAGATATTCATCGAACCACTTGATCTGCGGTCCGAAATCGTTTTCAGGATATTTGCTTATTTCAGTTTTCCTTTGGCGTTCTTGCCCTGCTTGACGTCCACGCTCATGGGGAAGCTGCCGGAGGCGATCCACACTTTGCCCTTCTTGGCGGTGTCCGTGGCGGAGGTGCCGATCATGGCGTAGGTGAAGGGCAGGAACATCTGGCGGGCCTTGCCGGTGGCGGACTGGGCGTTCAGGCCCGTGGCGCCGCCGATGGTGGCTTTGCTGATGGAGAAGGTGACCTTCATGCGGCCGTCCTTCTTGGTCTTGATGTCGAGCTTCTTGACGCCGCCCTTGGAATCGACCACCTTGTGGAGGCGCTGGTTCTTCTTGACCTTCGTTTCCGTTCCGTCGCCGGGCAGGAAGAAGAGGTCGCTTCCAACGTAGAAAGCGATGTCGAAGTCCGAGAGGTTGGCCATCACGGAGGCGTGGTCGGTCATGTCGACGTTGAAGGAGATCTTCATGGTGTCGGTCAAGGACTTTTTGAACTTCTGGCTGAAAGAGGCCTTCTGGTCGGTCAGGGTTCCGTAGCCCTTGAAGTAGACCGGCGCGTTGTCAGTGTTGGTCAGCTGCTGGATCTCGGTGTTGTTGACGCCGATCATCAGCTTCGAGGTGACCCTGACGGCTTCCCGATCGACGTTCTGCTGCGGATAAGCGAGCGCGGAGGCCAGGTTCGGGGACTCGTTCGTCTGGATCGTGTTGGGCAGAACGGAAGTCTGGACCTGCAGGGCGACTTTCTCCATGTCGCCGATCATGAAGCTCGAGGGAGCCTGGGAGGAGCAGCGGCCGGTGAAGCCCACGTAGCGGTCCTTGGTCTCCTGAGTGGTGACGACGTAGTTGGCGGAGTTGTAAGGCTCCGCGTAGTCGTTCTCGATGGTGCCGTAAACGTCGGCGTCCACGTAATGGGCGACGTTCAGATTAGTGCTCTCGCGGGAAGTGATGATGTTGACCTGGTTGACGGCGTTGTTCTCGTCGGGGATGTTGGCCACGGTGAAAATGAAAAGGTTCGAGAAGATCCCGGAGCCGTAGCCCACGAAAAGCTGGCTCTTGGGATAGACTTTCTCCGAACCGGGGACTCTCTGAGTCTCCACGTTCGTGCCGGAAGATTTCAAGCGCATGGAAGCGTCGTTGACATTGTTGTTCTGGATGTCGACTTTATAGGCCAAAGCCCCGACTTTTCCGTCGCCGTTGATCTCCACCTGGATATTGGTGTTCTCCAATATCGCACCCAGGGCCATGCCGCACATTGCGGCTATAGCGCCCAAAAGGTAAACCTTACGCATAATTAATCCTCTCCTACAAGGGTTAAACGTTTGTTTGATTATTATTGTGTCATTGTACCATATATAGTGGAAAAAGAGCAAGCCTTCCCCAAGGTCTTGTTCCCGGCGCCCCTCAAAGGACCCTCTTTGACTTCCAAAGGCCCTTTTGGTAATATGTCTATCCCTAACTTTTGTATAATATAACTGTAAGGATCATATAACCCAAGTGCGGAGACACACAATGAAAAAAGCGTTTTTCCTCAGTCTTTTGGCGATCGCCGCGACCGCCGCTCTTTGCGTTTATGCCGACAGTATTACTCTCAACAACAAGAAGACCTACACGGGCGACATCCTCGAAATGAACGAGGAAGGCATCAAGATGAAGGACAAGGCCAAAGGCATGACTCTCTTCGTCAAATGGGACAACATGTCGCTCGCCTCCATCAAGGAGCACAATCCCGACCTTTACGAGGAGAAAGTGAAGGAAAGGAAAGCCAAGATAGAACAGCAGAAATTGGAAGCCGGCCTGGTGAAATACACCACTCCGGAAGGCAAAGAGATCTTTGTTACCCCCGAACGCAAGACGGAATTGGAAAACCGCGCCAAAGGATTGGACTTCTACCAGGGCCAGTGGCTTCCCACCAACAAGGTCGCCGAATTGAAATACGACGCCGAGATGAAGAAGCAAGGCAAAGTTAAATTCGAAGGCAAGTGGTACAACCAGGAAGAAGTCAGGGACGTCGAGCTCTTCAAGAAGAACAAAGGGCTTAGGGTCGGCATGACCGCCGAAAACGTGAAGGCCACCTGGGGAGAGCCCACCTCCGTGCGCAAATCTTCGGAATTCTCATCCCGCAAGCGCGAGATGTGGGTCTATACAAACGAAGAGAAGGGCACCGAAGACCGCGTGGTCCTGGAGCAGGACGGCGTGGTCCAGATCATGGTGGGCCAGGAGATCGAAGATTTTTAAGAAAACAAAAAATAAACAATAAAAAGGAGTAAAACTATGTCCAGACATCCCAGTTTCGGGCGCGGCGGCATCACCAAGAAACGCAACGTCCTCAAACGTCTTGAGCGCATCGACCTGCTCAGAAAACAGAATCGTTATAAAGAAGGCCAGACCGTTTACGGCCTGCCCAAAACCAAATTCGAACAGTAAGGAAAAATGAGAACACCCGTCATTGCCGGCAACTGGAAAATGAACAAGACCGTTGCCGAAGCCGTTGCCCTGGCCAGCGAGATCAAAGAGAAAGTGGCCGGCGTTGAGAACGTCAAAATTATCGTCTGCCCCGTCTTCACGGCCGTCAAATCCGTGGCGGACGTCCTTAAGGGCACCAACGTCAAAGTCGGCGCCCAGGACATGTATTGGGAAACCTCCGGCGCCTTCACCGGCGAAGTGAGCGGCGAAATGCTCAAGGAAGCCGGCGCCGAATACGTCATCATCGGCCACTCTGAACGCCGCCAGTACTTCGGCGAGACCAACGAGACCGTCAACAAGAAGCTCAAGAAAGCTCTCTCCATCGGCCTGAAGCCCATCGTCTGCATCGGCGAGACTTTGGCTGACCGCGAAGCCGGCAACACCGAAGCCGTGGTCGAAAAGCAGGTCCGTGAAGGTTTCGTCGGCCTCACCGCCGAGGAAATGAAGGGCACCATCATAGCCTATGAGCCCGTCTGGGCCATCGGCACCGGCAAGACCGCTACGGCCGACCAGGCCGAGGCCGTCCACGCCTTCGTCCGCAACCTCGTCTCCCAGCTCTGGGACAAGGAGACCGCGGACGCCGTCGTCATCCAGTACGGCGGCTCTATGAAGCCCGAGAACGTCGCTTCCCTTTTGGCTCAGCCTGACATCGACGGCGGCCTTATCGGCGGCGCGGCCCTGAAGGCTGATTCCTTCGAGAAACTGGTCAAATTCTAAAATGACCGAAACAAAAAGCCATGCCGCAAAAGGCATGGCTTTTTTTATTTCCCAACTAAAGGAGCCTCTATGAAAAAAAGCGCCATCTTCTTACTCCTTCTCCTGACCGCCGCGACCCTTCTGGCCGCCGCACCCAAAGAGGACGAAGCCTGGATCCAAAAATGCAAAAACTTCAAAGTTTTCGGCATCTCGCTCGGCATGACGCCCAATCAGGTCCGTTCTGTCTTTCTTAAGGCCCCCAGGTCTTCCTTGCTCCCCTGGTCTGAGACCACGCCCTATGTCTCGGAGTTTCGCTTCGACACGGACACCAACTTCGGCCCGCTGGACCAGTCCTTGACACGCTACCTTGACGTAGGCTTCTCCCCTATCATGACGAACGTTCCCAAACGCTCGCAGATGCGTGTGGCTTTCTCCAACAGCTATGAACTTTCCTACCCGCTGACGGAAGCCCACAATCCTCAGAACGGCACGGAAGAGGTCCTGCCCTACATAAGGCACAGGGCGACCTTCCACGACTACATCGTCTACACAAATACCCAATTCATGACTGTCAAAAGGCTGAAAGTCCGCGACAGGGCCGACATCAAGGTCTACTTCAACAAAAAGCACCGGGCCGTGGCCATCGGCGTCGACCTTCTCAACATGAAGGACGACGACCAAGAGAAAGCCTTCAAATTCATGAACGAAAACTACAGCAAGCAGCTGGCCAATTCCGACCAGTACAACTTCACCTTCGACTGCCCCCAGGCCGCCAACGTCTGCCTGCAGTCCAGTTGGACAAACTATTACACCGCTCCGGAAAATCTTTCCTTCAAGATCGCTCCTCCCCAGTATTTCCGCCGCTGGAGAGGCCGCAACTTTTACTACCACGAGATCGAATATTTCAAGGCCCTGGAAGAAAAGAAACAGAAAGATCCTCTCTTAAACTGCCTCTGATCGCTAGAAAATGAAAAGAATCGTCTCAAGTCTAATTCTCCTCTTCCTCGCGGCCGCGCCGCTGTTGGCCGCGCCAAAAGATGACGATGCCTGGATCCAAAAAGCCAAAAACCTTAAGATCCTCGGGGTCTCCATCGGCATGACCGCCGGGCAGGTGCGCTCCGTGCTTCTGAAAGCCCCCAAGACCACGCTGCTTCCCTGGGCCGCCACTACGCAGTACCACTCCCTTTTCCGCTTCGACTTGGATACTGGCTTCGGGCCTTTGAACGGTCCGCTGGACCGCTTCCTGGACATCGGCTTCGCCCCCATTCCGACCAACACTCCCAAGAGATCGGAAATGCGCATCCAATACGACAACCCTTACTGGGAGACCTACCCCATGCAGGAGAACCACCATCCCGGCAACGGTGAAGCGGAGATCCTGCCGTTCATCTCCTATTCCGCCAAATTCCACGACTTCATCGTCTACACCAACACGATCTACCAGAGCAAGAAGACCCTGAAGGTCAGGACGCGCGCCGAGATGAAATTTTATTTCAACGCCAAGAACAGAGTGGTGGCCATCAACGTGCATCTTTACAACATGAAGGACAACGACAAGGAAGCCGCCCTGAAGCAGCTGAACGCCAAATACAGCCTCAAGATGGAGAAGTCCGACAACGATTACTACACCTACGACGTCTATCCCGCCTCCGGCGTAACGTTGCAGTCCGAATGGAAGAGCAACTACCATTACAAACCCACCGACAAGAACGCTCCTCCCCTCAACAGCCGCCGCTGGGAAGCCGACAACTTCTACTTCCACGAGGACGAATACATGAAAGCCCTGACCGAGAAAAAACTCAGGGACCCCCTCATGGAGATCCTCTAAAAATTATGACGAAACCGAAGATCTATCTTTCCGGCCCCATCATGGACGCCGACCCTCACGGAGCCCGCGAGTGGCGTACCAAAGCCAAGGAACTCCTCTCCGAGAATTTCGAGCTTCTTGACCCCATGCGCCGCTCTTTCATTGACCGCGCCGTGGACTCCGCCAACGAGATCGTGCGCTTCGACCTCCAGGACGTGGACGATGCCGCCATAATATTGGTCAACTATTCCAAGCCCAGTATCGGAACGGCCATGGAAGTCTTCTACGCCGGACATGTCAGGGACAAATTCATCGTGGCCTTCTCCCCCTTCTCCTTCCAGGACAGTAGCCCCTGGATGGTCAAATACTGCACCAAGATCCTGCCCTCTCTGGAAGAGGCGGCCCAATACATCAACCAAAACTTCGCGAACAAATGAAAGGAATCGTATTAGCCGGCGGCGCCGGCACCAGACTGCGCCCCCTCACCACCATAACTAGCAAGCAGCTTCTCCCCGTCTACGACAAGCCCATGGTCTACTATCCCCTGCAGACCCTTTTGGACGGCGGCATCAAGGAAATACTCTTCATCGTCGCCCCGGAAAGGGCCGCCGACTTCATGCGCCTCCTTGGCTCCGGCAAAGACTTCGGCGCGGAGTTCTCCTACAAGATCCAGGACAGGCCCGAGGGCCTCGCCCAGGCCTTCATCATAGGCTCCAACTTCATCGGCACCGACGACGTCACCATGATCTTAGGCGACAATATCTTCGTGGGCAACGACAGCTTCCTGCACGATTCCATCAAGACCTTCAGCAAGGGCGCCCGCGTCTTCGCCAAGAAAGTCCCCGATCCGGAACGCTTCGGCGTGGTGGAGTTCGACGACAAGATGCAGGCCGTCTCCATCGAGGAAAAACCCAAAGCCCCCAAGAGCGACTACGCCGTCACGGGCCTCTACATCTACGACAACTCCGTCGTCGAAAGAGCCGCCAACCTTAAGCCCTCCGCCCGAGGCGAACTTGAGATCACCGACCTCAACAATCTCTATCTCAAGGAGAACTCCCTGGACGTCAGCATCTACGAGGGCGAGTGGCTCGACACCGGCACCTTCGACTCCCTCCTGGACGCCGGCATCATGATAAGGGACCTCAAGAACAAAAAGTAAAAAACATCAAAACACGAGATAATAAAAAAGCCTTCCGCAGGTGATATGAACCCCAAATCTTGGACAGATTTGGGGTTCATTTTATGGCAAAAAAAGGACAGAAATTCAGACGTTACAAGACAAAGTTTAAACTTTGTGTTATAATGGACATACTCAAGAACCATTTGAGTTACCGTGAAGTTGAGCGCAAGCATTGGCATGTCACGCAAGCAGCGGACGCTCACTTTAGAGAAACGATAAAGCGATGGGAACGCTTATATCTTGAAGGA
>JAGCGH010000145.1 GCA_017649705.1 bacterium
CGAGGACTTCGCACAGGTGGGCGGTCTTGGCTTCGAGGTGGACGCTCAGGGCGATCCTCAGTCCTTTGAAGGGGAGGGTCTGCCGGAAGTCTTTTTCCAGGCCTTCAAGGAGCGGCATATGGTGCCGTACCCATTCGATCTTGAGTTCTCCGGCTTCCCAGAGGTTGATGTCGCGGATTTCTGCTGCCATGTTCATTCGGGTTGGTCTGCAAAGATACGAGGTTTTTCTTACTTTCCGGCGGAAATATTTGGCGAATGGCGGCATAAGCCGTATTTTTGTCTGCTTGTTCCTTTTGCAGGAACGGAGATTGAAATGAATATTTAAATTGAATACTATGGGACTTTTAGACGGAAAGGTTGCCCTCATTACCGGAGCAGCCAGAGGTATCGGAAAAGCGGTTGCGCTGAAATTTGCGGCGGAAGGGGCGGATGTCGCCTTCACGGATCTGGTCATCAACGAGGATGCCCAGCAGACCGTTGCCGAATTGACGGCTTTCGGCCACAAGGTCAAGGCGTATGCGTCCAACGCGGCCAATTTCGATGAGACGCACGCGGTGGTCGAGCAGATCAAGGCGGATTTCGGCCATATCGATATCCTCGTCAACAATGCCGGTATCACCAAGGATGGCCTGATGCTGAAAATGACGGAGGCACAGTGGGATGCGGTCATCGCCGTGAACCTCAAATCCGCGTTCAACTTCATCCACGCCATCACTCCGATTATGATGCGCCAGAGAGGCGGCAGCATTATCAACATGAGTTCCGTCGTCGGTGTCCATGGCAATGCTTCCCAGTGCAACTATGCTGCGTCCAAGGCGGGTCTGATCGCCCTGGCGAAGAGCATCGGGCAGGAGATGGGCCGCAAGGGTCTGCGTGCGAATTCCATTGCGCCGGGCTTCATTGAGACCGCGATGACCCAGGCTCTTCCGGAGGAGGTCCGCAATGAGTGGATCGAGAAAATTCCGCTGCGTCGCGGCGGTACTCCGGAAGATATCGCCAACGTGGCTACCTTCCTCGCTTCCGATATGTCGTCCTATGTGACCGGTCAGGTCATCCAGGTCGATGGTGGCATGAACATGTAATTTGCGAGTCCGGACGGCCCGGGCGTAGAGATTCCGTATGAAACAGTGAACCGGTCCGATTTCCGGTCCTTCTTGAAGGATACCGGGTCCGCGGTGGGAGATCTTTTCCTGCCGCGGACCTGTGTCGTTTGCGGGCGTCCTCTGCTGCGCTGCGAGCGGTTTATCTGCCTGCCTTGCGATGCGGATCTGCCGCTGACGGCGTTCCAGACGGTCAGCCACAATGTCATGGCCGACCGGTTCAACGCCCTGATCGAGCGCCGGCTCGTCGGCTCGTCGGACGGTTTGCCCGGCTCCGCTACTGAAGGCGTCATGCCCGGCTCTGTCGCTTCCGCCGCTGAGGTCGTCATGCCCGGCATTGTCGCTTCCGCCGCTAAGGGCGTCATGCCCGGCCTGACCGGGCATCCCCGCGAACCCTACGCCCGCGCCGCCGCCCTCTTCTACTACAACTCCCAAGCTTCCTACCGCAAAATCCCCCAAGCCCTCAAATACCACGGAGCCATCGGCGCCGGCCGGTATTTCGCCCGCCGGCTCGGCCGACTGCTGGCCGCATCGCCTCTGTATCAAGACGTTACGCTGGTAGTACCCGTCCCCTCGCACTGGACCCGGCGGCGGCAGCGCGGCTATAACCAGGCGGAGGTCATCGCCCGGGAAGTGGCTGCCGCGCTGGGCGTCCCGATGGACGCCCGCCTGCTTCGCCGGCGCCGCCGCACCCGCACCCAGACCCGCCTGACCGTTGAACAGAAAGCCGCCAATGTCGGCGGCGCCTTCGCCGTCCGGCCCCGACGTATCGCCCGCTGGTTTCTGCCCGGTGCTGCATCTCCCGGCCTTTCCGCTCCTTCTTCCGGTGTTGTTGCCTCTGCTGTCGGCCTTGTTACCCCGATGCATATCTTGCTGATTGACGACGTATTTACGACCGGCGCTACGCTCGAGGCCTGCCATGCCGCCCTCCGCGCTGCCGGGCTCGGCCCTGACCGCTGCCGCATCAGCATTGCCACCCTCGGCTACGTCGGACGATTGTAATTATCTCAAAACTTCTTAACTTTGCACTCAATAAGCCTTGGTGGTGGAATGGTAGACACGAGGGACTTAGGCTAGTTCTTTGAAATAATTATTTGTAAAACACGAGAGTTAACCTTAACTTTACAAGTATGAGTAGAGCAGGATATACACTTTCGGATGTAAAACAGGCCGTAGCTGAGAACAAATCAGTTGCTGGTGTTTTACGGCAATTGGGTCTTCGTCCCATTGGAGGGAATTATCGTACAATCAAAAGGTTAATTGATGATAATAAAATAGATACCTCTCATTTTACCGGACAAGGGTGGAATGTTGGATTGGGTTTTAAACCAAATAAAGGTGTTTCTGATCACGACTTGTTTGTTCAGAATTCTTCTTATAAATGTTCTTGGAGACTGCGGGAACACTATAAAAAGACAATGATGATTTCTCATTGCGAGAAATGTGGACTGGAAACATGGCAGGGTCAGCCGATACCGTTGGAAATACACCATATAAATGGGATTAATACAGATAATAGATTGGAGAACCTTCAGTTATTATGTCCTAATTGTCACGCTTTAACAAATAATTATCGAGGAAGAGCACGTTTGAGTGCGCGTTCTGAAAGGAACGACGTAGAATGTCGTAAATTCAAGGAAGCCTTAACAGGTCATGCTGATGGTAATCTTGAGCCAAGTCTCCGGAAGGAGGAAGGTGCAGAGACTAGACACGACACACCTAAGGGCATATCGCCTAGGGTGAAGGAATAGTCCGGACCACAAACATTATTGGTGGCGAAAGCCATAGTGGCAAGAAAATCCCTTGGACCGCAAGGTCTGTATGGGTTCGAGTCCCATCCGAGGCACCCTTAAAAGAGCTAACTGCCTGATTTTCAGCGGTTAGCTCTTTTTGCTTTTCAATTTTTGCCGACTTTTTGCCGATTTATGGGCGTTTTTGGCGACTTGTCAGGTAATACTGTCATCTCTGTTCTCCGGACGCATCTTCTCCCAGAGAAACTCGATAATCCAGACAGGACAGCAAGGCGTTCTCACGCCAAAGGGCCAAACAGATTTCGGCCAACTGTCGAATCAAAAATCGGCCAAGTGTCTAATCAGCGCACCGCCTTAATTTGGAAAAGCGTCCTTTTTGATCTAAATAATTCTTAGAAAAGCGTCCTTTTTGTGTTTGATTTTTCTTAGAAAAGCGTACCTTTGCCATGTAAACGATGTGATTCTATGCTAAAAAGAAAGATTCGCTCCTATATCTATGAGCATCTTGCCAGTAAGAACAGCAAGATCCTGGTCATCGATGGAGCCCGTCAGATCGGGAAGTCATACATCATACGCGACGTTGCGAAGTCTCTCTTCCAGAACTATGTGGAGATCAACTTCGCAGAGGACAAGAACGGCCCCAGACTGTTCGAGACGGCCAC
>JAGCGH010000146.1 GCA_017649705.1 bacterium
CGGATCCGACGTCAAGGCCACCGAAGCCATCGACAAGGTCAGGATAGACCTCTCCACCGCCGGCGACCAGGCCAGGGTCCAGTCGGTCCTCGTCTCCCTGCGTCCCACCGCGATTCCCGAACCGACTACGACCGCGCTGCTTTTGCTGGCGCTCCTCGGTCTCGGCTTCCTTCGCAGGAAATAAAGCCTAGCTTGGAAATCGATGAAAGAAAGGCGCGCCAGCCGGCGCGCCTTTCTTGTTTTCGGATAATTTTATATAATATTTGCGGGCTTCGGCTTTTGCCGCCAGTCCGGTAGTAATCATGAAAAACATCATTAAAATTTCTTTCCTTTTTGTGATCTTGAGCCTGGGATATACTGTTTCAGCTGATCCCATTTCCGCTAAGATCGAAGGGCCGATTTATCTGCTGAAAGATTCTCCCGCCCGATACAAGGTTGTCTTGGAAGGATTGGACGACAACTATATTTTCCGCGTCCTTTGGCATGACGTTGTCAACGCCCAGGCTGTTTCAAGCGGGCAGTATCTCATAGTCAAAGCGCCCTCCGTCCCCTCAAATCTTACTCTCAGCTGCGACGTCGACTATGCCGATCCCGGAAGCACTGACAAATTGCTGAGAAGCACCGCGTCCTATGAAGTGCTGGTAGGCGGCGATGACGGACATAGGAAGGCTGCCGCCGCGGAAGTCAAGACCAATCAAGTGGAGGAAATATACTTTTATCGTCACCGTATGGTCGAGAAGCTTACCGTGAGCGAATGGCACGACATGCTGGTGGAATTCGCCAAAAACATGGGCGATTTCAAAAGGGAGATAGAACTGGACGCCATGAGGCCTCCTTATCGGCTGAAAATGAACTACGCCGCGCTAGAAACGCTGACGGAAAAAGACGTTGAGGCGGTGAAACTGGCGAACAACGGCACCAACAAGCTAAATTGGTGCTGGAATCTTCTGAAACCTCGCGATGGTTCTTACGGCGGTCCTTCGTACCTTGAAAAGCAAGACCTTGCGGGCGCCTGGCGAAAAACAAATTTTAAGATGAAACCGCTGGATCTGGGCGCGCACGCGGATGCTTTAAGGGAAAGATTCTTCTGGTACGTCGGCCAGGCGTATGC
The DNA here is from genome assembly GCA_017649705.1 of bacterium. Classification (GTDB taxonomy): domain Bacteria; phylum Auribacterota; class UBA3054; order UBA3054; family UBA3054; genus UBA3054. Next base: position 1,112 of record JAGCGH010000146.1, read on the forward strand.
CAAGGATATCTGGGAAGAATGGTATGCCTGCTTTAAGGCGGAAGCAAAAAAAGCGCTGCCAAGGAAGCTGGTCTTAGAGAAGCTGATCCAGGATTTTTCAACTCTCGAAGTTTATCTTCTGCCTTATTTGTACGATGCTTTCGAGGCCGGAGACGAAACGCTCGCAAGGGTAAAATGGGATGAGGATTACTTCTACAATATATTCAATTACGATCCCGAACTGTCGAAAAACTATTTGCGCACTTGGTGGAAAGCCCACAAGGACGCTTACGAAAGAAAACTTTCGGCGGAGGAAGGGCTGCGTGAGGCTTTGAAAAACGCCGAAGCGTCGATAAAATATCTGGAGACTGATCCCAGGGAACCGGAGATCCTGAGAGCCTGGGCTAAGGAGATCAAGGAGTATTACGAAACTCCGCTAAAGGAGCGGAAAAAGGAATACTGGTATTACGTTATAGGCGACGCGCCTGTCGCCACGAATGAAGATATTTGGGAAATACTTTCAAAAAACGAGGATTGATCCCCAAGGCCTCTCCCTCGCTTTTTAGAAGTAGGCTCTCCTTCGGCTTTTAGCCAGTTGACTTTGAAAGGCTCTTATCGTAAAATATCTATCTACCTGTAAAAGTATAACTTTCTTTTACAGCCAAAAAAGCAAGGATAAATTTATGAACTTCGACGACGCGAATTATCGTGAAACTTTCTGGCATACCGCGAGCCACTGCCTGGCTCAGGCGGTCGTGCGCCTTTATCCCGACGTGAAACTTGCCATCGGGCCCGCCATCGAGGAGGGCTTCTATTATGATTTCGATACGGTGACCCCTTTTTCCCCCGAAGACCTCGTTAAGATCGAGGAGGAAATGAAAAAGATAGCCGAGGCCGATTATAAATTGGAAAGGGAAGAGTGGACCAGGGAGAAAGCCCTGGAATACTTCAAGGAGAAGGGCCAAGACTACAAGGTCGAGATCATCGAGGATCTGGACGCCCAGGAAGTCTCCGTTTACAAGCAGGGCGAATTCCTGGATCTTTGCCGCGGCCCGCACCTTCCTTCCACCGGCCCCGTCAAGGCCGTGAAGCTGCTTTCCGTGGCCGGCGCCTACTGGCGCGGCGACGAGCACCGTCCCATGCTGCAGAGGATCTACGGCGTGGCGTTCCCGACCAAGGAACAGCTGGACGAATACCTGAACTTCCTGGAAGAGGCCAAGAGAAGAGACCACAGGGTCCTTCTGAAGGACATGGATCTGGGCAGCTTCCACGAGGAACTGGGCCCGGGACTTATGGTCTGGCACCCCCGCGGCGCCGTCATCAGGAATGAGATCGAGAACTTCTGGCGCAACGAGCATCTGAAGAACGGCTATGACCTGGTCTATTCCCCGCACGTGGGCAAATCCACCCTGTGGGAGACCAGCGGACACCTTTCCTTCTACCGCGAGAACATGTTCCCCTCCATGGATGTTCCTCTGGACAACGACCAGACTCAGGAATATTTCGTGAAGCCCATGAACTGCCCCTTCCACATTTTGATCTACAAGAACAAGACCAGGTCCTACCGCAACCTGCCCATGCGCATGGCGGAACTGGGAACGGTCTACCGCTTCGAGAGGAGCGGCGTCCTGCACGGCCTTCTGAGAGTGAGAGGCTTCACCCAGGACGACGCGCACATCTTCTGCCGCGAGGATCAGATGGAAGAGGAGCTGGAGAGGACTCTTAAGTTCTGCCTGCAGATGCTGCACAACTTCGGCTTCACCGAATACCACGTCTACATCTCCACCAGGCCGGAAGGCAAGTGCGTGGGCGAGGAGAGCCGCTGGGACGCCGCGCAGACCGCGCTGGAGAAGATCGTGGCCAAGCTTGGCTTGAAGTACGACATCGACAAGGGCGGCGGCGCTTTTTACGGCCCCAAGATCGACATCAAGATCAAGGACATGCTGCGCAGAGAGTGGCAGTGCTCCACCATCCAGTTCGACTTCAACCTGCCTGAGCGCTTCAACATGACCTACGTCGGCGAAGACGGGCAGGAGCATGTGCCTTACATGATCCACAGGGCTCTTCTTGGCGCCATAGAGCGCTTCTTCGCGGTCTATCTGGAAAACTGCGGCGGCAACTTCCCCTTGTGGCTCGCCCCCGAGCAGGTCAGGATCGTGCCTATTAAGGACGCGCATCTCGACTACGCCAGGGAAGTTTTGGCGGCCCTGCAGGAAAGAGGGCTTAGGGCGACCGTGGACGAGACTCACCGTCCCATGGGCGCCAAGGTCCGCCAGGGCAAGATGGACAAGGTTCCCTACACTCTGGTATTGGGTGACAAGGAAGCCAGCGAAAAGACCGTGTCCGTCAGGACCCGCCAGGGCAACCAGGCAAACGCTCTTCCTTTGGAGACGCTCATAAATTCCCTTTGCAAGGAACGCGACACTCACGCTCCCGGCGGCGAGTGGGATAAATCTGAATAACTAAAAAGAGGACAAAACTATCCGTAAGTACAATCAAACCGACAGCACCAGGGTCAACGAGGACATCAAGGCCCCCGAGGTGCGTCTTATCGCCGACGACGGCAAGCAGCTTGGCGTCGTCAGCCGCCAGCGCGCTCTGGAAGAAGCTGAAAAGCGGAATCTGGACCTGGTGGAAGTTGCGCCGGGCGCCCAGCCCCCGGTCTGCCGCATCATCGATTACAGCAAGTACCGTTATGAGCAGACCAGAAGGGAAAAGGACTCCCGCAAGCAGGGTCAGAAGACCCGCACCAAAGAGATCAAGTTCAGGCCCGGCATCGACAGCGGCGATCTTGAGATCAAGCGCAAACACATATTGGAATTTTTAGAGGAAGGCTACCACGTGAGAGTGGTCTGTTTCCACAAGGGCCGCGAGGCGGCACACCAGGAGATGGGCCAGGAACTGCTGGAACGTCTGACCGCTGAAATAAAGGATTTTGGCGCGGTAGAGATACCCGTCAAGAAAATGGGCGCGAATTACACTATTGTCTTTGGGCCGCTTAAATCCAAAAAGCCCAAGGAATAATAAATCAGCGTCGCGCGGGATTACAGACTCCTCCGGGCCGCGCGCCTAGAAATCAACTAAAAACAAAAAAAGACAGGAGCAATTATGCCAAAAGTCAAAACCAAAAAGTCTGTGAGCAAGCGCTTTTCCGTGACCAAAAGCGGCAAAGTGAAACGCACAAACACCAAGTCCCGCCACCTGATGACGGGCAAGACCAGAAAGAACAAACGTTCTTTCCGTGACACGTCCATTTGCGGCACCACCGATGCCCGCAATGTCAAAGAAATGCTGCCG
>JAGCGH010000147.1 GCA_017649705.1 bacterium
CTGCTGACGCTTCTCAACAACAACGACGGTATGAATTTCGCCGTGGGAGATTCGCTGATCAGAATGGAGAACAAAGGCAAGACCATGAGCTATTCCGGTTCGCCCTCGGAAGGCACATCCGTGAAAGCTTCCGTGAAGATCAAGACCGGCAAGTTCAACTTCAAGATGAAGGTCGCGAACACGGTCGGCGGTTCCGGCGCGGTCTCCTTGGACCCCGGCATGGAAGCGTGGATCCCGCGCGACAACAACTAGAGAAAAATAGAATTAAGGATAAATCATGAAAAAACTCTCCCTTCTGGTCGTTTTGCTTTCCCTGGCGGCGCTGGCAGATCCGGGAAAGATACGTCTCTTAACCGCCACCATCGATCCTAGCGCGCCTTCCGTCAACGCTATCAGCGAGCCTGTCTGCTCGCTGTCCGGCGAAGGCACGCGCCTCTACATCATCCAGCCTGAAACGAACTTCACGCCGGAAGAAAAGAAGGCTGTGGAAGCGCTGGGCGCCAAATTCCAGGGCAACATCCCGCCCAACGCCTACATCGTCGAGGCAGGGGAGAAAGAGCTGGCGGCCGTCAAAGGAAAATTCACGATCCTTTACGCCGGAGAGTTCCTGCCCGAGTACAAGCTGCTCTACGTGCCGGGCGGCGCCCCCAGCGTCGCTTCCGTTGATGGCGGCGAGGACACCTACTTCGTCCAGGTGGGCGCGGTCAGGGAAGAATACATCTCCGCCATCATGCAATCGGCCGAGGAATTGGGAGTGAAGGACGCCGAGAGGATCTACAACACCCTGGAACCCTGCTTCAGGGCGCACGTGACCGATTTTCAGGCCCGCCGTCTGGCCGAAAGGGGAGACGTGGCCTTCATTGAGCCCTACGCCATAGAGGAGCTTTTCAACGACCAGGCCAGGACGGACTACTCCTGCAACGTCGACGACATGCAGCTGGAAGGCTACACCGGCAAAGGACAGATGGTCTGCATCCAGGATTCCGGCCTTGACAACGGCGACCTCGACAACATCCACCCCGACTTTAAGAACAAGACCGTCAAGGGCCGCAACACCGCGGGCATCGCCTGGGAAAGGGGCACCTATGACGACTGGTACGACGCCGGCAACCACGGCACGCACGTGGCCGGCTCCGCCACCGGTACCGGCGCAGCCAGCGACGGCCAATTCCGCGGCATGGCCTGCGACGCCTCACTCTTCGTCCTCTGCGCCGGCTTGAAGAGCGGATATATCAGTTCCGGCACCGAGGAAGACCTGCAGAACACCTACAACCAGGGCGCCCGCGTAATGAACAACAGTTGGGGCTCTACCGGCAACGGCTACTACGGTTCCGGCACGCGCCTCTACGACCAGATCATCTGGAACAACAAGGACTACACCATCTGCTTCTCCTCCGGCAACGCCAACAGGAAAATGGACCTGCCAACGGAGTGCACCCTCGGCGTAACTTCCGGCGCCAAGAACATCATCACGGTGGGCGCCTCGGAAAGCTACCGCCCGGAACAGGGCGACGGCTGCTATCCCGACGATGGCGTGCACCAGGGCGTGACGAGCTTCTCTTCCCGCGGACCCTGTCTCGACGGGCGCGTCAAGCCTGACCTTCTGGCTCCCGGCACCGGCGTCAACTCAACCCTCGCTTCCGCCGACCACACTTCCGTGAGGAGCAAGTATTACACCTACATGGGCGGCACCAGCATGTCTTCGCCTCTGGTGGCCGGCTGCTGTGCGGTGGTCAGGGATTATCTGCAGCACAACAGGCACGTGGCCAGTCCCAGCGCCGCTCTGGTCAAGGCGGTCCTTCTGACCGGCGCGAGGTCGCTCTATCCCGGCCAGTACACGCGCTACCAGGAGATCCCCAACGTAAGGCCCAACAACGTCGAGGGCCACGGACATATCAACGTCAAGGAAAGTTTGGAGCCCACTGACGGCAGGATGCAGTTCAAGGAAATGAACTTCGCCAGGACTGGACAGGCCATCACGAACACCTTCGAGAAGCCCGCCGGCGTCGACCTGAACGTGGGCCTCGTCTGGACAGACTATCCCGGAACTTACGGCACCGAAAAAGCGCTGGTCAACGACCTCGACCTCTACGTCATCACGCCGAACGGCTCCGTCCACACCAGGAACGACCACGTCGACAACAACGAAGTTTTGCGCCTGGGCGACCAGGGCGCCGGACAGTACAAGGTCATCGTCAAAGCTAAAAACATCATGGAAGCCAGCCAGCCCTGCGCCGTGGTCTTCAGTTACGGCAAAGGCTGGAGAGTGGGCGAGCTTAGCTTGACCAAGGAGCCTTTCTTCGAATGGAAGCAGACGACCTGCGACCTTTCCCTCACGAACCTCGTTTCCGACAGCTACGTCACCTACATGGCCGAGATCTTGACCGATCCGGAAAATGTTTTCAGCCTCGACAAGACCAAAGGAAAATTCGCCAAGGGCGAGACTATCAAACTTACGGCGGATCTCTCGAAGGCGACTTCCGCGCGTCCCTACTGCATCGTCAAGGTGAACGCCGAGACCGCCGGCTGCTTCGTCAGGAAGATCTCCGTGGCCAACGGAAACGACGAGGAAGGCTACACCCTTTACAAGGAAGACTTCACCCAGGGCGGCTTCTACGATCTCGTGGGCGAGGACGCCGCGCTCTCCACCACCAAGAAGACCAAGCTCGAACCGAAGACCGTTTCCCCGGATTATTTCGACGAACTTTTGAGCGAAGACTTCGAAGGCTATGAAGTCAACGAGTCCGTCATCGGCAAGAACGGCTGGTCAGTCGGCTACGGCCGCTCCACCAACGGATACGCCATCGTCCGTTCCGAAAACATTTCGGGCGTTGTGAACAAGTATCTTCAGATCGCTTATATCAGCGA
>JAGCGH010000148.1 GCA_017649705.1 bacterium
CGACCCCATGGACAGGGTCTTGGAAGAGTTCTACTTGGGCGACGACATAACTCTGGACCAGATCCGCGAGTATTGCGATGAAGCCGCCACCGGCGACATTGGTTCCTTCGCCATCAGGACTGGCTGGAATGATCCCACGGACGCCTGCGTCGATGACATCTCCATCGAACTGATCCCCGAGCCGGCCTGCCTTGGACTTCTGGCTTTGACGGGACTCTTTCTGCTTCGCAGGCGCGGATAAATTTTTTTAATAAAGTTTTTCTTAGGCCGGCCGGGATATCCCGGCCGGGATATCCCGGCCGGTTTCTTTTATATAGGGAAATGCAGTTCTTTGCACGCATTGTTTGTTTTTTGTTTTGCGATTTGTTAAAATGCTTATGAAAATAAACCATAAGGAAATATTATGAAACGTTGTTTGGTTTGGGCCTTGTCGGCTGTTTTGCTTTTCGCTTTGAGCGCCTGCGAAAAGGAAAAAGCCCGGCGTCCCGAGGCGGCTTACGGTGTGCTGGAGCGGGTGTTCGGCGACAGCAGTCACTTCGAGCTTTCCTATGCTCCGTCGATAAACACGAATCTAATCGATACGTTTTCCTATGAGGCGAAAGAGGGGAAAGTCTTTGTGAAGGGCGAAAACGATCTGGCCATCGTCCGCGGCTGCTACGAATACCTGAAAGATCATGCCGGAGTTATGGTCACGTGGCAGCAGAGGCATCCCGTGATCGAGAATTATCCGGACGCGGAATTGACCATGGGCGGAACGCCGCACAAGTTCCGTCATCATTTCAACGTTTGCACCTTCGGATATACCGCGCCGTATTGGAAGTGGGACCGCTGGGAGGAGGAGCTGGACTGGCTGGCGCTGCACGGCGTCAACATGCCCTTGGCCATGGTGGGATTCCAGGCGGTGGCGAGAAAAGTCTGGCGGGATCAGGGCGTGAGCGAAAAGGGGCTCAGGGAATATTTCCCGGGGCCGGCCTTTCTGCCCTGGTTCATCATGGGGAACCTTTACAAGCACAACGGCCCCTGCCCGGACAAGTTCATCGACGAGACGAAGATCCTTCAGGATCAGATCCTGGGCAGGATGCGGGAACTGGGCATGACGCCTGTGGTCCCGGGATTCGCGGGCTTCGTGCCGGAAGAGTACGCGGAAGCGCACGGCAAGACAAATTTCCATCCAATGGCGCATTGGTGCGCGCTGCCGGGGGAATGCCAGTCCTGGTGGATAGCGCCGGGAACTGAGACTTTTGCTGAACTGACGAAAGCCTGGATGCAGACTTATACCAACATGTACGGCCCGGTGAAATATTTCCTGGCGGACAGCTTCAACGAGATGGAGATCCCGGTTACCTCGACGCTGACGGAAGACCTTCGCAGGTACGGCAGGGAAAGCTATGCGGCCATCCATAGCGCCATCGACGATGCGGTCTGGGTGATGCAGGGCTGGATGTTCTTCTTCCAAAAAGACACCTGGACAAAGGAAGCGGTGCAGTCTTTTTTGAAAGACATTCCCGTGGGCGGGATCATCGTGATCGACCTGGCCAGCGACAACATGCAGGTCTGGAAAGAGCACGAGGGTTTCTACGGCCACGAATGGCTGAGATGCATAGCGCACACCTTCGGAGGCTTCAACGACCCGCACGGGGAACTGCAATTAAATTATTCCAAGATGTTCGATCAGGAAGGGGACCCGGAAAAGGGGAGACAGGTGGGCGTTGGTCTGACGCCGGAAGCCTTGGACAACAACGAAGTGGTCTTCGAGCTGCTTAGCGATTCCGCCTGGCAGGAGAAGGAAGGGAAACTGGGGGACTGGCTGGCCAAGTATTGCAAGGCGCGCTATGGAGCGTACAATTCTGCGGTCTCCAACGCCTGGGATCATTTCCTGAAGAGTTTTTACAAGGGGAAAGGCGACCATTATCATTTTCAAGGGAGCCCGCATCTGTCGGCCTGGGGCCGCAACAGTTTTGAGGACGGCTGGCAGGACGGTGTGCCGAATCTTCTGTCCTGCTCCAACGAGTTCGCCAAGAGCTCTCTTTATGTCGACGACTGCGTGGAGTTCACCATGCGCTACGGCATGGTGGCGGCGGACAGGATCATAATGGAGGCGGCTTACCTGTATCTCTTCGGAAAGACCAACGAGATGGTGGCGGCGGCGGACCGTCTGGACAAGCTGGCGGGCCTGATGGAAAAAATGGCGGCTACCAGGGAGCATCTCTTATTGTCACGTTGGGCTGACAGGGCCAGGGAGTGGGGCGCGACGGAAGAGGAAAAGAAATATTACGCCAGCGACGCCAAGCGATTGGTGACGGCCTGGGGCGGCTTTTTGAACGGCTACGCCACCAGGGCCTGGAGCGGCATCATCTATTATCACAACAGCGAGTGGCAGCATTACCTGAGAAGGCTGGCGGCGGGAATCAAGGAGGAGGACATCCAGTGGGAACTCAGGGACATTGAGAAAGACTTCTGGAACGCCGGCGGCGACAAGGAAGGCTACAGGGAGGTCGAGCCTGACTGGCAGGGAGTCTGCAGGGAAGTTTTGGAGCAGGCCCAAAAGGATTACGAGTATTCCGTGAAGGCTGTGGATGAAATGCTTCTAAAGGACAGAGGCAAGCAGTACGGCGGCTTCGGCTTCAGCGACAGCAAGGAGCCGATCAAGGGAACGACCTTGGATATGCCAAAGGAACTGCAGGGCAAAAAGTCTTTGACCGTCATCATCAAGGGCCCGGCCCACGCCGTGCCCATGAAAGTCTACTTTGCCCAGGAGGGGAAGAAGAGGCTGGTCTTCAAGCCGCTGGAATACCAGAAAGACTTCGCCCACGGCGACGAGCACCGCTACCAGCTGAAGGCGAAAAAGCCTTTAGGCGAAGGCAAGATCGTACTGGAATTCGACCGCGCGCTTGTCCAGGGCGACCACTGGGCGGGGATCAACTTGAAGTGAGAAAAAAGGACGGCTTGAAGCCGTCCTTTTTTGTTTGAAAAGTCATCCGCGCTTCCTTAAAAGCAGCAGCGGGATGATCAAAAGGACAAGGGAGAGAGGCTCCGGCACCAGGGTGATCTCCGCCTTGACGGGATACGAGGGGACGAAGCATCTGGAGAGCACCTGGGCGTATATGGCGTATTTGCCTTCCTCCTCCGGAAGGAGGACGGTCTTCTCGGTGTAGCTGTCCTCCCATTCCGTTTCCTCCAGTTCCTCCAGACTGAAGGCGACGCGGGTCTTTCTGGTGGCGTTGTCGGTGGCGATGGAGAGGTTCACGTCCCTGGTGAAGGTCTCCGCGGCGCCGTCGTTTATTTTGAAGGAGGTTATTTCCGCCGTGGTGAAACTGTTGGTGTAGGAGAAGACGACGGTGTTGGTGCTGTTTTGCAGCATGCAGAGATGGTTGAGCCGCAGAACGTCCAGGATGTCGAAGGGCGTGCCGGTGCAGCGCAGGCTCAGCATGAAGCAGTTCTCGAAGATCTTGCTGTTGTCATAGCGGCAGTTTGGCTCGAAGCGGATGCCGCCCTTCTGGTAGATCTTCCGCCACTCGTAGTGGGAGTCGGGGAACTGCATATAGTAGCCCTCGCCGCCGCCGCGGTAGATCTGGATGGGGATCTGGTCGAGTTCGCGGCCGTCCTCGTGATAGACTCTCACGACGATGGAAGTCGGCAGATACTGGAACATCCAGCCGACGGAGTTACAATAGGCGTTGGAATACATTTCCGGAGGAGCCTTGCGGTAGACGCCGGCCTGGAGGTTAGCGGCCGCCGGGCCCACGCCGCAGAAGCAGTCGCCCCAGCCGTCGTAGCAGAAGCGCATGATGTCCTGCATGCCCTCTGGATCCATCCATTTGCAGCCCCAGGCCTTGCCGTTGACTTTATTGTTTTCTTCCGAAAGATCGAAACGGTAGGTGTCGGGCAGCTGCATGGAGTGCCCCGTCTCGTGACAGAGGGCGCCGTGGCCGGCCATGTCGAAGATGCCGGAGGCGAAGGTCTGTCCGATCCAATAGTAGGGGGCGTTGTAAAAGGCGCCCATGGAGCCGCCCTCGTTGAAGAAGAGCTGCGTCGTGCAGTTGGTGCTGTCGGGAGGATTGATGGAGGTGTAAGGGCTCGCCTGCCTTTTGAGGTATCCGACTCTGTAACGGTCTATGATGCCGTAGGGCGCCAGCAACGATTTCGCTCTGGCGTACTGGGCGTTCATGTAGTTGATGGTGTCGTTCATGTGGTCGTAGAAGGACTTTCTCGCAGACTTGGTGTATTTCTCGAAAGTCTCGTCCACGACGGTCACGCCGAAACTGAGGGCGTCCATGTAAACGTCCAGAACGTTGTTGCTGAGGTTGCAGTCGGAGTAGCCCTCGGGATAACTTATGACGGCCCTTATGATGTTGGTCAAGGGCTTGGAGAAGTCATAGACATAAGTGTCCGGCATGGTCCACTGGAAATCATCCTGGTAGAGCTCCCTTATGATCCTGAAAGAGTTGGTGTGGGAGGCTTCCTTCTTCGTGTTGACGTACCAGTCCACCACCACGTCGATGGGGTCGTTGGTAAGGGAAGTGTTGCAGTAGATGTTGGCGGTCCAGGTCAGCCTGTCCCCGGGTTCCGGGCGGTAGGTGCTGCCGATGTCGTATTTGCCGATGCCGTATTTGGGCGTCCTTTCCAGCCAGGCCAGGCCCATGTCCCATTCCGTGGTGACGGTGATCTCCCTCACGTAGACGTCGGAGAGCACATAGTCGGAGGAGAGGACCTGGAAATACAGGTTCTGCTTTCCGGCCCTGGCGAGGATTATCTCCAGGTCTTCCGCGATGTCGAGCCATTCGGCGTTCTTAAGTCCGGCTTCGCTGTAGGCCCAGCGGATCTTAGTGGCGTTCGCGGGATAGGCAAGATGCAGCTCGTTCTCGTAAGTGTAGGTCGTGCCGCTGCCGTCGCCGATGACGATGGAAGTGGGCTCGGCCACCTTGTAGGCCGTGTTGGTGAAATAAAAGTAAGCCGTGTCTGTCTGGCCCTTCAGGAACTCGTAGTTGAGCCTGAGGGAATCGATGATCTTGTAATTGGACTTGTCTTCTCCCGGCAGCTTGAAGATGAAGCTGTTGGCGTAAAGGTTGTTGTTGTCGTAGCTGTAGGAGGGTTTGAATTTGGCGCCCTGATCGTAATTGATAGTGTAGCTCGGATTTGTGTTTCCGAAGGCCAGCTCGTAGCCGCTGCCGGTGCCGCGGTAGATGTCGATCGTCGCGCCGGAGATCTCGCGCCCGCCTTCGCCGAAAACTTTCACGCAGAGATTGGTGGGGAGAAGCGAGAACATCCAGCCTTTTTTCCCGTTGTGCATCTCCGGGGGATAGCGGCGCTGCTCGCCGGCGTGGAGGTTGATGGTGGCGCACTCCAACTCAGTGAAGACATCCTTGGTGCCGTTGTAGCAGTAGCGCATGATGTCTTCCTTGCCCTTGGGATCCGCCCAGGCGCAGGTGTAGGATTCGCCGAAGACTTTGTTGTTCTCCGCGGACATGTTGAAGCGGTAGGTGTCCGGGAAACAGAAGGAGTGGCCGGTCTCGTGGCAAACCGCGCCGTGCCCCATGGTGGAAAAGACGCCGTTCCCGTTCCAAAGGAAGGTCTGCCCGATCCAGTCGTAGGGGTTGCCAAGGTATCCGCCGTAGTCGTCGCCCTCAGAGTAGGAGACGGTGGTGTAGTAGTTTTCGTTCCCCTGGAATCTGGTGGGATCCTTGGCCACGTTCATCATTTCAACATGGTCGACTCTGTAGCGGTCGATGATGCCGTAGGGAGCCAGGGGGTAACTCATGGCGGCGTAGCGGCCGTTCATGAACTGGATGGTGTCCTCCAAGTTGTCATAGAAGGACTTCGGGCTGGAGCCTTTGACGGTGTATTTCCAAAATGTGTTGGTGTAGACCTTCACGTTGAAGGTCATGGCGTCAAGGTAGATCTCCTTGGAATCGTTGGACCGGTTGCTGTCCCTCATGGAGCCCTGATAGCTCATGGCCACGGAAAGCATGTTGGTCAGGGGCCTTGTGAAATCGTAGGTGTAATTATCGGGGACGGTCCAGGTGAAGGAGTCCTGATAGATGCCCACGGCTTTGGAGAAAGTCTGGGTGTGCACGGCCTCCAGCTTCGTGTTGACGGTCCACTTGAGATAGGCGGTTACTTCGCCCTCTTCGTCCTCGCTGTTGGAGTAGACGTTGGCGGTCCAGTGGAGGGTGTCGCCGGGGGCGGGGCGGTTCCAGGAGCCGTCCGCGTCCTTGGGGTTGGGATATTTCTCAGTCCGCTCGATCCAGGCGATGCCCAGATCCCAGGCGGCCGCGGCCTGGAAAGCCAGCGAAAAAGCAAGCAAAAGGAAGAGTCGTTTGGCGCGCATATTTGCTTATGTGTTTGTTTTTTTCTTTACGTATTGCTTATTCTGTCTCTATAATATGATAGCCTTTTTTTGGTTCCAATCACTCCGGGAGCTCCCTGAAAGAAACTTCCGCCTCGCCGCGGGCGGCCTTCGCCAGGTCGGCCCGGACTTCGTAGACCGGAGTGGGCACGCAGTCCCGGGAGCGGGCCTGAAGATAGAAGCGGATCTCCTTTTCGCCTTCATCGATTCCGTGCAGGAAGGAGGGAAAGAAGGGCGTGAAACTTTTTTCCCTGAGTTTGTCCGGGCTGCCGGCGATCCTCAGGGAGGCGCCCTCGCTGTCGCTGAGGGCGATCTTCCAGAGAGCGGTGTCTTTCCTTATCTTGCAGGCGAGATAGGCCAGGGAGGTCTCTTTGTAAGCGTTGGTCAGTGAGAAAGACTGCAGGCAGGTCTCGCCCTTGGCGTAGCGGTAGTTGAAGCGCAGCTGATCCAGGAAGAGGGACTTTCTGTTCTCGCCTTCGCCAACGGTGATGAAGAAAGTGTTGACGCCGCGCCTGCCGTTCTCGGCCTGGAATTTCGGATCGAAGCAGATCCCGCCTTTGGGATAGTCTTTTTCCAGCATCACCACGTTGGTCACGCCGATCATGTAGCCCCGGTCGGCGCAGCGGTAGATCCTGATCTTCGCGCCCTCCGGCTCCCGGCCGCTTTCGGAGAAAAGCTTGAAGCAAACTTTCTTCGGCAGGTCGCTGATGAACCAGCCCCGGTAGGTCCGGCCGTAGGCTGTGACTTCCCCGGAGGGCTGCTTTCTGATGACGCCGGCCTGGCGGTTGGCCTCGTAGGCCGTCAGCTCCGAGAAGTGGGAGGAGGGGACGTAGCTGTCCCGCATCATGCAGCGTTTGCCTGGCGTGTCCATCCAGTCGCAGGGAATGTCCTCACCCGTCACGTCATTCAGCTCTTTTCGGATGTTGAAAATGTAGGTGTCGGGGATCTGCAGGGAGTGGCCGAACTCGTGGCAGAGCGCGCCGTAGCCCCTGGAGGAGAAGATCCCGTGGCCGTTCCACCAGAAGTTCATGCCGATCCAGTACCAGTCGAAGCCCCGGTAGTTCCCCAGGGGCCCCTGCTCGTTGAAGATGACAGTGGTGCCAACCTCCGGGTCGCCGGTGTAGCGTTTTTCCAGGAAATCCTCGTCCACGAAATAAAGCTTCTCAACCCTGATGCGGTCGATGATGCCGTAGGGGGACATGGGATAGACCGCCGCGGCGAAGCGCCGGTTGATCCACTCGAAGCAGTCGTTCATGCGGTCGAAGAAGGAAAGCCGCTCCGGATCGGTGTAGCGCCGGAAGGTGTCTCGCAGAATGGGCACGCTGATGGGCAGGGCGTCCATCCAGACCCTGAGAAGATCGTTGGAGGGGTTGCGGTCCACAAGCCCAGCGGGTGGGACGATGACCGCCGTCAGGGTGTTGGTGAGAGGCTTGCTGTAATCGTAGCGGTAATTCTCGGGAACGGTCCATTCGAAGCGGGCTTTGTAAAAATCTTTCTCCTCCGGGTCCTCCTCGATTTGGGAAACGGCGCAGGTCTTGCTGTTCATTATCCACTTCAGGGAAAAGCCGCCCAGGTCGGGAAGTTCGCCGCCGTTCTTGTAAAGGCGGGCTGTCCAGGTCACCCGGTCGCCGGGCGCGGGGCGGTTGGAGGAGCCCACGCGGCGCATGTCGTTAGGATAGCGGGGAGTCCTTTCCAACGAGACCACGCCCAGGTCCCAGGACTCATGTCCTTCCTCCAGGCCGTAGCCCCAGCCGATATCCTTGGCGTTTCCAAAATTTCCCGCGGATAGGGAAGCGCTGAAAAGCAGACCAAAAAGGGCGGGCGCGAAAAAAAGCTTAAGATTTCTCATCATTCCTCCCTGAGAGCGGCGGCTTCGGCGTCGTAGTAAAACCGGAAGGACCTGACGGGGGACGGGAAGCCGTCTTTGGAGAGGGCCTGCACGTAGAGCTCGTTTTCGCCGTCCCTGAACCAGTTGACGGACCAGAGGGCGTCGGTCAAAGGCAGGAAGCGGGCCTTCGCGAGTTTTTCCAAGGAGGAGGCGCAGCGCACAAAGGTTCCCTCCCGCTCAGTGACGCCGAACTTCAGAAGCAGGCTCTTCCCGCCCTTCTCCACTATGATCCTGGTGGAGGAGACGGCCACCTCGCTGAAATCGTTGGTGAAGGAGAAGAGCTGGGTCTCCCTTTCGCCCTTGATGTAGCGGTAATTGAAGCGCAGCTGGTCCAGCATGCAGGCGCGCTTTCCGCCCGGCAGCTCCAGGCAGACCAGGAAGGTGTTCTTGCCCACGTTGGGGTTTTCCCTGATCTCGAATTCCGGGGAGAAAAAGACGCCGCCTTTTTTGTAGACCGTGTCAAGGACCACGTCGTTCTCCGGGACCTCCACGTAATAGCTGGAACGGTCGGCGCGGTAGAACTTGACGGGGATGCCGTCAGGCAGCTCCCGGCCGCTTTTCGCGAAGAAGCGCACGCCGATCTTTTTCGGCAGGCAGCGGAACATCCAGCCCAGGCTTTGTTTCCCGTCTATCATCATGACTTCCGGGGTGTGGCGGCGGAAGACGCCCGATTGGGTGTTGGCGGCCACGGCGGACAGTTCCGTGAAACGGGAATTGAAGCTGTAGGGATAGCGCATGATGTCGATGCTGCCGTTTGCGTCCATCCAGTCGCAGGGGATCTTTTCGTGGGTGACGTGGTTACTGTCCGCGTCCAGGTCAAATATGTAAGTGTCCGGCAGCTGCAGGGAGTGGCCGGCTTCGTGGGTGACGGCGCCAATTCCCATGGGGGAGAAGATGCCGTTGGTCACGCTGCCGCTGACGTAGAAGAAAGTCTGCCCGATCCAGTAGTAGGGGGCGTTGTAGAAGGCGCCCATTTTTCCACCCTCGCAGAAAAACAACCGGGTGGTGGCGCAGGGGTCGCCGTGCTCCAGGTCGGGCTCGATCTCTTCGTCCGTCAATTCCACGCGGTCAACGCGGTAGCGGTCGATGATGCCGCAAGGGGAGAGGGGATAAACAGCCGCGGCGAAGCGGTCGTTCATCCATTGTATGTTGGCGTTCATACGGTCGAAGAAGGAAAGGCCGTTGGAATCGGTGTATTTTCTGAAAGTTCCGTTGTTGATCTTCACGGAAAAGACCAGGGCGTCCAGGCAGATCTTAAGGCTGTCGTTCTCCCTCACGCGGTCCTCGACGCCTTCGGGGTAGGAAACAGCCACTTCCAGGCAGTTGGTGAGGGTCTTCGTGAAGTCGTATTTGTAATCCGCGGGCACCGTCCATTTCAGGGAGCTGGCGGCGAAAGGCTCACTCCCCATCTCCAGGGAGGTCTCGCCGATCTTTTTGGTGTTGACGAACCAATGGAGGAAAACTTTCTGCCCCTCCGGCAGCGCGCCCTCAGGACTGTTGCTGAAAAGATGGGCGGTGAAGGTAATTTCGTCCCCGATCTTCGGCCAGTTGCTCTGGCCCACGGCCTCCATGGGCACGGGATACTTGGGGTCCCGCTCCAGCCAGGCTACTCCGACGTCCCATTTTTCGGCGGCGAAGGATGGAAGGCAAAGCAAGAGCGCTAAGGCGAGATAAAATTTGGCGCGCATATTTCTGTTCCTCTTTTATTGTTGTCAAGATTTTACCTAAATACAGCCTTTAACTCCATGCGAAAAAGAAGCCTCGGATTAAACGCGCCGGTTTTTGGTAAAATTTAGTCATGAAGATGAAAAATACGTGCATATGTCTGCTGGCGCTTTTGCTTTTCTCGGGAGCGCTGAACGTCTACGCCCTTTGGGGACTGGATTCCGTCCAGAGCGCGGCGGGGGAGAAAGTCATCAGCGCTTTGACCGTCGATTTGAGCGGCCTCAAGTATTATGAAGTGCCGAAGGAAGTCACTGCGCCCCTGGATATCATATCCAAGGAGGCGGAAAGCGACGCCAAGATCCCGGCCTCCACCCTGGAGCCGCTAATAGATTTCGTCGTCAGCAACGCTTTCGCCAAAAAGGCCTGGCAGCTGCCCTGCTCCAACGGCGTTTTCGGCGCCATGGCGGTGGACGTCCTGACGAACACCTTCGAGGAGAGAAAGGCTTTGTGCTCGCCGATCTTCCCGGATCACGCGGTGTATTCCACGCTGAGATACTCCAAGGAACTGTCGGGAAACGGAAAGCAGATCCTGGAGAACATGTTCACTGCTCCCGAGGAATTCCTCACCAGGGACCGCGCCCTCAACTTCGACATCATTTCCCCCAACGAGACTAGCGGCGCCTACTACAGCTACACCAACACCAGGCTCTACGTCTCTGGAAAAGTCAAGGGACGCCGAGTCATGCTGACAGGCACTCTGATGCACGCCCCCTCGAGCGTGAGCCGCAAGGGCGCTCTCATTGATCCCAAATATCCGGGGCTGTATTTCTATTCCACGGAAAAGGGCCTGACGCTGCCCGGCGGCGGCTGGATGGAGACCACCATGGACTACTACCGGTCCTTCACCGTGAGCGTGGAGACGGGCAGCAACGTCTTCGCCTTCGCCACGCTCTCCTGGCTCTCCGCCGGCTGGAAGGGGATAAACGTTCTCAGGACCCACCACATCTACGCGGTGCTGACCGAGATAATAAAGGAACTCCAGACCTACGGCGGAAAGAACGGTCTCGGCCTGGACAAGGTAAAGTTCTGCGTGGAAGCCGGCGACATGATGAGCCCCCGGGAGGTGGACGCGCGCTACGAAAAGTATTGCGATTTCTGCCACAAGCTGGGCGAAACTTCCATGATCAGCATAAACGTGGACGCCTTCAAAAGGATCTACAACAAGAAGGATCTGGAGACAATACCGCCGGAACTGCGGCGCGCCCTGGTCGTCCAGGAAATGATGAGGGAACTCAAAGGCTGCCCCTCCTGGTCGAAGGAGAAATAAGGATCTTTTTATGTTCATAGACAAGGCGAAAATATCAGTGGCGGCGGGCGACGGCGGCAGAGGCTGCTGCAGCTTTTTCAGAGCCAAGCACAATCCCAAGGGCGGCCCCGACGGCGGCGACGGCGGCAACGGCGGCGACGTCATCATAAGGGCCGACAGGAACCTGGCGACCTTGTGCGACTACATCTACCAGCCGCAGTACAAGGCCGGCCGGGGAGCCCACGGCAGCAGCAACCAGAAGCACGGGGCCGACGGCGAGGACGTGGTCCTGAGAGTGCCGCTGGGCACCATGGTCTTCGACGGCGAGAGCGAAGTCATGATAGCGGACCTGACCAAAGAAGGCCAGGAAGTGGTGGTCGCCAAAGGCGGCACAGGCGGCTTGGGCAACGCCCGCTTCAAGAGCAGCACCAATCAGGCTCCCCGCCGCGTGACGCCGGGAACGGAAGGGGAGACCCGCACGCTTCTTCTGGAATTGAAAGTCATGGCGGACGTGGCGCTGGTGGGATATCCCAACGCCGGCAAATCCACCTTCATCTCCGCCACCACCAAAGTCCACTCCCGCATAGCCAGCTATCCTTTCACCACTTTAGCCCCCATACTGGGAATTTTGGAATTCAAGGATTACAGGACCGCCGTCATCGCGGACATCCCCGGCCTCATCGAAGGGGCCCACCGCAACGTGGGCTTGGGGCACGCTTTCCTAAAGCACGTGGAGCGCTGCCGCACGCTGCTTGTCATAATCGACATGGGCGCCATGGACCAGAGGGACCCCAGGGATGATTACAAGATCCTCCTGAACGAGCTGGCCAGCTACTCCGAAGAACTGGCCAAGAGAAGAAAAATAGTGGTGGCCAACAAAATGGACCTGCCGGAAGCCAAAGCCAACTTAACGAAATTCAAGCGCAGGTACAAAGGCCTTGAAGTGATCCCCATCTCAGCCATGGACGGCATCGGCTTGGAAGAAGCCATTGATAAGATCCACGACGTTTTAACTGAGGAAGGCCTTTACGATGAAGGGAACGAAGCGTAAGACTATTTACGACGGTTCCCTTGGCGAAGTCAGGGTCGACGCTTTCCTGGCCGGCTGGATAACGGACGTTTCCCGCTCGCGCATCGCGGCGCTCATCAAGGAAGGCTTTTTGACCGTGGACGGGGAGAAAGTCCGCCCCGCCTTCAAACTCACCGGCGGCGAGACCGTGGCCTTTTTCCTGCCCGAGGAGACGCCCACGTCCCTGGAACCCGCGAAAGGGGACCTGGACATCGTTTTTGAGGACAAGGATCTCCTTGTGGTCAACAAGCCCGCGGGGCTTACGGTGCATCCCGGCGCCGGCACGGAAAAAGAGACGACGCTGGTCCAGATCCTTTTGTACCGCTATCCCTTCATTTCCTCCGTGGGAGACCCGGAGCGGCCAGGCATCGTCCACCGCATCGACAAGGATACCTCAGGCCTCATCATGGTGGCCAAATCGGAGGCGGTGCGCCTTAAGATGCTGGAGATGTTCGGCGCGCGCTCCTTTGCGAAAGAATACCGCGCCCTGGTGAAAGGGCTGCCCTCCCAGAGCCCCTTCCTGCTGGAGGATTATCTGGCCCGCAGCAACGCGGACCGCAAGAAGATCGCGGTCGTAAACAATCCCGACAAAGGAAAACTGGCGGTGACAAGGGGCAGGGTGATAAAAGCCTTCGGCATCGCCGCCTCGGAAGTCAGCCTTCTCATAGAGACCGGCCGCACCCATCAGATCAGAGTGCAGATGGCCCATTGGGGATACCCCGTGCTGGGGGACAAGACCTACGGAAGGAGCGGGAGCGAACTCAACCGCCGCTGCGGCATCATGCGCCAGATGCTCCACGCCTACCGGCTCAGCTTCGCCCATCCCGTGACGGGCGTCAATTTGGACCTCTGCGCGCCCCTTCCCAAGGATTATTTGGCGGCCGCGGAAAAACTATCGGATCTCGGCGGCGGCAAAAAGCCTTCCGGATGCTGAAATTTTCCTCCTTTTCCCGCCGGAACTTTTTTAAGACCTCTCTGCTTTTCCCTGAGTCCTTTTTGCGCCAAATTGGCTCCTGCTTGCCCGGCTGTGTGACAAATAGTCACGTTTCGCCCCTTCCACTCAAAGGTTAAATACTTATAGTTTAGGGTTTTATTGTTTGGCATAATTCTTGCTTTAATATATGTGCGTTCTAATTTTGAGCGCCATTATTTTGTAACTAATCAAATGAGAGGTATATTATGAGCAAGAACAAAATCATCGGAATCGACCTTGGCACGACCAACTCCTGCGTCTGCGTCATGGAAGGCAACGAACCCAAAGTGATCGCCAACTCCGAAGGCGGCCGCACCACCCCCTCCATCGTGGCTTATGACAAGGACGGCAACAGGCTGGTGGGCACCGTGGCGAAACGCCAGGCTGTGACCAACCCCGAAAACACCGTCTTCTCCATCAAGCGTTTCATGGGAAGAAAATACAACGAAGTGACCGCTGACGAAAAGCAGGTCTCCTACCATGTCGTCGACCACAACGGCGGCGTGGCCGTGAAGCTTCAGGGCAAGGAATACACTCCTCCGGAAATTTCCGCCGTCATACTGCAGAAGATGAAACAGACCGCGGAAGATTATCTGGGCGAAGAAGTGACCCAGGCCGTCATCACGGTCCCGGCTTACTTCAACGACGCCCATCGCCAGGCCACCAAGGACGCGGGCAAGATCGCGGGCCTGGAAGTTTTGAGGATCATCAACGAGCCGACGGCCGCCAGTTTGGCCTACGGCATGGGCAAGGATAAAAAGGAAGAAAAGATCGCTGTCTACGACTTGGGCGGCGGCACCTTCGATATCTCCATCCTTGAAATAAGCGAGGGTGTCTTCGAAGTGAAGTCCACCAACGGCGACACGCACCTGGGCGGCGACAACTTCGACCAGGTCATCATCGACTACATCGCCGACGAGTTTAAGAAAGAGAACGGCATCGAACTGAGGAACGACAAGATGGCCCTGCAGCGCTTGAAAGAAGCCGCTGAGAAAGCCAAATGCGAACTCAGCTCCTCCATGTCCACCGACATCAGCCTGCCCTTCATCACCGCCGGCGCGGACGGCCCCAAGCACCTGCAGATGACTCTGACCAGAGCCAAACTTGAGCAGCTCTGCGCCGACCTGATCGCCAGGACGGAAGGCCCCTGCAAGAACGCGCTGAAAGACGCGGGCGTCAAGGCCTCCGACATCGACGAAGTTATCTTGGTCGGCGGCATGACCAGAATGCCCGCCGTGCAGGAAAAGGTCAAACAGATCTTCGGCAAGGAGCCCCACCAGGGCGTGAACCCCGACGAAGTCGTGGCCACCGGCGCCGCCATTCAGGGCGCTGTTCTGGCCGGCGACGTGAAAGACGTTTTGCTGCTTGACGTCACCCCGCTTTCCCTGGGCATCGAGACCCTGGGCGGCGTGATGACAAGACTTATAGAAAGGAACACCACCATCCCCTGCAAGAAGAGCCAGATCTTCTCCACCGCCGCCGACGACCAGCCGGCCGTCTCCATCGTGGTGCTGCAGGGCGAAAGGGAAATGGCCGCTGACAACAGAGTGCTCGGCAAATTCGACCTGGTTGGCATTCCTCCCGCGCCCCGCGGCGTCCCGCAGATCGAAGTGACCTTCGACATCGACGCCAACGGCATCGTGCACGTGTC
>JAGCGH010000149.1 GCA_017649705.1 bacterium
AGTGCCGGTGAAGTCAATGGTGCATTTGTCGATCTGGAGATCGCAGGGCTGGTAAATGAAGTTAATATCCTCATAGGCCACTGTGAGCTTCTGGTTCTTGGCGGTGTAGCGGAACTGGTTCTTCTTCTCGTTGTAGGTGACCTTTTCTTCCTTGGTCTTGTAGGGGAAAGTGTCGACTATCATGGGCGTGGTCAAAAAGACGCCTTCTTCCAGCGTGCGGAGGCCGATCTTCTTGTAGAGCTCGACCATCAGCAAGTCTTCGCCTGAAAGCGTGCCCTTAATGGTTATACGGCAGGTGGCGGTCTCCGTGAACAAACTCCAGAACAAGGGGTCGTCGGTCACAAGGAAAGTGGGAGTGGAGACGCCTTCCTCGATGGTCCAGTAGTTCATGAAGTCGAAGCCGACGTAGGTCGCTTTTTTGAGCATGGCTTCGGTCGTCACGCCGGTTCCCGCTTCTTCTTCGCCAGCGCGGGCTTTGCTTTTGTCGAAGTACGAGGAAGTGATGGTGGCTTCACCCTTGCCGACGATGCCGCCGGTTTTCTTGACGCCGGTGCAGGAGCCCGCGGCGTAGGTGCAGTTGATGGTCGTGAACTCCGCGTAACCGGCGATGCCGCCTGCGCATTCGCTACCTTCAACGTCAACTACGGTAAAGCAGTTCTCTATGGTGCAGTCGGTGGCGAAGCCGACCAATCCGCCCGTGTCGTAAGTGCCCTCGGCAATGCCGGAGGCGGAGGTCAGCGTGCAGGTGAGATAGGTGGCTCTGCCGGCCAGAAGGCCGATGCTGTAGCTGCCGGAGACCGAGCCGTTGAGCGTGACGTTTTTAACCGTGCACCTGTCGCAGACGGCGAAAAGCAGTCCGCCGTCGTCAACGCACTCCACGCTGCCATACAAGCCGAGATTCTCGATGGTGCAGTTCGAAGCGTAGGCGAAGAGGCCGATTTGGCTTTTTTCGATGTCGCTGCAATAAAAACCATTTATGGAAAAGCCCTGGCCGTTTATGTTGCCGGTGAAGGGCGCTTCTTCCGTGCCGACGGGTTCCCAGGACGCCGAGGAAAGGTCGATGTCATCCGTAAGAACGCTGTAGGAGCCGGAAGTGTTGGCGACGAACCAGAGGAGGTCTTCGGCGGAAGCGAGCTGATAGGGATCTTCCTGGGTGCCGGTGCCTTCCGGTTCGGCCCAGCAAAGCGCGGCGCAGGAAAGCATAAGAAGGAGGAGGAACAATTTTTTCATGTTCTTCAGGGGTTGGGGTTTGAATAAAATCTATTTTTATTAATTGTAATGGATTGGCGGGATAAAATCAAGCGGTTTTAGAATTGAATTTATGCTAAAATAGACGTAAAGGAGGACATTAATAAAGTAACGCATTCAATCCTCAAAAGGAAAATCACTATGAGCATAACGATCAAACCAGTCCGTTTCACCGAAAATGGTTTCATGACCCAGCCGTTCGCCCTCGGCGGCGTCGCGTTCGAGGATCTGCCCGCTGACTGGCGCTGCCCGCGCTGCAGGCAGCCGAAAGAGAAGTTCAACCGCGCATAACGGAAGAAGACACATTTCATCCGATAAAGGAGAAACAGCAATGAAAAAATTAAGCTTATTCCTGGCGGCCTGCTTTTTGACGCTCGCTGTCAGTTTAACCGCGGCTGCTGATGAAGCGAAGCCGCAGGAAACCAAAAAGGATCCAGCTATGCAGATCGAAGAACTTTTAGAAAAGGCCGGC
>JAGCGH010000150.1 GCA_017649705.1 bacterium
AACGAGAAGTTCATCGACGCCGTCCGTAGCGGCGACTGGTCCAAGAACCCCTCCACTTACCGCGACGCCGCGAAGTCCCTGGCCCTTACCCAGGCCTGCATCGACTCCCTGAACAAAGGCATCCAGAAAGTGAAGTTCTAAATTTTTCGCCAGGAAAATTAAGGCGCGGCAAATGCCGCGCCTTTTTTGTTTCAGGGAAGTTTTAAGAAATTGATTTTCCTCATACCCGTTCCGGGAGCCGCGGGCCCTATGGACAGCAGAAAGCGGCGGACGCGGGAGGAGATCTTCACTTCCAGCTCGAACAAAGAGGCGGCGGGCTGGCGGCGCTCTTTCCGAGGAAGCGCTTTTTCCAGGGCGCCCTCCGTCCGGGGAAGGATCTTTTGGGGAACGGTCAGGGGAATGGGCCCCTGCTTGTTTAGGCTCGCGCATGCTTTGACCGGGCGCCTGGGAGGGCAGACGGCGATCCCCTGGAACCAGGCGCGCCCGCTGCCCTCGGGGTCTTTCAGGTTCCTGGCGGCGAGCCTTAGTTTCAGGCAGCCCCTGGGAGAGATGTGGCGCGCTTCCAGGAGGGCGAGATACGCGGCGTCGTTTTTTTCGAAGCGGAGGGCGGGGAAGCTTTCCCAAGCGTTCCTGTGCCAGTCGAACAGTTTCGGTTCCAGGAGGGCGTTGTGGTTCTCCTCCAGGAATTCCCCGGAATCTATGGCGTCGCTCAGCCCCCTGAGGTACAGCTCCCCGCCGGCGCAGTCCCAGAGGTTGGAAAAAGTCCATTCGCTTTGCGCGTCGTTTTTCCAGGCTGTGTAAAAAATGTTCCCGTACCCTGGGCCCAACGCGGCCTCTCCTGATTTGAAAGACGCGGGGCGCTTGCGGCCGGGAAGGGAAAGGCCGCTTGGAAAAACCACGTTTTCAAAACTGCCGGTCACGGAAAAAGTCTCGCCTTTCAGTTCGCCGGAGAGAAAGCGGATCTTCTGATTCCGCCAAAAATCAAGAGGCCAGGAGACTTTTGAAAAGGCGAAGCCCTTCTCAACTTTTTCCGCCCTGCCTCCCGAGAGCTGCCAAGCCCCTTCGTGAAAGGCTTCCGAAGCGGGAAACTCCCTTACGTAAAGGGAGAGAGCGGCGGAACGGAGATAAGCCTCCGTAAGCCTCGGATCCTCCAGGACCGACAGCGCTGACAGGACCTCCGCGTCGTTGGTCAGGGGACGGTCGAAGTAAGTTTTCAATTCCGGGGGAGTGAAATTAATAAAAGGCGTTTCGTTCAGACGCCAAGTGTTATTTTCTTTTTTCAGGGAGGAGTAGTCCGGAGCCTCTTTCGGCCTTCTTATGCCTTTCGTTCTGGCGGCCACCAGAGAGTACTCGTTCTTCAAGGTCAGGGAGGCGTATTCCACGTGGCGGGGGAGGCCGA
Source organism: bacterium (assembly GCA_017649705.1). Taxonomy (GTDB): domain Bacteria; phylum Auribacterota; class UBA3054; order UBA3054; family UBA3054; genus UBA3054. Next base: position 1,400 of record JAGCGH010000150.1, read on the forward strand.
GTATCCTTATCCGGTCGCCTTTTTTCAGATCGGCGTAGCGCTCCAGCCTCAGGTTTGAGAACAGGAGAGTGTTTTTGGTGTTGCCTCCTTCTATGGGGAAGCGCAGCCCGTCTTTCGTTTCCGCCACTTCGTCGATCAGCGCGTCCTTTTCCCAGAGCGCGTTTCGGCATCCGACATAGGTGTAATACTGCGCGCCTTTTTTCAATTCCCTCACGTCGCTTATTTCGTAATCGAGGCCCCAGCTTTCCTTGGGCAGGGCGATCAGGGCCTCCCCGGGGGAATACCTTCCTTCGAGATATTGGAAGCCGTATTCGAGGTTGGCGATCTCGGATGAATCGGTCAGGTAGAACCTCTCGCCGGGATAGAGGGCGGCTTCCTCAGGCAGCGTTCCTAAAAGCGTGCTGCCGCTTCCTGTCTGCGCCGTGAGGCGCCAGTTGGCAAGCGTCAGGGGAGTTTGGCTTTTGTTGATCACGGCGATGATGTCCGGGCGGCGGAAATAGACGCTGTTGATCCTGACGCGCTTTTTTGGCGAGCAATCGGAGGGGCTTTTTACGAGAAGCTCCATTTCGCCAAGAGGGCCGCTTTTCTTGGGTTTTCCTTTCGCGTAACAAAAGGCGTATTTGTCCGCTTCGACCTCTTCGCCGCTTATGATCAGTTTGTTGTTCCTTCTCATGCCGTATTGCTCGTCCTTGAGCGGCACCGGGAAATTGGCGTCCTGAAGCAGCACTTCATAGTATTTTTCTTTCATCAGATCGCTCACGGAGATCCAGAGCGCTTGCTCCGGGGCTTCGGAATAGAGCGTTTCGGAATGGATCCAGCCCCTCAATTGCGCGAAGCGAAAATTTGAGTTGGTGATGGAATTGAAAAGGCCTTCCTCGTCTTGCAAAACAAGGATGTCGCCCACGGAATCTTTTATATTAAAGACCGCCCTCGGCGTTATGCCTTTCACGGCCAGGCCGAAAAAAGCTATGCGGCAGTTTCGCCAGAGATGGTCTTCGGGAAACTGGCGGCGCTTCTTTTTCTGCCAGCTTTTCAAAAGAGCGCTTTCGGAGTCCTCCGTCAGGGCGTCGGAGGAGAGCTTCACAAAGACGCTGCCGCCTTCCTTTCTGCATTCGTCCTTCAAAACATACCTTGCGGTCCTGGGATCGAAGAGCTCCCTTCGCGCCGGGTCGTTTTCCGTTACGGGAGCGTTCCCGTCGTAATCCCTTCCGCCGTAGAAGTAGGGGAGGGACGTTACGGCGCGCTCCTTGTACACGGCGTTGGCGCGGTAGGCGAATCTGAGCTCGCTGCCGTCGTCGCTTAAGATCTCGGAAAAGTCGACGGCCTCGGCGCCGTAGAGCCCGGCGTTCTCCTGAAGGGCGTGGTTCTCGTCGCACCCGTCGCTTAAACAAAGCGCCAGCTCCTCCAGCACGCGGTCTTCGGCGTCCTTGCCTTCCCGCTTCAATTTGGCAAGCATTTCCCTCGGCGCGGCGAGGGAGACGGGCGTTTGTTTCTGCCAGCTTCCGTCCCAATACTCCTGGTAGGCGAGATTGTCGGCAAGCGGACGGAGACTGAGGGTGTACTCCCGGCCCCGCATGCGAAAGGGGCCGGCCTCCCCCGGGGAGAGCCAGGAGCCTGGATATGAGAGCTGGGCGGCTTCGAAGAGCGCCATTAAATGCTCCAGGGCGGAGGAATAGACAAGGTCGTCCTGCCGGGAGGCGATGAGGTTTTCCGCCAGCTGTTTCTCCGTGAGGAAGCAGGCGGCGGAAAGAGCCGCCAGAAGCCCCAGGGCAAAAAGAAAAAGCAGCGCCGCCGGCAGCACGAGGCCTGCGCAGGTTTTGAAAGGGAAATTTTTCACGCCTTATTTTATTTTTAGCCCCTGCCTTTCCCTGAGGGCGGGAACTGAAGAGCGCCGTGGGAGGATTTGAGACGCGGCGTCTCAAAACCGGCCTCTTCGGGTGCGTTTTCCGCGGGAATTTTCGCCTGCTTATAAGTTAGCGGAGGAGAGATGCATAACTGAAGCGCGCCCCCTTTGCATTTTAAGGTCTCTTTTGGTAAAATAAAGAATAAAATATGTTCCTTAACTTATCTATTCCCGTTCCTTTTCCTATGGCCACCTCAACAAAAAAAGCCAAGACGGCAAAAAGATCCCCTGATACCGTCAAACCCAAGGCCGGGCTTGATCTCGCCGGCTGCCTTAATCCTTCCCAACTCGAAGCTGTCACCGCTCCCGACGGCGCGCAGCTGGTCGTGGCCGGCGCCGGCAGCGGCAAGACGCGGGTCTTGACTTACCGCATCGCCTATTTGGTCAGCCGCGGCGTCAAGCCGGAAAGAATACTTGCGGTGACTTTCACCAACAAAGCGGCGAGGGAAATGAAGAACCGCGTGGAGAAGCTGGTGGGCGAGAGCGTCCCCATCTCCACCTTCCACTCCTTCTGCCTCAAGGTCCTGAGGGCGAACCGCGCGAAGCTCAATTATGAAAACGGCTTCGTCATCTACGACCAGAACGACCAGCTGACGCTTCTTAAGGAGTGCATGCGCCGCCAGGACATTTCCGACAAGCATCTGAAGCCCGCTTATTTCGCCAACATGATAGGCCTGGCCAAGGATCGGCTGGAAACCGCCGACAAGTTCGCCAGGAGAGCGGAGAAGTCCAAGGAATACATGGACGAACTGGTGGCGAAGGTCTACAAGGAATACGAAAGGGAGCTCAGGCGCGTCAGGGCGCTGGACTTCGACGACCTCATCATGCAGACGGTCCTTCTTTTCAAGCGCGATCAGGAACTGCTGAAAAAATACCAGGAGAGCTTCGACTGCGTTCTGGTGGACGAATACCAGGACACCAACTTCGCCCAGTACCAGCTGGTGAAAATGCTTTGCCAGAAACACGGCAACGTTTTCGTGGTGGGCGATCCCGACCAGTCCATCTACCGTTTCCGGGGCGCCGAGATCGGCAACATCTTCGCTTTCGAAAAGGATTATCCCAACGCGAAGAAGACCGTCCTGGAAAGGAACTACCGCTCCACCGCTTCCATCCTGAAGGCCGCCAACGACATCATCGCCCACAACCAGGACCGCTGGGAAAAAGAGCTCAAGACCGAGAACCCTGAAGGGAAGAAGGTCTCCTTCTTCAGCGCCAAGGACGAGCACGAAGAGGCCGCGGAAGTGGCCAGGATGATCAAGAAGCTTCTGCGGGAAGGCGTGAAGCGCCGGGACATGGTGGTCTTCTACCGCGTCCATCTTCTCTCCCGCCTCATCGAGGAGGAGATGGTCAGGAACCGCATTCCCTGCAAGCTTGTGGGCGACGTGAGTTTTTACAACAGAAGGGAGATAAAGGACATATTGGCCTACATGCGGGCGGCTCTTAACACCTTCGACGACGTTAGCCTCCGCCGGGTCATCAACAGCCCCACCAGGGGGCTTGGCGAGACCACCCAGGAATATCTGGCGGGCTTCGCCCAGACCGCCGGCATAACTTTCTTCGAAGCCGTCAAGCAGCACCGGCGCATCGACCGCTTCACGGACGGCGTGCACAGGAAGCTGGACAAGTTCCAAAGCCTGATAGAGGAGCTTTCCGAGGCGCAGAAGACCATGCTGCCCACGGAATTCCTCGATTTCATCTTAGAGAAGACCGAGTACATCGAGAAGGTCTGTCCGGGGGACGACGAAGCGGATCTTGACCGCCGGGAAAACATCGGCGAACTGAAGTCCGCCGTGGCCGATTACGAGAACACCACCACGGACGAGAAGGCTTCCACGGAAGGCTTCCTGAACGAAGTGGCCATCACCGCGGACATCGACAAGTGGAACGACGAGACGGACGTGGTGACCTTGATGACCATCCACAACGCCAAGGGATTGGAATTCCCGGTGGTCTTCATCGTGGGCATGGAGGAGGATCTCTTCCCCCACATCAACGCCAAGGGCGTGAAAGAAGAGATCGAGGAGGAGCGGCGCCTCTGCTATGTGGGCATGACCAGAGCCAAGGAGCGCCTTTTCCTCTCCTGCGCCCTGAAGAGAGCCATGTTCGGGCAGATCCAGTCCCGGGACCCCTCCCGCTTCCTGAGCGAGATCAAGCCCAGCCACGTGGAGTGCCGCTACAGCAGCCGCAAGCCGACTTTGAGCGAGGAGAGCACAAGCCAGCAGCTGCCCTCCCGGCCCGCCGGCACCATCGACACCGGCGAACTCACCGTGGGCATGGAAGTGGTGCACACCCATTTCGGAAACGGCAGGATCACCTCCATTTCCGGGGAAGGGGAGAGCGCCAGGCTGACCATCGAATTCGACAACCTGCCCGCGCCGAAGGTCCTGGTGGCCAAGTACGCGAAATTGAAACCAGCTAAACAAGGCACGGGCAAGCAATGTCGCAAGTAAGCATCGTCCGCGCGGCCTACGCGGAAGTCCTTCCCAAACTGCGCGAACTTTTAGCCCCCCTGGGGGGCATAGAGGCTTTCGTAAAACCGGGACAGAAGGTCCTTTTGAAAGCCAATCTTTTGGGTTCCTACAACGTGGCCAAGGCCGTCACCACCGATCCCAGACTGGTGGAGGCGATGATAACTTTGGTGAAAGAGGCCGGCGGCATCCCCACGGTGGGCGACAGCCCCGGCATGGGAACGCTCCGCTCCGCCATCAAAGCCGGAGGGCTGGAAGAGATCCTTATTAGGGAGAATGTCCCGGTCGCCGACTTCGAGAACGAGGACGTTTACCCAAGGCCGGAGAATCGCGTCTCCCAAAGGCTGGTCCTGGCCAGGGCCGTAAAGGAAGCCGACGTCATCATAACGCTCCCGAAACTGAAGACGCATGTGCAGATGAATTTCACCGGCGCCATCAAAAACCAATACGGGCTTATGGTCGGCGTCAGGAAGAGCAATTACCACCTGCGCTTGAGGGACAACGATCTCATGGGCGAACTGATGGTGGAAATAAACAAGACCGCAAAGATCGCCCTGGCGGTGATGGACGCGATCGTCGCCATGGAAGGGGACGGCCCTTCCGGCGGCAGCCCGAAGGAAGTGGGCCTGCTTCTGGCCTCCGACGATCTTCTGGCCGTGGACATGGCGGCCTGCCGCATCATAGGCTTGGACCCCATGAAGGTCCCCACCGTCACGGCGGCTCTGCGTTTGAACTACGGGGAAGGCGAAGAGAAATCGACATTCCCGCTGCTCACGCCGGAGGAAGTGAAAGTAAAAGATTTCAGGCAGGTCTCCCACAGCAAGGACATCATAAGGATGCTGCCGATGCCGAAATGGTTCATGCGCTGGTTCGGAGCGCAGTGGGCGCCGCACCCCGAGATCGATACGAAAAAATGCATAAAGTGCTTCCGCTGCAGAAACGGCTGCCCGGTCAAGCCGCCCGCCATCGATCCCGAAAGGGGGAAGTCCGTCAGCAAGGACTGCATCCGCTGCTACTGCTGCCACGAGTTCTGCCCGGCGGACGCCATCAAGCTGAAGCGCTCCTTGTTGGACCGCGTCTTCCGCTTCACTTCGCTGCTTAACTTTTTGAACAATATTTTCGGTAAACTGATATCCAAATTCAGCATATAAAAATGGATCGCGAAAAAACCACAGTTTTAAGAAATACGGCGCTTAATTCTGACCACCGCATGTTGGCGGTGCGCGCGCCGAAGCTTGCCGCGCAGTCCCTCCCCGGGCAGTTCGCGGAGCTGGAGACCAAGGGGGCGACGCTTTTGAGAAAACCCATCAGCCTCGCTTACTGCGATCCGGCGAAAGGGGAGGCGGTCTTTGTCTTCAAGATCGTCGGCAGGGGCACGCAGGCCCTGGCGGCGCTGGAGGAAGGGGACAGCCTCGACATCATCGGCCCCCTGGGGGAAGGCTTTAGGATAAAAGAGAAGCCGGCTGTTTTGATAGGCGGAGGCGTCGGCGTCCCGCCCCTGTGGTTCCTGGCTTCGCGCCTCGGCGCCAAATACGGCGTGACGGCGGTGCTGGGGGCCAGAGATCAAAAAGACCTGATCCTGAGGGAGGAGTTCGAAAAGCTCGGAATAAACACCATCGCGGCCACCGACAACGGCAGCCTGGGAGTCAAGGGCACCGTGATAGACGCCCTTTCGGCTTCCGGCGTTTCCTTGGGGGAGGCGGAAATGTACGCCTGCGGCCCCTTCCCGATGCTGAGATCCCTCGCCGCTCTGGCGGAGGAACGCTCCCTTTCCCTGCAGGTGAGCCTGGAGGCTTACATGGGCTGCGGCATGGGGATCTGCGTGGGCTGCACCGTGCCGACTAGGGAAGGCATGCAAAGAGTCTGCAAGGAAGGCCCCGTTTTCGATTCTAAGGAGATAGTATGGAGCAAAATTCGCTAGGCGTCATTACCGACAAGGAAGGCTTTTTCGGGCGCTTTCTGACCAAGCTGCTTTTCATCGCGCTTCTGATGGCGCTTTTCTGGTCGCCCTTGTGGTTCGGCACTCCCCAGAACAAGGAGCTGCAGAAGACTCTCATAGAAAACAAAGTCGACCTGAAGCCCCAGGACGCCTCGCCCGCCTCGCTTTTCTCCTCCGCCTACGTGGCGCTTTTCCAAAACTCTTATCCCAACAAGAACCTGGAGTACCTTCTCTTCTTCATAGGCATCGTCGCCGTGCTGGCCCTGGCCGCGCGCTGCAAGGTGCTTCTGAAAAGCCACAACGTCACCTACACGGGGATTGGCTGGGCGCTTATCATGCTTCCCATCATGGCTTCCGGAAAAATGTCGAAACTGGCACAGTTCCGCGACCCCTGGGGCACCGCGCTCTTTGTTTTGTACGGCGCTTTCTTCTACGCCGCGGCGGTCGGGTTCCTGGAGAGGAAACGCCGGGACGCGGCGGCGGTGGTGATATGTCTGGCCATGATCGCGGTGGCCTTCAACGCCGCCGCCCAGTTTCACGGAGGCCTCGAGAGGACCAGGGAGCTTTACGCCCAGGAGCAGGGCTTCAGCGATTTCGCGGCCTACACCAACAACTGGCTAGCCAGCACCCACAACGCCGAGGAGACTTACTCTTTCCAGCGCCTTGTGAGCCCCAGGGTGAGCGCCAATTTCACCAGCCCCAACATTCTGGCGGCTTATTCCATGCTGGCCTTTTTCGTGGCCCTGGGGCTTTGGAAGTCCAGCAGGACAAAAGTGATCAAGACGCTGGGGGGAGCGGCGGCGGTTCTTGCTCTCCTGACGCTTTTCTACACCCGCTCGAAATCCGTCATCGCTATAACCTTTGTCATGGCGGCGGCCTGGGGCTTTGTGCTTTTCAAGGCCAAGGAGCTCTCCAAGACCTGGCTCTTTGTGATCCTGGGGGTGGGAGCCCTTTTCACCGCCGCCAGCTTCCTCTGGGGCTACGGGGCGAATCTGGGGGCCAAGCTTTCCTCCTCGGGCGGCGCCAGGCTGACTTATTGGAAAGTGGCCGTGAGGATGCTCAGGCAGAAACCCCTGACGGGCTGCGGCTACAACTCCTTCGACTACTGGTACAGGGCCTGGAAGCCCCAGGGCGCGGAGCCCAGCAGGTTCGTCCACAACACCATACTGCAGATGTGGGCCGAGTTCGGCATGTTCGCGGCCTTGGGAAGCCTTCTGGCTTTGACGCTGCCTTTCGTGAACGGCTGGGACAACTTCAAGTTTTCCTTCAAAAAGGACGCTTTCCAGCTTGCCTGCATCGTGGCTTCCATCGGCTTCTTTCTGCACAATCTATTGGATTTCGATTTTTACGTGCCCGGGCTTATGCTGACGGGGCTTTTCGTCCTGTCCATGGCTCTGAGAGGCCGGGAGGACGACGATAATAACGAGGAAACAAAGGACGCCGCCGTTCCGGCTCAAAATTAAAAAAGGATGAATTTATGTCAAAGGAATTAGAGGAAGGCTCCCAGCTCACGCTGGATTTCACGAAACTGAAAAAAGTCGCCATGTGCGGCGCCGACGTTCTGCCGGTGGCGGTCCAGAACGCTGAAACGGGCGAACTTCTTATCATCGCCTACGTCAACCAGGAGGCCTTCGAACATACCCTGAAGACCGGCAACGCCACTTTCTGGAGCACTTCCAGAAACGAGCTGTGGGAGAAAGGCGCGACTTCCGGCGACGTTCTGAAGATCGTGGAAATAAGGGTAAACTGCGAGCAAAATTCCCTGCTTTACCTAGTGAGACCGGTTGGCAAAGGCGCCTGCCACACCAAGGATTCCAAAGGAACAGCCCGTTCCTCCTGCTACTACCGCAGGATAGTGGAGGGGGACAGGCTGGAAAAACTTCCGGAATAAGGATTACTGCGGGCCTTCTCTTTTTACGGCCCGGAAGGAGGCTTTTACGCCGGACCTGAAGGTTATTTCGCCCTCCATGCTGTCCGAGGTATAGGTCCCTTCTATGCTTTCAAGCTCGCTTCTGTAAACGCCGTCGTCTTTGGCGGAAAAAGACCCGTCCTTTATTTTCCCTGAAAAGGAGGCCAGGTACTTCATCGAGTTGCGGGTGTAAACGGCTTGGATGACATCCAGGCCGGTGAGCATGTCGCGGCCGCAGATCAGGCGGAGGCTCCAGGTCTCGCCGTCTTTTGTTATCTCTCCCTTCCAAAAGGTCGTGGCGAGATCGGAAGTCTCTGCTTTTTGCGCGGCGCTGAGGAGATCCAGGGCGCTGAAGGAACCGAGAAGTTTGTCGCCCAAAAAAACGCTTCCGGTGACGCGGCCGTCTTTGAAACGGCCCCTGGCGGTCATAACTTCGCCTCCCCCCAAAGGAACGGCGGCTTTGAAATAGCCTTCTCCCATGGCTCCCAAAAGCAGTTCTTCGCGCCTTGTCCCGTCGTCTGAATAGACGGTGAAGAGAAATTCCCGGACGCCCTTTTCGGCTTTGGATATGGAAAGGGAAAATCGCGTGCTTTCCTTGTCCTTTTCCTTGAATTTGCCCCGGTAATATTTTTCTATGGGGCGGGAAAGTTTTTTCCCGGCCGTTTTTTCCTCCGCATCGCCCGGGGCCGCTTTCGCTTCTGCCGGAGCATTGCAATCTTCGGCCCGGAAATAGTAGGCCTGATAAGTTCCCCCCAGCAGTTTCACGCCGTTGAGGGCGGGTCCGTCTATTGAGCAGTTCAGCGTGTTGCCGGAACCGTCAAAGGCTGTGAGGGAAGTTTTTTCAAGCGTTCCCGCGAACTTTTCCTCGGTCCCTTTATAGTTGAGAGCGATCTCGCAGCGCCCGCCTTCCGCAACGGTCATTTCCGCCCTTAGGGGGAAGGAGGAGGCGTCGTTTTCATAGAGTTTCCCCTCGAAGATGTTTTTGCCGCCGCTTTGAGGATCAAAAGTTTTCTTTTCTTGCGAAGCAGTCACTTTAAGATCCGCCGCCGGGGCGGCGGCTTCCTCCGCGAGTCTGTCCTGCCTCCTTATGGCTTCCCGGTCGCCCGCCGACACCAAAAAGACGACGTTGTTGTCCCGATCCGTGATCCCGGCTTCCAGGGTGTCATCCGCGAAAAAGCCCGAGAAGGTCAGTTCCTGAAAGGCGTCCCGGGCCAGGAAGGAATTGTCGTAGGACTTTTCGCCGAGGAAAACGTCGGTCCTCAATGACTCTACGCTCTTGTAGGTCAGCTCGATGAACTGTTTTGATCCCGCCTCTTCCCCGGAAGTGATCTTCACTATGCAAGGAACGGCTTCGCCTCCCGGGCGTTTTATTTCCCCGAGAAGATAATCCGTTTGTTTGGCGTGGGCTGAAAGCGAGAGCAGAAACGCCAGGGACGCGGCGGCTGCGAGCTTGAAGGATTTCATACTGTCACCTGATCTGCGGGCTAAATTAATATCTTTTGAAAATTTTAACATAAAGTCAGACTTTGCTAAAATTAAAACATGGAAAAAAATAAGATCAAAGCGATAATATTCGACCTGGACGGATTGATGCTGGACACCGAGCCGGTGGCCATGCGCGCCATGGCCCAGGCCATCAGGGAAAAGAACGGGCGGGAGATGACCTTCGCGTTTTTCCGCCAGCTCATCGGCCACGCCCGCTCGGACACCTACGGCTATTTCGAGGCGGAATACGGCTTTACGAAAGAGGAGACCAACGCGGTGCGGGACCGCACCGCCGCGCTTGTCGTGGAAGCCATAGGCAGGGGCGAAGGCAGGCCGAAGAAAGGCTTAAATGAACTCCTCGACCTGCTGGACGAGAAGGCCGTGCCCCGGGTGGTGGCCTCCAGCTCGCCCCGCTCCCAGATCCTGCAGAAGCTCAGGATGGTGGGTCTGCTCCACCGCATCAACAGCCTCGTGAGCGGCTGGGAAGTTTCCCAGAGCAAGCCCGCCCCGGACATTTTCCTGAAAGCCGCGGAACTGATAGCGGTCCCGCCGGAAAACTGCCTGGTGTTGGAGGATTCCCCCGCGGGCCTTCTGGCGGCGAAACGGGCGGGCATGGCAGCCATTATGGTGCCGGATCTGGTGGCCCCCGGAAAGGAGGAGGAAGAGCTGGCCCTGGCGGTCCTGCCGGACCTTTGCGCCGTCCGCGAAAGGCTTTCCGATATGCTATAATAGATCATTCATGACGGAAGAAAAGAACAGAATAAAATTGCTCTCGGAAGACGTGGCCAACAAGATCGCCGCGGGCGAAGTCGTGGAGCGTCCCTCTTCGGTGGTCAAGGAGCTGGTCGAAAACGCCCTGGACGCCGGAGCCAGGCGCGTCTGCGTGGAGATAGGGGAGGGCGGCAGAAAGCTCATCCAGGTCTCCGACGACGGCTGCGGCATGGAAAGGGAGGACGCCAAGACTTCCCTCCTGCGCCACGCCACCAGCAAAATAAGGACGGCCGCGGACATCTCCGACGTCAGGACCCTGGGCTTCCGCGGGGAGGCTCTTCCCAGCATCGCCTCCGTTTCCCGCTTCGAGATGGTGACCGCCCCCGAGGACGGCGGCCAGGGCACCAGAATAACCGTTGAGGGCGGCGGAAAGCTTATGGTGCACGACGCCGCCAGATCCCGGGGAACCACCGTCTGCGTGAAAAATCTTTTTTACTGCGTGCCGGCCAGGGCGAAGTTTCTGAAGACCGACGCCACCGAGATGAGCCACATCGCCCGCTTCATGCAGAACGCGGTGCTCTCGCACCCCGACGTGGGATTCCGCTACGTGGCGGACCGCACGGAGATCTTCGACCTTCCGCCGCAGCCCGACACCGTTCCTTTCATGGAGGCGGTGGCCGTAAGGATCGGCCAGCTGCGGGGAGGAAAATTCGCCAAGACGCTCATTGCAGTGCAGCGCTCGGAGGAGGGACGCTCCGTGGAAGGTTTCGTCTCCCCCTGGACCGTGGGCTGCGCCACCAGGCAGGAAATATTGTTTTTCGTCAACCGCCGCCCGGTGCGCTGCCAGTGGCTGGCGGCGCTTCTGAAGAGGGCTTACGGCACCTTGCTTCCCCCGGAGCGCTATCCTTACGCTTTCCTTTTCCTTAACGTCGCCCCCAGTTCCGTTGACATCAACGTTCATCCCGCCAAGCTGGACATCCGCTTCCGCAACGAACACCTAATCCAGGATCTCATCGCCCGGGCCGTCTCGGAAGCGCTGCGCAAAGACATGGCGCCGCCGGACCTGACCCTGAGCCCGCGGGAAGGCAGCGGGCCGGGGAACGCCGCGCCTCCCGGCGAGGGCTACCGCTCCGCTTTCCCCAAGCCCGCCGCCGGCTCCATAGTCAACGGCGAAAGGATGACCGTGGAGGATTGGAAAAAGATCTACGTTATGCCTGAGCCGCGCTCAGGCGCGGCCGCCGAGGAAGACCTCTCCAAAGATTACGCCGCAGGCGGCGCGCAGCGCGCCGAAACGCAGGAAGCGGGGGAGGGCGCGGGGGCTCTCTCCGGCGCAAAGGTCATCTCCCAGGCGGGGGGAATGTACATCATAGCGGAGCTGCAGGGCGGCATCGGGATCATAGACCAGCACGCGGCTCACGAGCGCATCAACTACGAGAAGGCCCTGGCGGCCTTCGAAAGCGGAAGCGCCCCCAGCCAGGCTCTTTTGATGAGCGAGACGCTGGACCTTTCCCCGGAGCAGATGGCGGTTTTGAAAGGCCGCCTGGACGAGATTAGGAAAACGGGCTTCGTAATAGAGGAGTTCGGTCCCCGCAGCCTTAAGATAGACGCGGTGCCGGCCTTCCTGGAAGCCTCCGCCCTGCCTGAGCTTTTCGCGGACATGGCCGCCGATCTGAAGCTTCTGGGCAGCACCTCCCGGGTGGAGGAGATCAGAAGGCGCCTGGCCCTGGTCATGGTCTGCCGGAAGAGCATAAAGTTCCATCACCAGCTGAGCCTGGAGGACTGCCAGGCCCTTTTGAACGAACTGACGATGACCCGCACTCCCTGGACCTGCCCCCACGGCCGGCCCACCATCATCATGTTAACTTACTCCGAGCTGGAACGGCGCTTCGGCCGCTCCGGATTTTAAAATATGGCGAAAGATCTGAGACAAAGCGTATTCGGCGAGCAGGAAGAGGAGGTCAAAGCCCCTCCCCAGGACACGGAAAATCCTTTCGGCCCCACCAAGAGAGAGCTGGAGAAAAAGTATCTCGAGCTGCAGAGGAAGCAGCGGGAGGAATCGCTTAGGGTCCTGGGCTACGACGTCCTGGATTCCCACTGCCCCCACTGCCAGGAAAAATACTGCCTTTTCATCGAGGATGAAGGCAAGGAGATCCCGCCTTCCCTGCGCTTCCTCACGATCTTCATCCCCAGGCTGAAGAATACGGAAGTCACCCTGCGCTGCACCTCCTGCGACAAGGAGTACAAAACGCCGTCCCTTCTGGCGGAATTGGCCATCCCCATCGCCCTCATAGGGCTCATAGCGGCCGTCATCATAGGAGACGCGGTCCTGATCTCTTTCCTCTGCCGTTATTGACAGGAAAACCACTTTTAAAACACATGCCTTTTAAAATACTTGAGAAAAAGAAGCTTGCCGACCAGGTCTATTACATGGTCGTCGAGGCTCCCCGCCTGGCCGCCAAGCGCCGGGCCGGGCAGTTCGTTATCGTAAGGCCCAAAGAGAACAGCGAAAGGATCCCCCTCACCATGGTCTCCTCCCGGCCGGAGGGCGGTATCGCCCTGATCTTCCAAACCGTGGGATACACCACCATGGAGCTGGCGAGCCTGGAGGTCGGCGAGAGCGTTCAGGATGTCCTGGGACCTTTAGGACAGCCCACCGAGATACCCGAAAAAGGCTCTGTCATCTGCGTAGGCGGGGGAATCGGCACCGCCCCCCTGCTCCCTATAGCCTCGGCCCTGAAAGAGGCCGGAAATCGCGTCCTGGGCATTTTGGGCGCCAGGACGAAGGAGCTTCTGATCCTGGAAGAGGAGATGAGAGAAGCCTGCCAGGAAGTCATGATAGCCACGGACGACGGCTCCTACGGCGAGAAGGGCCTGGTCACCAACCTTCTGCGCCGCGAACTGGAGAAAGGAGGAGTCGACCACGTTTACATCGTTGGCCCAATCCCCATGATGAAAGCCTGCGCCGAACTTACGAAAGAATTCAAGGTCCCCGCCACCGCCAGCCTCAACTCCATCATGATCGACGGCACGGGCATGTGCGGAGGCTGCCGCGTCAGCGTGGGCGGCAGGATACGCTACACCTGCGTGGACGGCCCAGAGTTCCCGGCCGCGGAAATAGATTTCGACGAATTGAGAAGACGCTCCGGGATCTACAGGGAATACGAGCATAAATGCCGCCTCAGGGCGCAGGAGGAGGGCTTGGCATGACGAATCAGGAGAAAATGAAGATACCCAGGCAGCCCATGCCGGAGCAGGATCCCCTCGTCAGAAGGCGAAATTTCAAGGAAGTCCCCCTGGGCTATTCCCCGGAGACGGCGGTCCTGGAAGCCTCCCGCTGCCTTAGTTGCCCCAATCCCCGCTGCGTTACGGGCTGCCCGGTCCACGTCGACATCCCGGGCTTCATAGCGCGCCTGGCCGACAAAGATTTTCCCGGCGCCTACGCCTCCCTCATAAAGGACAACAGCCTGCCCGCCGTCTGCGGCCGCGTCTGCCCCCAGGAATCCCAGTGCGAGAGCAAGTGCGTTCTGGCCCTGAAGGGCGAGGCGGTGGCGATAGGAAGGCTGGAGCGCTTCACCGCCGACCGCCACAGAGCGGAAGCCAAGGAAGAGAACGTGCCGATACCGGCCTCTTCCGGCAAAAAGGCGGCGGTGGTCGGCTCCGGCCCCTCCGGACTGGCCTGCGCCTACGAACTTTTGAAAGCGGGATTCTCGGTGACGGTCTTCGAGGCCCTGCACGAGCCCGGAGGCGTTCTGGTCTACGGCATCCCGGAATTTAGGCTGCCGAAGGACATCGTCAGATCTGAGATAGAAGGCTTGAAGAAACTCGGCGCGGAATTCCGTTTGGACTCCCTGGTGGGGCGCCTTTACACCATAGACGAGCTTCTGAAGGAGGAAGGCTACCAGGCCGTCTTCATCGGCAGCGGCGCGGGGTATCCGAAATTTTTGAAGATAGAAGGCGAGACCTTGAACGGCGTGTACTCCTCCAACGAATTCCTGACCAGGATAAACCTTATGAAAGCCTACCGCGAGGATTCCGTGACGCCTCCCATCAAAGGAAAGAGGGCGGCGGTCTTCGGGGCCGGCAACACGGCCATGGACTCCGCCCGCACGGCCCTCAGGATGGGATTCGAGGAAGTCTTCATCGTTTACCGCCGCTCCAGGGACGAGATGCCCGCCAGGGCGGAGGAGATCCACCACGCGGAGGAGGAGGGCGTTCAGTTTTTGCTCCTCAGCAACCCGGTGCGCTTTTTGGGCGACGAAAATGGCAGCCTGAAAGCCGTGGTGTGCCAGCGCATGGAATTGGGCGAACCCGACGCCTCCGGACGCCGCAGGCCGGTCCCGGTGCCGGATTCGGAATTCGAGCTTCCCGTGGACACCGCCATCGTGGCCCTGGGAACGGAAGCCAACCCCCTGCTGCGTCAGACCACGCCGGATCTTCCGTGCAGCGAGCGCGGCTACATCATAGCGGACGAAGACGGCCGGACCAAAAAGCCCGGCGTTTACGCCGGAGGCGACATAGTGACGGGCTCCGCCACGGTCATCAAGGCCATGGGCGCCGGCAAAAAGGCGGCCCAGGCCATCATAAAAGATCTCATGTGAAATTATGCGAGTTTTAGCTTATTACGGAAAATCTGACATTCGCGACGAGGAGTGGCCCCGGCCCAAGAAGCTCCCCCAGGGCTGCGTAAGGGTGGACGTCAGGGCGGTGACTTTGGGCGAAGCGGCCAGAAGCGCCTATCTGAGCGGCGGCATGCATGCGCCCTGCCCGGTGGGACAGTGCGCCGCGGGTATCGTGGAGGAAAGCGCAGATCCGTCCTTCGCCCAGGGGCAGCCGGTGCTTTTGTGGAGCGACGACGTCTCCAAAGGCGGGCTGGCGGCGGAATCGCTCATTTGGCCCGCGGAAAAACTTTTCGCCCTTCCCGAAGCGCTGAGCTATCCCGAAACGACGCTTCTTCCGCTCTGGGCGGAGCTTTGGAACGCCCTGGAAGGGCTTAGGGGCACAGGCTGCGTGCTGGGGGAAGGCCCCCAGGCGGAAATGATAAGGCATCTTGCTTCTCATCTGGGACTTGAAATTTCCTCCGAAGAAGGGGAAAAGGATTGGACGATCCTTTTGAGAGCCGACGGCAAACTCTTGAAAAAGGCCATGATGACCACAAGGCAGGGGGGATCCCTCCTGATCCAGTCCGTCCAGCCGGACGCGGCCCTGGGAGATCTGCCCCTTGCTTTGGAAAAGAGATTTTGCTTTAATTTTGGAGCCGTCTGTCAAAGAAGCGCTTTGGAGGCGATCTTCAAGTTGACGAAAGAAGGCGGCCTTTCTTTGGTGTGCGGAAACAAGCTTTTTTCCTGGGATCAGGCCGAGTTGGCTTTCGGGGAACTGGAAAAGGGAGCTTTTGTGACCTTATATCAGGAAAGTTTCGACGAACCTTATTTCCCCTGAAAATAAAAATGCGTTATCTTTTATTGACCGCTTTGCTCGTGTTGGCCGGCT
This sequence comes from bacterium, assembly GCA_017649705.1. Classification (GTDB taxonomy): domain Bacteria; phylum Auribacterota; class UBA3054; order UBA3054; family UBA3054; genus UBA3054. Next base: position 17,302 of record JAGCGH010000150.1, read on the forward strand.
GCGCTTCGGAAAAGCCCCGGGCCTATTCCGAATCAGCCCTTCATCTCGACGCGGTGGCGATCGACCAGGAGTGTTTGAACGCAAGCCCCAAGGCGGACTTTACTTTCGATGCTGATCTGGAAGGCGACGACGAAGTTTATGTCAGCGCCGTGCCCGCCCCCAGGGAAGGCGAGATCTTCGCTCTGGCCCTCGAGAACGACATCGAGGACACCCTGCGCTCCCTGAGGAAAAAGGAGGCCTTCATCGACAAAAGGGCCCGCTTCCTGGGCTACGAGGACGGAAAAGAATAACGCCGAAGGATAATGAAAACAAAAAGGCGGCTCCCAAAGGAGCCGCCTTTTTTTATGGCTTTAAGTTCCGGCTTATTTGCCCGGCTTGACGCAGAGGTAAATGAGCAGGATGAGGTTCACGATGGGGATGAGGTAAAGCAGCACCCAGAGTCCGGAATGGCCGCAGTCATGGAGACGGCGGACAGAGATGGAGATCGAGGAGATTAAAATGATGATGGAAAGGATCGTGCCGACGACACCGCCGATCACACCGCCGAGGATTATGCTGAGGATCAGGATGACGACCAGAGGAATGATGAACTCTTTCCTGGAGGCCTTGCCGCTGAAATTCAGGATGTTGGTGAAGAAGCTAACGAATTCGTTCATGTGTTTCTCCTGTTGGTTGAGGTTGTGAAAGTATAAGCGTTTTTATTATATTCAATTTTCCCTGTTTTTTCCACACGGCTCACTGCACGGTGGCGTCCGCTTCCTTGGGAGCGCCGGGAGGCCCCAGCTTCACGGCCTGCCTCACGACGTACCAGCGGAAAAGGGAGGCGGCCACCAGCATGACAAGGATGTGGCAGAGGGCCGGCCAGGCGGCCGAGAAGATGCAGGCGATGATGGCTATGGGCACGATGCCGAAGCCGCAGAGCAGGATGCCGATGAGCAGCCAGGCCCAGTGGAAGACGCACAGCGTCATGAAAGCGGAGAAGATGAAAAGGAAAAAGCCCAGGATATAGGAGATTATGAGGATAGGGGCCAAAAGGGGCTTTGTCAGGCCCGGTATCAAAGAGAGGAGGACAAGTATCACGCCAATGCCTATGACGGTGGGCGAAACGTAGGTCAGGGGGGCCATGAAGGCCGACAGGAACTGGGCGCCCTTGAAGAGGAGGAACAGGATGAAGATCAGGCCCAGGAAGAAGAAGATGGACAGAAGAATGTTGCCTAGAGTTTTCATGGTTTTTTCGGTTTTTTTGGTTCGGTTGGTTCTTTGTATTTTTCAATACGGTATTCGTAGCCCTGCTCCGTCAGGAACATCTGCCGGTTGAGGGCGAAGTCCTGCTCCATGGAGTTCTGGGTCACGATGGTGTAGAAGTAAGCGGTGTTTGATCCGGACTTGGGGCGCAGGATGCGGCCCAGGCGCTGGGCTTCCTCCTGGCGGGAGCCGAAGGTGCCGGAGACCTGGATGGCCACGTTGGCGTCCGGGAGATCCACGGCGATGTTGCCGATCTTGGAGACCATCAGGACGTTGATCTCGCCCCGGCGGAACATGCCGTACAAAAGGTCCCGGCGCTCCTGGGAGGCGGAGCCTGTGAGAAGCGGGATCTTCAGTTCCTTTGAAAGCTTCGTGAGCTGCCCGATGTACTGGCCGATTATGAGAATGTGGGAGCCCTTGTGCCTTTTCAAAAGCATTTTCACGCAGCCGGTCTTGGAGGGGTTCTCGGAGGCGACGCGGAAACGCACACGGTCGCTTGAGACGGCGTAGTCGCATTTGCTCTCCTCCGCCAAGGGCACCCTGATCTCCGTGCAGGTGGCGGAGGCAAGCCAGTTCTGGCTCTCCAGCTCCTTCCAGGGAACGTCGTAGCGCTTGGGCCCCACCAGGCTGAAGACGTCGCCTTCCTTGCCGTCCTCCCGGACCAGGGTGGCCGTCAGCCCGAGGCGGCGGCGGGCCTGGATGTCGGAGGTGATCCTGAAGACCGGCGCGGGCAGAAGATGGACTTCGTCATAGATTATAAGCCCCCAGTTGCGCTTGTGGAACAGTTTGAAGTGGGGGAAATTGTCGCTGCTTTTTTCCGGATGATAGGTGAGTATCTGGTAAGTGGCCAACGTGATGGGGGCGATCTTTTTTATCTGTCCGGAATACTCCGCGATGTCCTCGGGAGGAATGTTTGTCTTGTCCAGAAGCTCCCGCTTCCACTGGCGCAGGGCGGTGATGTTGGCGCTCAGGATAAGCGTGCAGGTCTGCAGCTTCGCCATGGCGCAGATGCCAATGATGGTCTTTCCGGAGCCGCAGGGCATGACCACCACGCCGCAGCCGCCCTCCACGGAGCCGCCTTTGTAAAAATTCTCCACCGCCAGATCCTGGTAGCCTCTTACGGAGAAGCCGCTTTCGCTTTCCGGCTTGAGGCTGAAATGGTAGGGGTCTCCCGGCACGTAGCCCACCAGGTCTTTCACCGGATATCCGAACTGGGTGAGGAGCCTTTTTATTTCGCCCCGGTTTTTTTCATCCACCAGCCAGGAGGGATTCCCTCCTTCTCCGTGGGTGTCGGGGATGAGAAGAGAGGAGATCTTGGGATGGGCCGCCACGTAGCGCGCGGCCATTTCGTCCGTGGAGGAGAGCCTGAGCCAGGGTTCCTCCGCCGGAGTGAGGACCATTTTTCCGTAGCGGGAGCTGATGTCCAGCACGTTGCTGAGCATGGTCTTCGGCAGGGGAAATTTGCTGTAGCGTTCCAGAAGCTCCACCAGCTCTTCCGGCGTCAGGCCGGAGGCGATGGCGTTCCAAAGGGAGATATTGCTGATCCGGTAGGTGTGGATGTGCTCTGGGCTTTTTTCCAGTTCTGCGAAACGCGCCAGGGCGTCCCTGGCTTCCCCGAAAAGGGGATTGTCCACTTCCAGAAGAATGGAAAGATCGCTCTGCACTATCACCGGATTCGTCAGGTCGGGCATAAGTTTTTTCTTATATCGTTGGGAACGTCTGAAGGACGGCGCGTTTGTCGGTGATGTGGCTCAGGGCCTGGCGGACATCCGCCACGCATTCTTCTTTGACCACGAACTGGCCGAGACCGATCTGGGCGCTGAAACTGCGGTACCAGGAAAGGTGGGAGCTTTGCAGCTGCTGCTTGGTTTTCGTCGGGCAGTTGAGAAGGACCGTGACGGGCCCCCGGCTTTGTATGAGCCCCATGGCCCGCATGATGCGAAGCTTGGTTATGATGGAGGTGTCGGGAGAGAACACGCGGGAAAGGCGCTGGTAGAAGACTTTGGGATTCTGGATGGCGGCCAGCTTGTCATGGGAGATGACGTAGCGCTTTTTGCCGTTGCGGTCCAGGTCCTCCTCCGCGATCGTTAAGCCCAGGGCTTTTATCCTGAAATCCAGCGTGTTGTTGAAGACCACCTCGTTGTCCATGGTGACGGTTATGGCTCCGGAGGCGGGGATGGAGTAGTCCACCGCGCTGATGCGGTTGGAGTTCATGAGCTTCATGATGCTCTCGTCGCTCATGTAGCAGAGCAGCATGGAGTCCCCGATGGGGGAGAAGGACTTGGGATGCTTGGCCAAAAGGTTGGCGGCGTCCCTGGGATTGTCGAAGGCGAAGAAGCAGGCGTCCTTGTGGAGAGTAACCTCCGAGATCACCCAGTCCCTCAAGGTGGTCACCACGTTGTCGGGGATGGGGGCGGTGGCGTGCTTTTTCAGAAAATCTATGAGCATGGAGACCGGCCGGCCAGCCGCCACGGCTTCCCTGATGGTCTTCTGCTTGAGATGAAACACCGTGCTGGCATGGGTGGAGTTGGGAGCCGTTTCCGTAAACAGGCTTAAGAAATAGCGGACGTAGTCCCAGCGGCCGGAATTGATGAGGATAATTTCGAAATCATTCTTGACGATGAGCTGGACCTTGGAGGAGTCGTAACTGGGCAGAGGAGAAATGCCGTTGAAGGCTTCCCCCAATTCCGTCATGGAAACGTAATTTTTGCCGTCCTTGTCCGTGCCATGGTAGGTGAGGCCGGGAATGAAGAAACGGAACCTAAGCTCGTTGTTGAAAAAGTCCCTGAGCTCTTCTTTCGTGAGGACATTGAGACGGACGTCTTCCCAGCCCCATTTTTTGGAGCCGCCGGCAGAGCAGCAGCGGTGGAGCGAGCGCTCCATCTCGGCGAGCACTTCCTCCTTCGGGAGCCATTGGCCGCGGCAGCCTTTCAGCATCCTGTTGTAGGCGCAGACTAAAAAAAGCTCCAGCGAGGCGGTGCGCAGCGAATCGTTTTCCTTGACCAGCACCGAGGGGCAGGTGTTGCGCCACTCCACGTATTTGATCATTTGCGCGCCGAGGGGGAGCAGGCGAAAATCGCAAAGCTTCGGCCCCGGGGCTATGACGCCGGAGGAATCCATGCACAGAAGCCCGGAATCGATGCCGAAGCGCAGGATGTATTCGAAGAGAAGGTCCCGGTTCTCCACGTTGGCGAAATGTTTTTCCAGCATGTCCCGGCTGAAGGCGTAGAAGCGGTGCTGCACCGAAAAGCGCAGATGCCCTTTTTCCGCCAGGCTCAGGAAGCTGTCCAGCCAGCGGCACATTTTTCCAGAGAATTCCGTGTCGACATTAAGGGGCTGCTCCGCCGGGGAGACGCTGCCGATTATTTTCTGAGGCAGCTCGAACTCGTCCGTCTCGAAGCCCGGCGCCAGGACGATGTCGCCGGCGAAGTGGTCCTCGGTGAAGGGCCCGGGAGGCCAAAGCGCGGGGTCGGTGAAAAAAGCCACGCCGTAGTAATGGAGCTCCGCAAGATGGTCCAGGTTCAGGTCGCCGGAATAAGCGTTGGCGTAGAACTGGAGCTCGCAGCAGTTCATGACGAAAGTTTTTTCCTGGCCCAGGTCCAGCATGGCCAGGGGCGAGGAGGGAGATTCCGGATTGATCTTGTAGCGCTGCCCCCGGCAGTTCCTGAGGACCGCGAGCAGGGCGTAGGCCTGGGGGGAAAGTTTTTTCAGAACCGCGGCGCGCTTCGCCGGATTCGAGACCGCGTCCATCCAGTGGACGCCAAGCATGTTTTCCCCGTCCTCCAGCTGCTCTTTGGTCAGCCAGTGGCGGAACATGTTCCTGAGAGAATGCCTTTCCCCGGCCTTCTTGAAGAGATGGATGAAGTCAACAGTTGCGTTAGCCATGTATCACAACCTTTATTGGGATGTTGAGACGGGCGCACTGGCGCTCGATGTCAGGGATGTGCTTCTCCTCGATGAGCCAGTGGGTGTCGTCCAGCTCGGTTATCACGGACCGGCTGATGCAGCGGTTCTTCCTGAGCTCGTTGCTCATCTTGGGATCCATGATGGTGAGGATGTGAACGTGGTAGTGCAGGACATTCATGGTTGCGTCCTCTTCTTTGGTAATGACCAGAAAAGGTAATAGGCGATCGCCGAGGCGGCCGTGACATTCAGGGATTCCACCCGTCCCTTCTGGGGAAGGGAATAAAGGGGAAGCGCCTCCCTGACCTTTTGCGGCAGACCGTGGGGTTCGTTGCCGGAAACGACCAACTCATCTGACTTATTATAGCAAAAGTCAATATTAAGCGCATCTCCGTCGCCCGAAAGCGCGCAGATCCTATGCTTTTCCGGCAGTAGGAAGGCGAGGGCTTCCTCTTCGTCAAGATACATGAAATCCATGTCCAGAGCCGCGCCGGCGCTGGCTCTGACGGCCAGGGGATGAAGAGGGGAGACGCAGGGCTCGACCAATATCATGGTTCGGCAGCCGAAGGCGGCGGCGCTTCTTATGATGGTCCCCAGGTTGCCCGGATCCTGCAGCTGCCAGAGGCAGGCTGCGGGCTCGCCCTTGGGAAGCGGCGAAGCCGGCTTAAGGGGAGGATTGGGCTCCACTATGAGCCCCAGCCCCTCGGGGTTTTTCAAAACGCTGGCTTTTTCGAAACATTCCTTGGTCAGGAGAAAAGCTTCGCAATGCGGCCCCGCGAGGGCTTCCGCCAGCTTTTGGCACTTGGGCGTGGCCTCTTCGGAAAGGAGAATCTTTTTGATTCTTTTTTTGTCCAAAGACAGGGCGTACTCAGCGGCGACGGCGCCTTCGGCCCAGCACAGGCCGCTGGCGTCCCGCTCCTTTTTCTCTCTCAGCTGTAGGGCGGACAGGATGACGCCGGATCTGCGGCTGGTGATCCTCAAAAAGTTTTTCAAAGACATTGTCCTAATAGATGGTTTGGCTGAGGTCTCCGGGAGACCGTTGAAGTTTTGACGTCAGGTTTTTCAAAAAGGGGCTGGCGCCTTTGTGGATGTGCACCAGGGCGTAGCGGCGCAAGGCCTCCTCCCTGTCTCCCCTGGCGTCGGCGCATTTCCCCAGCATCAGCTGGGCGGCCGCCTGCACCCTGGGTTTCGCTTCTCCCGCCTTCAGGGCCCTTTCGAAGAAGCCTTCGGACAGGCGGATGTTGCCCAGGGCGAAGGCGGCGGAGCCCGTCAGGAAGGCGGCGTCCGATCTCAGGGGAAGGAAAGCCTTTTTGGAAAAACTTTTCGCGTAAAGGTTGGTGGCGGAGGCGAAGGCGCCGCGCGCGTTGCCGGAGCTCATTTCCGTTCTGATGGCGATAATGTCCAGGAAAGGGGAGCCCTTAAGCTCTTTCCGCAGTTCCGCGAGATGGGCCTGCGCAAGCCTGGGATATCCCAGGCTGCAGTATTCGAAGATCAAGAAGATCCTCATCTCCTTTTCGAATTCGCAGTTCGGGGAAAGCTGCTCCTCCACCAGGGCCAGTTCGTTTCCCGCCCCGTCGCTTTTCACGATCCAGTCGAGGCTGATGCTAAGCGGCCAGGGAGACTTTCCGAGAACGTGGTCGTAGGCGGCCTGGAGCATCAGGGCGTCGGCGGCGCATTCCCGGAAGGCGGCGGCTTTCCTAAAGCGCAGCAGGGCCAGCTTTGCCCAGAACATGGCTTCCGCGTATTTTTCGCTCCTGGCTTCCAGGGAGGCGCGCAGCAGGAAGGAGGCTCCGGAATAGAGCAGGAGCATGCCGTCTTCCTCGTCTTTCAGTTTCATAGCTAAATCGCAGCAGGCGGCCACCCGCTGCTCCAGGTTGCTGACGGAATTCTCGTCCTCTCCGTAGTAGGTCATTTTCCCAAGCTGCCCGGCCGCCAGGTAAAAGCAGGGCAGGAGGGAATCGGGAGCGGAGTTTTTGGCTTTGAGAAAAAGCTTTTCCGCCTCTTCGAAACGCGCGGAGTAAAGAAGGTCGCGGCCGGCTTTCAGATCGAAACTTGGCGGGGCCGGGCGCGCCGCTAGGGCGGAGAAAAACACCAGGGCGGACAGCAGCAAGGGAAGCGGCCTCATAAGATCTGCCTCCTCAGGCGGCTCTTGGGAATGCCCAGGGCCTCCCTGTATTTGACCACGGTGCGGCGGGCGATGGGGCAGCCCTTCTCCGCCATGATGGCCGCCAGCTCCTCGTCGCCGTAGGGTTTTCTTTTGTCTTCGCCGGCAATTATTTCCAAAAGCAGATTCTTGGCGTCCGCGCCGGAGGTCTCCACGCCTTCGGAACTGGCGGCGGCCCTGCTGAAGAAGGCTTTCATCTCCATCAGTCCCTGGGGAGTGTCCATGTATTTTCCCGAGATGGTGCGGCTGACGGTGGAGTCGCTGAGGCCGAGCTCCTCGGCCAGGGCGTGCATGGTCAGGGGCTTCATGTGCCCGGGGCCGTTCCTCAAAAAATCACTCTGATGCTCGACTATGGCCTCCGCCACCCTGAGGATCGTTCTTTTGCAGAAGTTGAGCTGGCTGATGAAATTTTTCCCCGCGGCGATCCTTTCGCTCACGAAGGCTTTGGCCTTTTTGTCCATCGAGCGGGCGGAGTCGCGGAAACTTTTGGCGATCCTGACGTAGGGGAGGGCGTTGTCGTTGGTCTCCACTTCGAATTCGCCGTTTTCCTTTTCCCTGACTATGACGTCGGCCACGGCTTTGTCGCTTCTCGAATAGACGAGATCCCTGCCCGGGCGGAGGTCCAGGGTCCTGATGACTTCCAGGGCGTCCTTAAACTGCCCGCTGTCGATTTTGAGAGCGCTCATAATGCGCTCGAAACGCTGGTGGAGAAGGTCCTCGTAGTGGTCCCTGACGATAAGATAGGCAGTTGAGTCCCGAAGGCCTTTCCGCTCCAGCTGGAAAAGGAAACTTTCCCTCAGGTCCCGGGCGCCCAGGCCGGGCGGATCGTAGCTTTTCAAAAGCTCCAGGCACTTTTCCACCATCTTTTGGTCGACCTTCAATTCAGCGGCCATCTCCTCCGGGCTTTCCGTAAGGAAGCCTTTTTCGTCCAGGCTGGCCAGGAGGTAATCGTAAACCGGCTCGTACTCTCCGGGCAGATCCAGGGCAAACTGATCCCTGAGCTCGTCGGAGAGGGTGCTGGGTCTGGAGAGGGAGTTCATGATGAAATCATGTCCCTCCTGCAGGCTCTCCCTGTCGCCCCGGGAGAGGTCCTCGCCGGCTTCCTCCCGGTAATAGTCCCGCCACTCCTCGCTTTCGCCGCTGAGCTTGTCGAGGGCGTAATCCTCGTCGCTGCCGTCGTTGGCGTCGTCGTCCTCGAATTCGCTGTTCCCATCGTGCTCGCGCCTCGCTTGGGCGTCCTGGCCGTCAGGGGAGAACTCGTCGGAAAAGATCTCGTCTTCGGAGCGGTCCTCGTCCGGGTAATACTCCTCCAGGGCGGGGTTGGTGTCCAATTCCTTCCTGATGGTCTGCTCCAGCTCCGTTCTGGTCTGCTGAAGCAGCGCGAGAGCCTGGCGCTGCTGCTGGGTAAGCCGCTGCTCCTGGCGCACGCTGAGATCGAGATCCAGCGAGGGGGTGTTGTAATGCTCCTGATCCTTAGGCATAAAAATTGCTTGCAGTATTAAACAATTATACCAAATTTGTCTCTGTGGGAAATCAGCGGATTTTTTTGCGGCGAATTCTGACAAATCCCATTTTTTATTGTAGATATTTCACAAAAGATGGCTTTTTTTTGAAGATTAGGGGACAATTTTGGGAAAAGGAGAACAGTCATGAAAGGAAAGACCGTATTGATAGCAGACGATTTCCCCGTGGTGGGAATGGGTCTGAAAAAGATCCTGGAGGACGCGGGAGGCTTTGAATTCAAGGGCTCCGCGGACAGCGCCTACGCGCTGAGGTCGTATCTCTCCGCCCAGAAAGCGCCGGATCTCATCGTGGTGGACTCCAACATTCCCCGCTGCGACATCAGCGAACTTTTAAGCAGGCTGAGGGAGTGGGCGCCCACGAGCAACATTTTGCTTTTCTGCGCGGCGGACGAGGAGTTCACGGCGCTTTTGGGCTTGAAAAAAGGCGTGAAGGGAGTTATAAGCAAATGCGCCGGGATCGACGAGGTCGTGAGGGCCTGCCGCACGGTGGCCTACGGCGGGACTTACGTTTCCGGCGTGGCGGCGGAAAAGATGGCGGAATACATTTCGCAAAGCCCTTTCACCGCTGAAAAGAAAAGCGGCAAGCCTATTTTGTCCGCCCGGGAATTCATGGTCATGAGGAAGCTGACCACGGGAAACAATCTCTCGGAAATAGCCAGGGAACTGAAGCTCAGCCCCAAGACCGTTTCGACTTACCGGGAGCGGCTGATGGCGAAACTGGGGGTGAAGACTTTGGCGGGGCTGATACGCTATGCCCTGCAGAACGACATCCTATCTGACAGCTGAATCAGCTTTCCGTGAGGAAGGCGAGCATCTCCGGCAGATGGGTGTCCCAGAAGAGCCAGTTGTGGTGGCCGGGGAATTCCGTGTATTCGTGGGCGGCGCCGGCTTCCGTGAGCCATTTGTCGAAAGCGCGGTTGTGCTCCAGGAGAAAATCTTCTGTGCCGCAGAGCATTTTTATGCGGGGGAATTCCTCCGGCTTGAGATCTTTCGCTATGACTTCCAGCCTGGAATCCTCGTCCCAGAGGCGGGCGCTGAATTCCGGCCTTTCCAGGTAGCGCCTGGAGTCCACCGCGCCGGAGAAGCTGCCGATGGCGCCGAAATAGCCGGGATTCTTGAGCCCCAGCCTCAGAGCGCCGTAGCCGCCCATGGAAAGGCCGCAGATGGCGCGGTCCTCCCGGCTGTATTTCGCGGGCAGGTGGGCCTCCACGTAGGGAAACAGTTCCTCGGTGAAGAAGCTTTCGTAATTTCCTCCGTGTCCGTCCCTGGCGTCGGAATAAAAGGAGCGGCCCCCGTCGGGGCAGACGACGGTAAGCTCTTTGCTGTATTTTTCCCAGTAGCGCTCCAATGACGTGTTGCGCGACCAGGAGGAATAATCGTCGCTCAGGCCGTGGAGAAGATAGAGTATCTTCTGGGGCTTTTTTTCGAAACTGTCGGGGATAAGGGCGCGGAAAGTGTAATTGACGTCAAGTATCCGGCTGAAAAACCGCCATTCGACATTAGCCATTGATGGTATCCTTAGTGTAGAGTGGGAAAGAGGGGAAGCCCAAAAAGCGGCATTCCGGAACGGGAACGAGCCCGAAATTTTTATAGACCAGTTTCTGCATTTCGCGGGCCAAAGCTATCACGTCGGCGGAAGTCGCGCCTTCTTTCGTTTCCAGCATATTGGCGTGCTTTCTGCTGACGACGGCGTTCCCAACCGAGAGGGTCCCCTTTACGCCGACTTTGTCGAGGTAAAAGGCGACGCTCGGAACTTTGCCGCAGGCTTCTTCCGGCAGGAAGTTCCTGAAGAAACTGCCGCAGGTCCTTTCCTTGGGATAGCGGCGGCTCCTTTGGCGGATTATTTCGAAGGCTCTGCCCTTGGCGAAGGCGGCCTCCAGCTCGCTGCCTTTCCTCAGACGGAAAACGGCGCTCCAGACGATCCATTTCTCACGGTGCAGCCTGGAGACGTCGTAGCCGTATTCGAACCAGTCAGCGGAAACTTCCTTAGTTTCGCCGGAAGGGCTGACGACGACGGCGGAGACCAAAAAGTCCGCCAGGAAAAACTCGAAGAAATGCGCGTTGATGAAAGCCGCGCCGCCAATGGTCCCGGGGAGTCCGGAGAATTCCTCCAGCCCCAGGGCCAATCTTTCCAGGGCGTAGTCTATGGCGTCCTGAACTTTGGCGCCTGCACCGGCTTCCAAAAGGAAGCAGTCCTCCCGTTCCGTAAGCTTAAGATCCTTGTTGACGGGATGGATGATCATTCCGGGATACCCTTCGTCGGAGATGAGAGTGTTGGCGCCTTCGCCCAGAACTTCGAAGGGAAGATTGTTTTTTGCCGCGAAGGCAAGGTCTTCTTTCAATTCTTCCAAAGTCGCGGGCTCGGAAAGATACCTGGCCTTTCCGCCGGTCCCGAACCAAGTCAAGGGAGCTAAGGAAATATCGTTGCGCATGGAAACATTATAGCATAATGCCTCCGGACTTTTTGTTATAATAATGAATAAGAAAGGAAAGGAACCTCGCTATGAAAAAAATATGCTTGCTAATTTCGCTGCTTTTCACCCTTGAGTGCCTGGCCGTCGGCAACCTTGACCTGAAGGTCGCGGTGGTCTGCTACAACCCCTGGATGACCAACGTGGCGGAGCTCGTCAGGGGCCGCAGGCTCAACGCCACCTTCGGCTGGCCCACCGGACAAGCCATGGCCAACGAGCAGAAGTCCTGGTGGAAGGAAGCCACCTTCGGCATGGTCAAAGCCGATTTCGTGGTGGTCACCAATCTCGACATTTTCCCGCTGATGACCAGCGGCAAGCGCTTCAACCAGCAGAGCTATTATGACTATTGGAAGAAAGGGGAGAAGGACAAGCATCCCGGCGGCTCCTTCGACTACGCCCACTTTCTGACCAACGACGTGCCCTGGATGATCCCGGCCATCGAAGAGGGCAGGATAGACCAGGTCTGGCTCTACGGCTGGCCCGGCATGGACACCAATGAGACCAGGATGTTCGGCAAGGGCGCCTTCGGCTGCAATTCCTTCGGCTTCTCCGCGCTGCAGAACGAAAGGATGTTCATGATGTGCATGCCCAGCATCGAAAGGTCGGATACGCCCATGGAAAACTTCGGCCACGGCTGCGAATGGCATCTGGGCGGCGCCTTCCACAACTACGTCTATTCCTTCGACAACGGCATCGACTACACCAATTCCCACGACATGGCGCTTTACAGGGCCCACGGCAGCGAATGCACCGACAACGTCAACATAGGCGACGTGCACTACGCCCCCAACTCCGTGAGAGATTACGACTGGGGCAACACCACGCCGGTCATGAGCTACGCCGACTGCTGGTACGATTACCCCAACATGACCAACTGGGTGCCGAGGGAGATGACCTGCGCGGACTGGGGAAACGGCGTCAACTACAAGCACAAAATTTGGTTCTTTAAGCATATGCCGGAAAAAGTCGGCCTGCGCCGCGGGCATATGATGAACTGGATCACGAAGTACATGAACCCCAACATCGCGGCTTACCCGATAGGCTCGCATGAAACGATCCGCCAGGAGGACGTGGATCTGGCGGGCTTCTTCTCCTTCGAGATGAACGTTCCCCTGGGAACGACGCAGGTGGTGGTTAGAGTCAAGACCGGGCTTCCCGTGCTCTGCGGCTTAAGGAAGAATTACATTCCCTTTTACGACCGCTACCAGCAGGCCGGATCCGTTTACGATTATTTGAGCGACAGCCGCCAAACGGAACACACGATCACGCTGACGGGAAACGACTGCTTCGGCAAGCACATAGCGGGCAAGTGGTATCTTTCCTTCGGCAGCGCCTACGGCCACGGAAGCGTGGTCACCCGCAGACCTTTGAACTCCAACACCTTTTACACCGTCACGATGGAACTCTCGCCTAAGCCGGAACCAATGGACGGGACGGAATACGTGGAAATTACGAAGCCCGCGGAGGGGGACGTCTACCGCACCATGACCGAGCCCATAGAATGGGAATACAAGGCGCCCTCCGACGGCTGGCGCGCTTTTTACCTTTCTTACTCCACCAACGAGTTCCAGGGTCCCTTTTTTGACATCTGCGAGGACTACTATTACGAGCTGGACAAAAAATTCAGCTGGAACACCTTCCCTTACAAGCAGGTCACCGACAGGGCGGTGGTCAGGATCATCGCCGAGGATCTCCACGGCCACAACGTGACCAACTATTCCGGCATCTTCGGCATCAGTACCGAGCCCATTCCCGAGCCGGCGGCCGCCCTTTGCGCGCTGCTTTTGCTCGCGGCTTTGGGCGCGGCGAAAAAGCGCTGAAATAAAACGCGGGAAAAAAACAAGGCGGACAAACGTCCGCCTTGTTTTTTTTATTCCGCTATGGAGGAAGCGATCATTTGTCGCGCCTTTGCCCGCTCACGTAGACCGCGTTGGTGGTGAAGTCGAAAGTCTTAGGCGAGATCTGCGTTTTTCCTTTCGAAAGGATCATGTTGCGCAGGGCCTTCAGCTTGAATTTCGCGGTGTTGACGTTGCCCAGATACGAGGCGTGCTCGGGGGTTGTGAGGTCGCTTATGATTATGCCTCCCGCGAAGAGGGAATCGTAGGCTTCGCTGCAGCTGAGGCTGTTTATCTGACCCTTCTCGTTGGCCGTCGTCTCCACTATGCCCTCGTAATTGTATTCGGTGGGGTAATGCAGGTCGCAGGTACCTTCGCTGTCAGCCTTGACGGTGATGTTCGGCCTGACGTCCAGGAAGAGTTCCGGGGAGCCCTTGCGCAAGACTCTTATGGTCAGGTTCGTCACCTTGAGGGCGCTTTCTCCGCCGAAGTACAAATTTTCCACGCCCGGTTCCCAGACGAGATCAGCCGAGTAATTTTCCTTTCCCGTGATCTCGATCTTGGAGAGGCCCTGGGCCGAGCCGTCTTCCGATTCAAGGCTGGCGCTCCAGGCCCGGTCCCTGTGTGGCAGGTAGAAGGAATACTCCGCCTCCGAGATCAGGTTGCTTATGGCAATGGGAATGGTCAGAGTGGCGTTGGTGGAGACTTCCACGGTCCTTTGCAGGTAGACCGTGGGCATGTCGTAATTCAGGATCTTGCCGGAATAGCCGGCGCGGGCCACGACGCCGGAAATGACGCCGTAGGGGAGAGCCTTGTTGGAAGTTGCCTTCAACTCCGAGAGGTTGCCCTGGCAGGTCAGGGTGCTGTTAACTATGTTGGCGTCTTTTGCGGAGATGGTGCGGACGAAGAAGTTCGTGTAGTTCAGGGTCGTCTTGTTGTAGTCCCGGATGGAGAAGTAGGCGTTGTGTATGCCGCAGAGGCCGCGCTCAATGGGGTAGCTTTGGGCGGTCTTGAAGCCGCTGACCGCGAAAGTCCTCAGGAACTTCGAGCGGATCATGCCGCCAAAGAAGGCGCCGCCCTTTATCTGCATGTCTTTCAATCCGTCCAGCATGGAAACGATGTCGCAGTTCACCACGCCGCCGTAGCATTTTGCTTCCTTGGTGTATTTGTCCTTGACGATCTGCGAGGCCACGGTGAAAGTCCTCATGTTGTCGCTGGATTCTATGAGGCCGTGGGTGCCGCCGGTCGTGGGATCGTAGTAAAGGTTGCCGCCTTTTATGGTGGTGTACTGCAGCTGGTCCTTGACGATGAGGTCGGCCCAGACATTGCCGCCCCAGTATTCCGTCCTTTGTTTTTCGGTGTTCTGGAAAACTTTGCCGCTGACGTTGAGGTTGGTGATGCGGCCCTTGATGCGCATCTTTCCGCCGGCCCCTAAGGGCGAACCAAGGTCGCCGCCCGTTATGGTAAGGTAGCGGATGTTGCCGATTATCGTTATGTTCTGAACGAAGCCTGCGTGGTCCAAGCCGGGAGGGAAGGTCGCGTTGAGGGATTTTAAGATGCCGTCGCAGTAGATCTCCCTTATCTTCACGTTAGCGGGAGTCTTGGCGTATTTCTGCTGGGGGGCGATGGTCAGCGTGCCGTCAAGGTACCAGACGCCGGCGTCCGTTATCCTGATGTCCCAGACGTCCGTTCCCATGACCGGGACGGCTTCCAGGGTGCCGTTGCCGAAGTAGGTGGCCTTCATGTTGCCGAACTGGACGGTCTGCGTCCTCTCTTTCTTGGCGAAGAGAGAGAGGGCTCCGAAAATTATAAGCACAAAGAGGGAAGCGTTTATTTTCCGCATGGCTTTTCCTTGCTGATTGATTTACTTTTTACGCGCGCCGCCGATCCAGACTTCGTTGTTTTCGTAATCGAAGTATTTGTCCAGCTTGATGTTCTTTTTGGAATAGAGAAAATTTGCTTTGGCGCTGCCGCTTGCTTTGAAGGAGTTCAGGGAGCCCATATAGGTGGCGTGTTCGGAAGTTCCGTCGCTGCCGAAGAGCAATCCCCCCGCGAAAAGGCTGCCTTTAGCCTCGCAGCAATTGACGGCCCCTATGTTCCCGGGATAGACCTTGCGCTGGGGAGCGGCTGAGGAGGCGGAATGGATGAAGTTCGTGGAGGTGACCTCCTTCTTATTCTGCCTGACCCTGATGGTCAGGGGGAGTTCCGTGTGCCTCCTGGGGGAGGCGCCGTAGGAAACTCTGATCTTGATGTTGGTCAGGGTGTAATATTCGGTGCCGCTGAAATCGAAATCACCCAGGGCGGGATCCCAAACGAAGGTTCCCGATACGGCGTTGGTGCCGCTTACGCTGTACATGTCGAAACCAGAAAAAGTCTCGTTGACCGCGTTCGAGATAAAGCAGCCCCAGGCCAGGCCGCGGGCGGCAATGCTAAGGGATGAGACGCCCTCGGGAGGAAGGTTGGTGACGGAAAACGGCAGGGTGAAGACGCAGTTGGTGCCGGCCTGCAGTATTCCGCTGTTGGGGGCGCTGGCGAAAATGACGGGGGATGATATGTAATTGTTCTCGTAGCCCACGCCGGCGTAGACGGAAGTGTTGTCTATAGTTCCGCCTTCGCCGCTCTTGTCCGCACTGGCTTTAAAGCTTTTCAGGCTGCCGTGGGAGGAGATCAGGGAATCGCGGGCGCTGACAGAGCGCAGGGAAACGGCGCCCATGTAGTAGTTCGTGAAATTGCCGGGATTGGCGTCGTTCATGGTTCTCAGGGAGGCGTTCAGAAGACCGTAATCCTCCTTGGGAGCCGGCAGAAAGGCGGCCTGGAGATTCGGTCCGCTGATGCTGACTTTTCCTATCCTCTGGGCCTTTATGAGCCCCATTTGCCAGCCGCCGCCGGCGATGGTCAGGTTGTCGATGAAAGAGGAGGCGGTAAGATCGGCGCTGGCAAAGCCGCCCTTCAGATAGGCAACCCCGGAGGCGTCTTTCATAAGATATGATTTCAGGGCGAATTTCTTGACGGTCCCGGAGACATTAAAGCAGGCCAGACGCTGCTCCTTAAGCCCGGGGAGGTAGGAATAATTGCCGCCCGTGATAAGGCAGGAGCCCAGGTTGCCCTTTAGGGAGACGTCGGCCCAGAGGTCGCCGCCCCAGTAGGTCAGATCTCCCGTGGCTTTGTCCTTATGCTTCAGGCCGGAAATTTTCAGCTGCTCCAGGGAGCCCTTGACGGAGACAAGTCCGTCGCCCGCCTCGTTGGACCCCAGGTCGCCTCCCAGGATGGTTATGCTCTGCATGGCGCTGTCCACGTACAGATCCTTCAGGTAGCCGACGCCGTTGGCGCCCGGCGGGAAGGTGATCTTAAGAGACTTCAGGGCCGGAGCGCTGAGGCTCCTTATCTTCAGGCAGAAGTTGGTGGGATCGTTCTCCAGAGGCCTGATGGTCAAGGCCGCTTTGGCGGCCGAAGCGGCGTCGTCCACGACTTTCAGGTCCCAGACGTCCCATTTTCCGCCGTTGCTGTAAGGGGAGGCGACGCAATAGCCCTTGCCGCTGTAATTAAGGCGCATGCCGCCGAAGATGACGGTGTCGGCGGAAAAGGCGGCCGCGGCAAAGCAGAATACGAAGGCGAATATAATACTTGTTCTCATAAGCGAAAATCTTTTGAGTTTAACTATATAATTTTATCATAAACCGCGCATTATTTTTACGGGGAGCAAATGATTCCCGGAATGGCCCGGCCGTTTCTGTTCAAGTTGACAAAATTTGCGTTGTTTAATAAAATTTTCCTATCTTACCTAGACCTGTTTTTACAGGCCGCACCCAATTAACCAAGGAGTTCATTTATGAAACGTTTTCTTCTCCTGGCGCTTCTTTTGGCGCTTTCCTCCACGCTTATGGCCGTGACCATCTACGAAGAGGATTTCGAGAGCTACGAGACCGGTACCGAACTGGTCGGGAACGTCGAAGGCTGGGCCTTCTTTTCCACCTACGACGGCAGCTCCACCATCGTCGAGAACGAGAGCGGCATTTCCAGCAAATGCCTGAAAATGCAGCAGACCGACGGCGGTTCGGCGGATTACGACATGATCTTCAGCCCGAAGTTCGATATGTCCACAGAAGATCCTCTTAGACAGCTTGTGAGAGTTTCCGCCACCGTGGTCCCCTCCAGCGAGACGGACATTATGGCGCTCTACGCCGTGAACGGCGAGACCAACCGTTTCGCCTATCTGCACATGAACGTGGCGAAAGGCGAGCTTACTTCCTACCCCACCGGCGCGACGCTGACCAATCTCCACAAGGACAATACGCCCAACCAGATCTCCATACTGTGGGACAACTACGACAACACCATCAGGGAGATCACCTGCAACGGCGAAGCCCAGGCCTGCCACATCCCCATGTCCGGCAGTTTCTATGGCCAGCCCGTCAGGATCCGCTTCTCCACGCAGTTCAGCACCAGAAAAGACTGGGTCACCTACTACGACGACGTCAAGGTGGAAGTTGAACCGCGCTACTCCGGCCCGCATCTGTTCATCGACACGAACAGCCTGACCCTTAAGAAGAAAGCCCAGGGTCACCTGACTCTCCAGAACGCCGGCAGTGAAGGCGACATCACCTTCTCGATCACCAAGAGCGAAGGCGCCGACTGGCTGACCGTCAGCCCCTCTAGCGGCACTTACAACGGCACCAAGGACCTGACCCTCTCCACTTCTGGCGACAAGGATTACGCCAGAGCGAAGTTCACCATCGACGCCGGCGACGCCGGAAAAGAAGTGGTGAGCGTTTACTGGGTGAACGGCACGGTCTTTTACCGCGAGGATTTTGAGGAACCCTTCATGACCATGGGCGACCTGCAGAACCAGGAAGGCTGGCTGGTCAGAAGCGACACCGGCTCCAGCAGCAACAGGGCCGAGATCGAAAAGCCCGAGTTTGCCGAAAGCCAGGTCATGCACGCTTACAGGTCCACCGGCTACGACGGCGTCAGAAAGGGCGGCCGTCCCGGCAGCACGCCCATCGAAGGCTGCCCGGCCCTGGCCGTGGTGAAAGTTTCCGGCAAGGTCTATTGGGATTCTGCTTCCAACGCCGGCAGCGTCTACATCGCCACGCCTGACACCGCCAAGCCCTTCTGTATGAAGATCAGAAAGACTGACGGCCAGAACACCTTCTATCTCTACCAGATGAAGGATGGCTATTTCAGTCCTCCCGAATCGTTCAGCGGCAAGACCTGGCCCATGGACGAGTGGGTCTACATCTCCTACACCATCGACTTCGCCACTATGAAGGGCGTGGAAGTCCAGATCGGCGAGGATGTGGCGGACATCTCCGGCTACGAGCTCTACAACGTTGACGTCAAGGCCTTCACCGGCCTCTCCTTCTGCACCGACAAAGCTAGCGGCAACGACGACTGGGACGCCAAGTTCTACTTCGACGACATCCAGTGCGAATACATCCCCAGGGGCGACGAGCCCATCATGGGCATCGACAACGACACTTTCCACACCGGCTTGACGGCTGAAAGCGGCGAAGTGACGCTGGTCAACGCCGGCGGCGGCAGCTTCGACTACACCGCCTCCGTTACAATGGGCAACAGCTGGCTCTCCATCGCCGAGCCCGCCAGCGGCACCTGCGAAGACGAAGCCAAGATCGTCTTCAACATCGACCGTTCCGGCATGAACGAGGACTATTACCGCGGCGTGATCAACATTGACTGCGGCACGGCCGGCTCCACCAACGTCCTCGTGACGGCCGGCGCCGGACACATCATCTACAAGGAAGACTTCGAGGAACCCTTCATGCAGGTCGGCGACCTCCAGGGCCAGGACGGCTGGGTCGTCAGAGGCACCAACTGCGCCGACAGTAACGAAGCCTACGTCATCGACGCCCACGGCTCGCACTGCATGCACGCCAAGCGCGCCCAGGGTTACGACGGCATCAGGAACAACTCCATGTCCGGCTGCCCCGAGAACCAGCTCGTGAAGTTCTCTTACAGGATCTACTGGGACGACCAGTCCGAAGCGCAGAACGTCTATCTGGCCACCCCGGCCGGCATGAAGCCCTTCTGTATGAAGATCAGGAGAAAAGACGACGGCACCTTCTATCTCTACCAGATGATGGACGGCTCCTATCGTCCGCCGCTGGATGGCGTCAGCTGGTCCCTGAACGAATGGATCCCCATCTCCTATACCCTGGACTTCCGTTCCAACAGCGGCGTGACAGTCCAAATAGGCGACGACGAGGCTGACATCAACACCCTGGAACTCTACGGCAGCTACAAGAAGCTGGAAGGCTTCTCCTTCTGCACGGACGGTTCCGGCAACGAATTCGACTCCCTCTTCTATTTCGACGACTTCAAGATGGAAGTCCTCGACAGGCCGGCCGATCCCAAGCTCTTCCTGACCAAGGACAGACTGGTGGTGGGCTTCGACGTCGAGACCGGCGCTCTGGCCATCCAGAACTCCGGCGCCGGCAGTTTCGAATGGACCGCTTCTTTCCCGGATGATCCCTCCTGGGTGGAACTGGTCGCCGAACACGGCACCTGCGAAAAGGAAGACGAGATCCGCTTCAAGATCCTGAGGGACGAGATGGAGTCTGACTACTACCGCACCGTCATGCACATCGACGCCGGCGAGGCCGGCGAGGCCGACGTTGTGGTCTGCGTCTGCTCCGGCAGTGTCTTCTACAAGGAAGACTTCGAGGAACCCTACATGCACGTGGGCGACCTGCAGAACCAGGACGGCTGGTGCGTCAGGAACGGCGGCTACTGCCGCGACGTGAACTCCGCCTTCGTCACCAACGGTCTGCCCTTCTCGGACGGCGCGGTGATGCACACCGTGGTCTCCAAGGGCATCGACGGCACTACCAAGGACTACGTCGACACCTGCCCCAGGGACGCCAGGGTGAAAGTCTCCATGGACGTTTACTGGGATAGCGCTTCTCCCTGCGACGCGGTGTACCTGGCCTGCCCGGCCCGCCACAAACCCATGACTCTTAAGATCGAGAACAAGGGCGACGGCACCTTCGGCGTCAGAGGCATGCAGGACGACAGCTACAAAGTGATGGTTGGCAAGACCTGGTCCATGGACGAATGGGTGCACATCAGCTATTCTATGGACGTCAGGACCCAGACCGGCGTCGAACTGACGATCGGCGAAGAGACCGAGGACATCACCCAGGTCGTGCTTTATGGCAACGGCGGCATTCACACCTACGAAGGCTTCTCCTTCTGCACGGACGGCGACGACGATATGGACTCCCTCTTCTACTTCGACAATTTCGTCTTCGAGATCGTCCCCAAGGAAGACAAGCCCCATCCCGTGATGCCCAGCGCGACCGTTGTCGGATCGGAAGATTCCGCCACGGTGAAAGTTCTCAATTACGGCACGCCGTATGACTTCTCTATCAGCGTGCTGGATATGCCCGGCAACGTGAGCGTCACTCCCGCCAGCGGCCGCACCGAGGATAGCACGGAGTTTACCGTGAAGGTGAGCCGCGAAAGTCTGGAAGAGAACTA
This sequence comes from bacterium, assembly GCA_017649705.1. Lineage (GTDB taxonomy): Bacteria > Auribacterota > UBA3054 > UBA3054 > UBA3054 > UBA3054. The sequence goes on from JAGCGH010000150.1 coordinate 37,940, forward strand.
CTACCGCGCCAGGGTACGCATGGCTTATACCGACGGAACCACGGAGGGCGCTCTGACGTCCTTGGTGACCTTCGCGGTGGGCGGCTGGTACTATGGCGCCGACTTCCTCGGCCCCTGGTTCAGCTACGGTCCGCTGAACGGTCAGGAATGCTGGAGCGTCGGTGTCAGCGACTGCGAGATCATCAATCTGGACGGTGAGAACTGCATCAAGTTCCCCTATGCCTGCACCGCCGAGCTGGAAGCCAAGGTGCCCCTGGAAGGCATCTTCACCTTCAGCGGCCGCGTCTACTCCGAAGAGCTGGCTGACGACTCCTATTTCCACTTCGGAACCGTGGACGGCAGCGGCTACTATCCGATGTACATCTCTAGGGAAGGCGATCCCAGGGAACTGCAGTTCGGCTACTTCCAGGGCAACAACTGGACGCCTATTGCCACCGCGCCCTTCGGTGAATGGGTCGACTTCAGCTTCACCATGGACACCGACGTGACCGTGGCCAGCGTGACCCAGATCACCTTCGGCGACTTTGTGACCAACTTCGCCATCGGCGATCTCCCGCTGAACACCAAGTACGACTTCGCGAAGATCGACAAGTTCACCATCGGCTTGCACGACGTGGCCAACCCGGCCGGCATGTATCTCTCCAGGATCGTCGTCAGGGATCCCTCGGTCCCCGAACCGGCGATCTTGGCGTTGCTCGCCTTGGTCGGATTGCTCTTCGTGCGTAAAGCGAACTAAGTCCGTTTAGCCAGCGCTGGCTTACAGCGCAAAAAAGACACGCCCCTCTTGATTTTACTTCGTAACAAAATCTTGAGGGGTGTGTCTTTTTTTGCGCTTACAGCCTTTGGTTTATTTTGCTATAATTTCCGGTAATTTAATCAATAAGTAGAGGAATTATGCGAAAGTTTTTTCTAACGGCTTTGGCCGGATTGACGGCTGCCGCGGCCTTGGGCGGGCAGGTCTATTACAGCTGTGATTTTGAGGAAGGCTACACTGACGGCGACCTTCAGGGCCAGCACAACTGGACGGTCAGGTCCACCGACGGCTACAGCAGCCAGGAAAACGCTGCCACGGTAGGAAGCTACAACGGCCGGCGCTGCGCCAAAATAGAAAGGGGCACCGGTTGGGACGGCGTCATCGTGAAAGAAATACCGGAAACGCCCAAGGGCAGTTTCGTCAAGGTCTCCTTCAAATTCTTCTGGCCGTCTGATTCCAGCGTCTCCAGCGTCCTTTTCACCAGCCACTGGTGGAACCGCCCCATGCTTCTTAGGTTCTCTTTGAACGACAAGGGCAAGATTCAGGTCTACGCCCTCCAGGACGACGTCAACTGCGTGCCGCAGGTCTTCAAGACGAAAGGCTTCGACCAGGGGCAGTGGATAGACGTCTCCTACACGGTGGATTTCAGTTACCAAATGTTCGATACTCTCACGGTCAACGGCACCGAGGGCGACATCAGCAAGGTGGCTTTGCACGACGACTCCAAGAATCTGAAGAGCTTCGCCGTCAACGTGGACGCCGGCGCCGACATCTGCGTGGACGACATCAAGGTTGAGACTGTGGCGCATTCAGGCAACCCCAGGCTGGTCCTGAAGACCGACCGTTTTGTCATAGCCTCCAAAAACGCCTCCGCGAAAATGCCCATGTACAATTTCGGCGAAGGCGAGATCACTTATAGAGCCACTGTTGACGATCAGCCGGAATGGCTGACCGTGAAGAACCCGGAGGGGACTTTCACGGCCAACACCACGCTTGACTTCAATCTTGACCGCTCGCTTATGGCGACCAACGTCTATTACCGCGTGCTGCACCTTGAAGCGGGTTCGGCCGGCAGCAAGGAAGTCATGCTGAAGATCCATTCCAAGGGCGCCATCGCCGCCTATTCCTTCGATCCGCCGGCCCTCTATCCCGGCGAGATCACCGGCCAGGACGGTTGGAAAGGCAGAAGCGGGGACGGCTACGGACCAAACGACATGTCCATGGACGTCACCAACGTCTCTTTCGGCGTGGACGGCCCCTGCGGCTATATTCACAATTCCTACGGCTGGGACGGCTACGACTGTCCCGCCAAATCGGATGGCGAGAATCCTCTCATCAGAGTGTCCATGAAGATCAGGAAGGGGAGCGAGAGCACCCAGGATTCCTTCTATCTGCGCAACGGATGGTGGGATTTCCTCTATGAATTCTGGTTCTGGGTCTACGAGGGGAATTTCTATCTTTACAAATTCAATCTCGGCGATTCTTACGCCGTCACCGGTTTCCATCCCTTCCCCTTGGACACCTGGCTTGATCTCTCCTTCACCGTCGACATGCGCCTTTACCGTCTGACGGAGTTCTCCCTGGGCGACTTCTCGACGAACTTCGTCAAGGGCTTTGAGCTTTACACCAAGCACGATTCCGAGGAGCGCTACACGATCTTCAACACGCTGGCCTTCATCTGCGGCAACACGGACGTCACCGACGCTGAGCTTTTAATCGACGACATTCTGGTCACGGAACTGGAACGCGAGAAAAAACCCGTGCCGATCATGGAAAAGATCGTGCCGGTCGATCCGAAGGCCAGCAGCATGACGGTGCCCCTTTTGAACGCGGGCGGCAGGGGCTTCAACTACACCCTTAGCGTGCTTGATCTGCCGGACAACATCGTCCCCAATCCCAACAGAGGCAGAGTGGGGGAAACGGCCGAGCTTAAATTCGATCTGAAAACGTCCAAACTGGAAGACGCTTTTTACCGCTCCAGAGTCGTTCTGGATTACAAGGGCGTTTCCAGCAGCGGCGACGGCTCCGTAACTTCGCTCTTCACCCTTGCCAAGGGCGGCTGGTACTATACCACGGATTTTGAGACCGGCGGTTACGAGCTGGGCAACCTGAGAGACCAGGACACCTGGGTGGCCGGGGGCGTTTCTTCGGAAACGAATCCGCAGGTCGCCAAGAAAGAGGGCGAGCAGTGCGCCTGTCTCCCAGGCGAAGGCTACATGAAGAGCGCCTGCTTCATTCCCTCGGAGAGCGACTTTACTTTCAAGTGCCGCTTCTTTGTCGAGGAAGGCGACGACGAAGGCTACGCCAAGCTTTCCTTCATCGATGACACCGGCTTCCTGCCATTCTACATCTGCCGCGACAACGAGATCGGCCGCGCGGTCCTGGGCTATATCCCGGCCGGGGGAGACACCTTCGAGCCGCTCTTCACCGCTCCTCTTGACTCCTGGCAGAATTTCTCCGTCAGCATGAACACCAATCTGGAATTCGACGAAGTCACGGCCATCACCTTCGGCGATTACGAGACGAACCTGCCTCCCGGCTCGATCTTTCTGAAAACGGAATACGACGCCTGCGCCGTCTCCAATTTTACCATCAGGGTGGATAGAAATACGGAGGAGGAAGTGGACGTCGCGCCCTTCTGGTTCGACAACATCGTCGTGAGGGACAGTTCCATACCGGAACCCGCGGCCCTTTGCCTGCTGGCGCTTGCTTTGGCTTGCGCTCGCGTTTGTTTGACACGGAGAGCTTAAAGCGGTAGAATCAATACATAAGCAATAATCTATTAAGGAGTTTTTTATGAGCCGCGACATCGATTGGGGAAGCTTGGGCTTCGCTTACATGAAGACGGATTATCGTTACGTTTCTTACTTCAAGGACGGGAAGTGGGACGAAGGCAAGCTTATTGGCGACGACATGATCACGCTGAACGAGTGCGCCTGCGTCTTCCAGTACTGCCAGGCCTGCTTCGAGGGTTTAAAGGCCTACACCACCAAGGACGGCAGGATAGTCAGCTTCAGGCCCGACCTGAACGCCGAGAGGATGGCAGAGAGCGCCAGGCGCCTAGTTATGCCTCCTTTTCCCGAAAAACGCTTTATAGAGGCTGTGAGGGCCCTTGTCAAGGCCAACAAGGACTTCGTCCCGCCCTTTGGCAGCGGCGCGACTCTTTATATCCGTCCCTTCATGATCGGCTCCAACTCCGTAATAGGCGTGAAGCCGGCTGACGAGTTCGAGTTCAGGATGTTCTGCACGCCGGTGGGACCTTACTTCAAGGGCGGCGCCAAGCCCATCGTCATCAGAGTCTGCGACTACGACCGCGCGGCCCCGAGAGGCACCGGACACATCAAGGCCGGGCTTAACTACGCCATGAGCCTCTACGCCGGCATGGAAGCCCATGCGGAAGGCTATGCCGAGAACATGTACCTTGACCCCGCCACCAGGACGAAAGTCGAGGAGACCGGCGGCGCCAACTTTATCTTCATCACCAAGGACGGCAAGTTCGTGACGCCGAAGTCCGACAGCATCCTGCCCTCTATTACCCGCCGCTCCCTTATGGTCGTGGCTGAGAAATACCTCGGCATGAAGGTGGAGCAGAGGGAAGTGACCTTGGCGGAAGTTCCCGAGTTCGCGGAATGCGGCCTGTGCGGCACCGCGGCGGTCATCTCCCCGGTGGGCAAGATCGTGGATCACGGCAAAGAGATCGCCTTCCCCAGCGGTATGGAGAAGATGGGTCCCTGGACGCAGAAACTCTACGATACGCTTACGGGCATCCAGATGGGCGTAATAGAGGGCCCCGAGGGCTGGGTGGACACCATCATAGGGTAAAATTCGCCGATTTATTATTAAATCTTGACTCTATCTAAGGCGTTTTAGGTGGCAATATTTCCGGTGCGGCAGTAATAAGTTTTTGCCGTTCGTTGATTGCCATTGAAAAAACTGTTAGTCGCTCTTCATTAGAAGACTGTCTCAGTGCTAAGTTTGTCAGAGCATGATAATAGTCTACTAATGTTTGAGGATGTTTAGAATCGGCAAGCATGGATATGATGGGAAGAGACCTCGCTATTATTTTTTCCGAAGCATCTGCGTTTTTTTCTAACCATTCGCAGGCTCTAGCCATTTTTTTAGTTATTTCATCTTTTGATGTGATAATTGCAGCCAGTTTAAGCTCCTCATAAAGTGTTCCGCCTGCCCCTACATATTCCTTTATGAAATCGTCTAACTCACCGCACGTCTCAGGGTCTTTTTTTGCATAATCTATTAGTTGCGTAACGGCGATATAATCTTTAGGATCGTATAAAATAACTTGCTTTTGTATATCAATAGCTTTGCTGGTGTCACCTAAATGGCTATAATATCGGCGCAATATTTGATAAATTTGCTTATACGAGGTGAGCCCTCTTCCTTCTGCTTTTTCTTTATGTTTCGAAAGCAGAGAGTTGACTTTCTGGGGAATTGTTTTATTATCAGAATTATCACAGACCCAATAATATAATTCCATTCCGTCCAAAACCAAAGGCAATAATTCCTTGTCTTTCAGGACAACTGTGCTAAGGTTGTTATTTTTTCGGAGTTCTTTTATCATTCTTATTGCTTCTGCTCTTTTGTGACGTTTAGCTAGAACCTCGATATCTTGAAGCTTTAATCTTAAAGCATCGTTACTCACTATATTTTCAGAAACCAGCCAAACACTCGCGGATATATTTAGACCTTCTGACTTAAACGACGTCAGAGTGATTGCTGATAATAGCATAAAAAGTTTTATGTATTTCATGAGTGCTTTATCCCTATTTGTTAACTTTATATTTTTTATAATCGTTTTCAACAGATGTTTTAAAAAAACAATTGTTGAGTACTCTGTTTGTCATTATGCCCTCAGGAAGTTGATCGATTTCAGGCCATTTTATAGTTAAAGCATCATAAAGGTCATTAAATTCAACGACCGCGTTTTCATTCGTAAGAGCCGCCACCACAGCATTGTGTTTATCTATAATGCTTAACTTATTTGTTGCGCAATAATTCCATAATGATTCGTTCCTAAAATCATTAGGCAAAATTTTAAGGATATCATTTGCTCTGGAAGCGAATCTTTGATCAAATGATATGGCTGTTTGAATATGTTTAATGCAATTTGTATAATCCTTCAGATTAATACAATAATCAGCGGCAAGGCTGTGTCGCAATCCTGCGAAAGTATCATGATCTATGCTTGGTACTTCAACAAAAATCAAAGCCAAGGCGCTTCTATAATCGTTTAAAAGCGCAGCTGATTGGGCGGCAGCAATATATGAATATGTTATGTAGGTCAAGCAAGTAGGGAAGGTAGGGACTTTTATAAAATGAATAAGCGCTTCTTGATTAGAAGATATAAAATTAATAGGAATGTCATTATCAAAAACACTTGCTAGCGTGCGTCCAAGGAAAAAATGTGACGCACCTCGCACAAAGCCATCTTTGTTTTCTGGTAGTAGGAAGAAATTAAAAACATTCTTAGCTTTCTCGAAATGGCTATTCCAAAATGTTCTTTCTGCGAGCCAGTACACTTTTCCTGGGAAACTGGACAGTTTCAAAAGATTCCGATATTTTTCGATATCGTACATCATGTCGTGGTCGTTTTCTAGTCTTTCTTGAAATTCCTCTACTGTTTTAAGCGATATGATCGTTTTTTGTACATTTATGCCAAACTGAGAACGCTGCCTATACGCAGCGCTCCAGTTATACTCAATAGATTTTTTAAGCAGGTGATAGTTGATTAAATTTTTTGCTTCCCAAATATACACATTTTCTTTTTTCTTTAGCTGCTTTTGCATTTTAAGAATAGCCTGCTCAGAGATTTTAAGATTAATACTCCTCTGTTTAATAAAAATATTACTTAATGATTCATAAGAAATATTTTCCGGGATCTTTGAATCTATGTCGCTGTTTTCCAAAAAATCCCTCATATATTTGCGTGAAAACCATTCTTCTGACGCATGGATATTTCCGATGATTATCAAAGCAAATAAAGATATGAGCAATTTTTTCATTTAATTAATCGGCCGGAGTCAGATATCGTGGATTGAAGTTAGTGCAGTTGCGATCAAGTTCGAAAGCCATCCTTGAAGTGAAATTTGAAATCTCATCCGGCAATTTATAGTACCAATAATCTGGAACAGCCGGCCTATTTGTATAATAAGATAGCATTTCACGGCTATAGGCTTGCATGTATTCCTTATATGATTTATCTGTTCTTATCGTTTTATGGCCTAATGAACCTATACTAAAAATACCGTTTAATTCATTTACGTAGTTTGTGTCTGTTATTCTTAATTTGGCTGCTTCAAGTCCCTCACAAGCTGGAAGAGTATATTTGCTGCCATTAGAAGAATACCAGCTTGCGAATGTTTGATTAGTCAACCCTCCGTCTTCTAATTTTATTGCCAAAGCCTTTAAAACAGGATTTAGAGTATTATCACCCGAATCAATAGCCCCTTTTACCAATGGAATAGCAGAAATACCTAATTCGGATATTTCTTTTGCTAGACAATCCAGAACACCTTCACGAGGGTTTTGCCTAGCCTGTTCGTATTGCCAGCAAGTATAAAAATCATTCCAAATATTTGTGGCATATTTTCTGCCTTCATACCACCAATAAATATAAAAATTGCTTGGTGATGGCGGAGGCCAATGATGTTTTGCCCATATTTCTGTAATATACCAATCTTCTGATTTTGTAAGTAATTTAAGACTCTCCCTGATGTATCGTTTTGTTACGGCATAAATTTTGGCTTGTTTTTTAAAGACTTTACCCTTTGAACAAATGCCAATGGCTTCACCATCTCTTTCATCAATCCAATTATCATAATATTCATAAAATTCATTTGTGCCGAAAGCTCCGGTCTCCAGAATTTGAAAAAGCAAAGGCAATAGAAAGGAAGGCGGAACACTTTTTATATTGAAATCTGCTTCGCAGGCAAGATTTTCGTTCCGATTTATGTCAACGTTAATATTTGTGAGCCCATTCTGATTCAAGTTAACATTTCCAAACCTAAGATTTGCCAATTCTGCATAATTTGATAAATTTGTGGTCCATAGCTCAAATGAAGCTTGTTTGCTCATGTCCCAAACATGAGGTTTTTGAGAGACATTTATTAGCCACCCCATAATTTCTTCTTGCGAATCTATGCAAAAAGCATTAATTGTAATTATTGAAATAATTAAAAAAATTTTTTTCATAATAACCCCTTACCTTATTTGTATGATCTATTTATTTCACCGGCATAATCGCTTATTTGGTTGTGAAGATGCAAAATTACTCCTAGATCACCCAGTTTGCTTGCAAATATTTCCCACTCAATTGGAATGTGTGTCGGTTGCTTGTATTCTTCCGTTCTTAGCGAATTAGCTTTTCTGGCTGCATGATAATATGAATAGCAAATAATAATTCTACTTCTGTCATTGTTTTGACATTTTGTTAAATTTATATTACCATTCGATTTTTTCCATAGGTTATGGGTGAAAAATGCGTCGATCTCATCTTGCACATTTGCATTTTTAAAGTCATTCATTTTTACGAAATATTGATACAAAATTTTATTAATATTACTTCGTTGATCATTTAAAAATCCGGGTATATTATCTTTAAAGTATTCGTTGTATCCTAGAAGAATAGTAAAATCTCCATTTTCGTCTTGCTGAGGGTCGGTTGGATAAAAATTTTCTTCCCCAAATCTATCATAAGCGGCTGCGATTATCTCATCGTATTTATTGGGTTTGATTGAGAATTTAGCAGAAAGAATAAAATTGTCTTTTGTCTCGGTGGGAAGTGGAACGGATATATCTCCAAGAGGGAATGGATTTGCGCGAAACGATCCGATATATTTATTATCAATATTCATTGCTGGTCTTATGTTTTCGCCGTTTTGGAAATCAACTTTTTTAAATACTTCAAGATATGGGTCTACAGCGAATGCATAACAATTGTAATTAAAATCGGCTGGCCTTATAAGACACCATTCGCAATCAATAATATTTTTACATTGATTCTATACTTCCTTCTTTCGGTTTTTGTTGGTTGAGTTTTTGAATCACCTACTGAGCAAGTAGCGTATTTAATTTTCTTTTGGATATTCTTTACGGTTATGGTTATTTCTCCTTCTGCGTCATAGGCTATTCCTTCAACATAAATAGGATGACCTAAAATTTCGCTGTTACTGCCATTGGAATTTAATGTCCATTCCCCAATTTTATCATCTCCCCCTAAAAGAAGATCACTTTCTTCTTGCCTGCTTTGATTTTTCCATACTCTAAGACAATCAGGCACTTCTATGCGTATTTTTTCTCCTTGAAGGCTTTCGGCTCCGTCTGCTTTGCTAATGCTGATTTCTAATTCGCAAAGATCATCGTCTATGCTATCATTTTCAAAAACTTTTTGGAGATAATCCCAACCACAATTTCCTTTATCATCTTCTTCGGCAGATCCATCGTCATCATCTACATTAAAGTGGATAAAAACGCAACGGTCGTCCGTTATATATGGATTTGTATGTATCATTTTCTGAATATCTGGTATGTAGGTTCCGCTATAATCTTTCCTTTTGACGGTTAAGAGATAGCTTTGATCCAGAACATTGATGATTTTGGGATTTGCGTTAACTTCTACTCCGCTAACATTGGCTTTGCAGTTTAGAATTATAGCATCAGTTGACGTATTGGAAAAATTTAATGGATATGTGTCTCCTGTAGATGTGTGTGTCAAACCATTGTCTTCCCATGTCCATATATACGTTGCACCAATGCTGTTAAGATTACCATGGTGCTCTGGGTAATAAATGTGAGTTGAGTCTCTTAGAACTTCTTCGTCTCCGATTATGTCTATTGTTATTTGCGGCGCTTCCCACTTAACTGTTACAAGATTTGAAAATATTGTTTTCTCTACTCCAGGTTCTTCGGTGTATCTTGCACTGCATCTTACTGTAACTTCAACCGGGTACCCAGTTGATGGTTTTTCATTTCCGTTGAAATCAATGGTGACCCTATTACCATTAGGTGTTTTAGTAGCATCGCCGGTTACTATCCAACTATATCCTATAAGGCCGTCCCCAATAAATGTTGCCTCGCAAACTGCTGAAGGCGGGATAAAATCTTCCATGGAAACATTTCCGCTAAGTGTCAAACTAACATTTTAATTAGCTAAACACAAAGAACTGAGAATGAAAATAAAAAGCAAAACTTTTTTCATAGGAATACCATTAAATTTAATCACATTCATTTTAGCATTTTACACTCATGGAGGCAATCAAAAATATCAGTGATTACTCTTCTATAGGAACGAAAGAGCGGGCTTTGCGGCCCGCTCTTTTGTTTTGCTTGCGGAATATTGCTCAGCTTCTCTTTTTGAGGAGCAGGAGAGCAAGCAGGAGCGCTATGACCGTCGGCTCGGGCAGGCTCCTGTCGCAGACTATGAGGTTGTCCACCCAGACGCCAACTTCATCGTCCTCCTCCAGATTAAAGGCCGTAAGTACCAGCTCGTCCAGGGGCAGGCCGTCGTAAGCGGGATTCAGCACGATCTCGCCCTCATAGAAGTTGGTGGTAAAGTCGTTCAGGGTGAGGCTGACGGCGCAGGAAGCGGCCAGGTCAGTGTCGAGAATGAAGGAGAGATCGTTCCACTGCTCCAGAGGAGCCTCGCAGAGCTTGTAATCCGGGTCATTGTAGCTCGTGTGGTAAACAAAGGCGTTCTTGCTCTTTTTGGGCTCGTAGACCACGTAGACTTGCAGGTTGCCGTCGCCGCCCTTCTTCCTGTTCTTCGCGGTCACTTCCATAAGGTAAGGCTTCCTCCTGTCTTCCATGAAGAAGCGCAGGCTGGTCCTGTAGGGAGTCTCGGCGGGCACGAGCATGGTGGAGGAGGCGCTGGAGTCGTAGGGGAAGAAGAGGCACTGCAGCCCGTCCTTAATGGCCACGCTGGGAGCGGCCGTTCCCCAGGTGTAGGCGCTCCAGGTGTCCTGACCACTGAGGAAGCCGGGTTCGTAGCCTGTGCCCTCGAATTCCGAGGTGTAGAACCAGCCGCCCTGGGAGAAGGTGAGGTAGCATGAGAGGCTGCCGGAACTTGAGCCGTCCACCGCGGAGTAGTCCATAATGAGGTAGGCGCGGTGGAAACCTTCGTCGACGGAGGCGCGGTCCAATTTTATGATGACCGTTCCGTTCCCGGAGCCGGTGCCGTGATCGTTGACCACCGAGAGGCCTTTCTTGTCGCCGCTGAATCTTAAGGTGTAATTGAAATCAACGCTTCCCAGATTCGAGATCTTGTTCGTAAGTGCGCTGAGCTGGCCGCCGAAATTCATGGCGGCGGTCCAGATGGGCAGGGCGGCCTCGGGCCTGTCGATCTGCTCGACCAGAATGTTGTCCAGGTAGAGGGCGGCGTCCTCGGTCTCGCTTCCGCCGCAGGTGACGTCGAAGTACTCGTAGCGCTCGACCGGATTGACGCGGTCGTTGGGAGCGTTCCAGAGCGTCATGCCTTCCGCGTAATTCGTGGTGAAGCTGCCGAAGGTCACGCTGGTCAGCTTGTAGGCCTTATAATCCAATGTGAAGGAGAAGGGGACCCATTCGTCCAGATATTCGGCGTGCTCTCCCGCCAGGGTGTAGGTGTCGCCCTCGTTCAACCTGTAG
>JAGCGH010000151.1 GCA_017649705.1 bacterium
GGCGTTGGGAAGATAAGAGCCGACGGTGGTGTGCTGACTATATCCGCCTTTCCCATCATTTTGATTGTAACTGTAGCGACCGACTTCATTCATGTTCGCATCTTCGTTTGTGCCGGTCAGATTCTTCCCACTGTTCAAAGCGGTGGTCGTTCCCGCCCTGCAGGCAAACTCCCACTGCGCTTCCGTGGGAAGGTCAAAGCTCAAACCGGTTTTGGCGCGCAGAATGCCGAAGAAGGAGGTCCCGTCAACTTCGTTGTTAGCAGGCCAGCCAGCGCCTTTATCCGTTCCGCGGAGCATGTTGTATGAAACTCTTTCCACCGGCCTGGCATCTCCTTGATGCTCAGAAGGGGTCGAGCCAGTGACCAATTCATACTGGTTCTGGGTCACCTCGAAAACGCCGGCATAGAACGGCTTCGTCAACGTCACTTTGTGCTGAGTTTCACCGTCCTTTCTTCCCACTTCGCCTGCAGGGCTTCCCATAATATACGTTCCTGCGGGAAGCAGACGCATGACCATTTTGGTGGTCTTGTAGTCGTCACTCCAGCCGCCAGATGGTACGTCACTGAGATAGCTTACAGGATAACTTGCAGCTTCTGTCCCGCCCGAAAGGTCTATGACCAGGTAATTACTTGCGCTGGAGATCGCCGTCGCTTCAACTTTGACTTTGAAATTGTTGACTTTGGTGGAATAAAAACTTTCATCCGGCGTCCAGACGACTTCGTGTGTTCCGGCGCTGCAGAAGGTCTCGTTAAGGTTGGCAACTGACAAATGAAGCTCTCCCCTGTCCTGAAGATCGAATACAGTCGCGCCGTCATCCGTAGAGCCGTAGAACTTAACATCATAGATCGTGTTAACGGCCGGGGTCACAGTATAGGTTATCGCTACGTCTCTGCTGAACGGCAGCATTTGCTGGAAAGCGACTCCGCTTACAACGTCGGCTTTGGCGCCGATGGCAGAAACAGACACAAGCGCCAAGATTGCAACGAGAGCTTTAACGCGCTTGCGAAGGAAGAGCGCGCCGGCAATGATTAGCAAAGCCAAAATTGCCGGTTCGGGCAGGATCGTAACAGAGCGTGAAAGCGATTTAGTTTCATACGAGCTGACGACCGTTTCCGTTATGGTGTAGGTGTCGTTCTTCGGCAGATCGGAAGCGGTGTAATCCCAGGTCGCATATCCTTCCACAGCCGTTCCGCTGTTGTCGGAAAAGATCGCGGCAGTCTTGGTTGAATCCGACTGATCGACCGCGCCGATAGTTAAGGAAACGGGAGTCCCGTCCGCCAAAGCGCTGCTGTAATACAAAGAATCGGTCGGACGTAAAAGGAAAGAAGCTTGTGTAAGCTCGCTTCCGTCGAAGCTGCCGGCCTGAGACCAGGCTTCGTCACAGAGCGCCGTCACGCAAAGAAGCGCGACAATGCTAAATAGAATCGCTTTTTTCATTATTTCTCTCCTAAAGGTTATATGGTTTCAGGTTGTCCCTCGAATTTGCCGTTTGTATTAATGGAAATACAATGCGGTTCAATTAAATCCAGCAGAATATTTTATCAAAAAGTCCCAAAAAAGCAACGATTTAGAAAAATTTCATTGTTTATGCGGATTTTGAGGGGCGCTTGCGATGCTTGGCAAAGCCCACTTGCAAATTAAAAAGATAAGTGCTAACATTTTCGGCGAACAATCGAGGAAAAATTCTTCATGAACACTAAAATGAACTTCTGGTGGTGGTACGCTTTTACCGGGCTTTTTCAAGCCGGGTCGTTTCCTCGTAGCTGAAAGCGTACACTGAGAAGTTGAAGCAAGAGGGCCCCGCTTGGAAAAGCGGGGCCCTCTTCTTTTTTCGCTTAACCTTAAACCTAAAATAAAATGAAACCAAATTTTGATGAATTCGCAAAGATGGGAACCGGGAGTGAATATGTTCCGGTTTACCGGGAGTTCCTGGCCGACCTGGAGACGCCGGTCTCGGTGCTTCGCCGTTTCGCGGAAGAAAAGCACGTTTTCCTGCTTGAATCGGTGGAAGGCGGCGAGCGCTTCGGGCGCTACTCCATAATTGGCGTGAACCCTTACGGGATCATGACCGTGGAAGACGGGCAGGCTTACCTTTCCGCGCCCGGCAAACCGAAAGAAGCGATTGGCGAAAAAGGCAAGGGCTTCTTCGCCCTGCGCGAGCTCGTTAAGGAAGCCAAGGCTCTGACTTACCCCGGCCTTCCTCCCCTTTTCGGCGGCGCCGTCGGCAGCCTCGACTATGAGATCGTCGGCGAATTCGAAAAGATCCCCCTGCGTGAGAAAAAGGAAGACCGGCCGGAAGCGCTCTTCATGCTGACGAGGGAAATGATAATTTTCGACACCATGAAACACACCGTCATGATCGTCGTCTCCGTCAGGAAAAGAGACTACAAAGACGCCGAGAGCGCCTACAGATACGCCGAGGAAAGGATCACCGCGATCAGGGAGCGCATGACGGCGCCGCTGCCACCTTCCGAACTGGAGCCGGAAGTCACCAAGTCGGATGAGATCAAGCTCACCAGCAACATGACGAAAGAGGATTACTGCGAGGCCGTCGAGAGAGCGAAAGAGCTGATCTCGGAGGGCGAAGTGATCCAGGTCGTGCCGGCCCAGAAATTCTCCGCGCCTGCCCCGAAGAACAGTTTCCAGATCTACCGCGCGCTGCGCCTCATCAATCCTTCGCCTTACCTTTTCTACATCAAAAACGGCGACCGCATCCTTATAGGCTCCTCCCCGGAAACGATGGTGAAGCTGGAGAACGGCACGGCGGCCATCCGCCCGATCGCCGGCACGAGGCCCAGAGGCGTCGATCAAAAGGAAGACGCGCTTTTGGCGGACGAACTCTTAAAAGACGAAAAGGAGCGCGCCGAGCACTTAATGCTGGTGGACCTTGGCAGGAACGACCTCGGCCGCCTCGCCATGCCGGGCAGCGTGCAGGTGAAGAGCTTCATGCAAGTCGAGCGCTACTCCCACGTCATGCACCTCGTCTCCAACATTGAGGCGGAACTGAAGCCGGAATACGACGCCTTCGACCTGGTCGCCAGCTCCTTCCCGGCCGGCACGCTGTCTGGCGCGCCCAAGATCCGCGCGATGGAGATCATTTCCGAGCTCGAGCCGGAGAGAAGGGGCGCCTACGGCGGCGCGGTCGGCTACTTCAGCTCGACGGGCAACATGGACCTTGCCATCACGATAAGAACGCTGGAGATAAAGGGCGGAACGCTCTCCTTCGGAGTGGGCGCCGGCGTCGTGGCCGATTCCGTGCCGGAAAACGAATATAAAGAAACGCTGAACAAAGCCGGGGCGATCATGAAAGCCTTGCGCTTCGTAAGTCAGGGACTTTCGCTCTAAGGAGAAATTATGATCTTCATATTAGACAACTACGATTCCTTCACCTACAATCTGGCCCAGTATATAGAGATGCTGGGCGAAACCGTGGTGGTGAAGCGCAACGACGAAGTGACGCCCGAAGAAGTCTTGAGTTCCGGTTTAAGTGGCCTCGTGCTCTCCCCGGGCCCCGGGCGCCCGGAAGCCGCCGGCATCATGCCGAAACTCATCCCAATGATAAACGATCTTCCGACGCTGGGCGTCTGTTTGGGCCACCAGGCCATCGGCTACTGTATGGGCGGAGAAATAGTGCGGGCTGGTAAACTCATGCACGGGAAGCTTTCCCCCATCACGCACAACGGGCTCGACATCTTCCAGGGCATCCCGCAGCAGACGAAAGTCGTACGCTACCACTCGCTGGTCATAAAAAGGGAGACGCTGCCGGAATGCCTGGAAATAACGGCGGAATCCGACGACGGCGAGATCATGGGCATCCGCCACAAGACCAAACCTATTTTCGGCATCCAGTATCACCCGGAATCGATTCTGACGACGACCGGCAAGCGCCAGCTGAAAAACTTTTTGGAAATAATCAACAGGGAGAAATAAATTATGCTGAACAAAGAAATAAACAAGGCTCTGGCGAAAGAGAATTTCAGCGCCGAGGAAATGGAAGAGATCCTCTCTAAACTGGCTTCCAAAACGGAGAGCGCAGAGCAAATGGCTGCTTTCCTCATCGCTTTGCGCGCCAAAGGCGAAACGGTCGAAGAGCTGACCGGCGCCGCGCGCTTCCTTAGACGCAAAGGCCAGTTCATCGACACCGGCGCCGCGGAAGTTATGGACATCGTGGGCACGGGCGGCGACGAATCGTACTCCTTCAACATCAGCACGACCTCCTCTTTCGTGGCGGCCGGCGCCGGCGTCATCGTCGCCAAACACGGCAACCGCTCCGTTTCCTCTAAGTGCGGCGCGGCGGACGTGCTCCAGGCCCTGGGCTTCAACCTTGAGACGCCCCCGGAAAACATGGAGGAAAGCATCCGTGAGAACAGGATCGGCTTCCTTTTCGCCCAGCGCATGCACCCCATCCTTGGCAACGTGGCGCCCTTGAGAAAAGCCCTGGGCGTCAGGACGATCTTCAATATGATAGGCCCCTTGACCAACCCGGCCGGCGCGACCACGCAGCTGACGGGCGTTTATAACGGCGCCATCACGGAGCTGGTGGCCGGCGCGCTGAAAGAGCTCGGCGTGAAACGCGCCATGGTCGTGCACAGCGAGGACGGCATGGACGAGATCAGCTGCAACGTTCCCACGCGCGTCTCCGAACTGAAAGACGGTCTCATCAGCACTTACGATCTCGAACCTTCCCTCTACCTCGAAAACTTCGAGGGCGGCGAAATTGGCGGCGGCACACCCACTGAAAACGCCAAGATCCTGCTCGACGTGCTGGAGGGCAAGGACCAGGGCGCAAACAGGGCCGTGACGCTCATCAATTCCGGCGCGGCCATCTACATCTACGGCCTCGCCAAAGATCTCAGGGAAGGCGTCAAGATGGCGGAAGAATCCATCGACAAGGGCTTAGCCAGACAAAAACTCGACGAACTCGTGACGGCCAGCAAAAATGCGTGACATTCTTTTGGAGATAGCCGAAAAGTCGGCTCAAGACCTCAAGGCGAAAAAGGCCGCGCTTCCCGAAGCGGAATTGATAAAAGCTATAGAGAAGCGGGAAAGACAGCCGCTTTCGCTCTACGCCGCTCTGAAAAGAGAGGGCGTCTCCGTCATCGCGGAAATAAAGAAGGCTTCGCCAAGCAAAGGCATTATCAAAGCCGATCTCGACCCCATTAGCTTCGCGAAAACTTACAGCGAAAACGGGGCGGCCGCCATTTCCGTTTTGACGGAGGAGAATTATTTTCTGGGCTCTATGGATGTTCTGAAAGCGGTCCGCAAAGTGGCTGACCTTCCCATTCTGAGAAAGGACTTCATCTTCGACCGCTACCAAGTCCTGGAGGCCGCGGCGGCCGGCGCCGACGCCATTCTGCTCATCGCTTCGCTTCTTAGCGACGACGCGCTCCTTAAAGAGCTCTTTAAGCTTACGCACGAACTGGGCCTAGAAGCGCTTTGCGAAGCGCACACCAAGGAAGAAGCGCAGCGCTTATCCGACCTCGGCGCGAAAGTTATCGGCGTGAATTGCCGCGACCTCAGGACCTTCCAGGTCTTCCCGGAAAAGTCGGAAGCGGTCATAGAGACTCTGCCGAAAGACGTCGCGAAAGTGGCGGAGAGCGGTTTGAAAACGCCTGCTGACCTTAAACAATATCCTGCCGCCGACGCTTTTCTGATCGGCGAAACTTTCGTCAGGTCAAATGATCCCGGCGCAGCCTTGAGAGGTTTTGTCAATGGCCGCTAAATTCGTCAAGATCTGCGGACTCACCAACTATGCCGACGCGCGCTTCGCCTTCGAAGCGGGCGCCGATTACCTTGGTTTCATCCTGATCCCGGGGTCTTTGCGCGCTATAGAAAGAGAAGAGTTCGACAGAATCGATTTCGGCAAAAAGGTCGGCGTCTTTCTGAACGCGCCCATAGACTACGTTCTCTCCTTCAAGCTTGACACGATCCAGCTGCACGGAACGGAGAGCGAAGAGTACGTTGACGAACTGCGCGCCAAAACGCATTGCGAGATCTGGAAAGCGCTGCCCATCGTGGATTTTGAGAGTTTGACCTTCGCCAAAGAGCGCTACAAAGGCCTCACGATTTTGGCCGACGGCGAAAAGGGAGGGCGGCATTGCGATCGCGTTTTGGCGCGCGACCTTTGCGCCGCCAGACCTGCGATCCTGGCCGGGCAGTTGACGCCCGAAAACGTGGGAGAGGCCATCAAATTGGTCGATCCCATCGGCGTGGACGCCGCCAGCGGCGTGGAATCCGCAAACGATCCCAGAAAAAAAGACGAGCATAAAATATTAGCTTTCATAAACGAAGTAAGGAAACACTTATGAGCAAAACTCATTTCGGCCCCTACGGCGGACAATACGTGGCGGAAACGCTGATGCCCGCCTTGCATGAACTGGAACTTGCCTACAAAGAAGCGAAACCCGACCCTGCTTTCAAAGCTGAGATGGCGGAACTATTGCGCGATTACGTGGGACGCACTTCCCCTCTCTATTTCGCCAAGCGTTTGACGGAAAAGGTGGGCGGCGCGAAGATCTATCTGAAAAGAGAGGACCTGAACCACACCGGCGCGCACAAGATAAACAACACCATCGGCCAGGCGCTCCTCGCCAAACGCATGGGCAAGAAACGCCTGATCGCCGAAACGGGCGCCGGCATGCACGGCGTCGCGACGGCGACCGTGGCGGCGCTTTTGGGCTTCGAGTGCGAAGTCTTCATGGGCGAACTCGACATCAAGCGCCAGGCTCCGAACGTCCAGCGCATGCACGCCCTGGGCGCCAAAGTGAGAAGTGTCAGTTCCGGCACGGGAACCTTAAAGGACGCCATGAACGAAGCGCTGCGCGACTGGGTCGCCACTTATGAGGACACTTTCTACGTCATCGGCACGGTGGCCGGCCCGCACCCCTACCCCGCGATGGTGAGGGACTTCCAGTCGGTCATCGGAAAAGAAGCGCGTCGCCAGTTTAAGAAGCTCTCCGGCAAACTGCCCGACCAGGTCATTGCCTGCGTGGGCGGCGGCAGCAACGCCATGGGCATCTTCCACGCTTTCCTGAAAGACAAAAGCGTCGCTCTCTACGGCGTGGAAGCCGGCGGCCGCGGCCTGAAGACAGGAGCGCACGCCGCCAGCATCAACGGCGGCGAAGTGGGCGTCCTGCACGGCTGCAAGACTTATTTGCTGCAGACCAATGACGGCCAGATCCTGGACGCCTACTCCGTTTCCGCGGGTTTGGATTATCCCGGCGTCGGTCCGGAGCACTCTTACCTTGGCGACATCGGGCGTGTAAATTACACCGCCATAGGAGACAAGGAGGCGCTTTCCGCCTTCCACACCCTCTGCGAATACGAGGGCATCATTCCCGCTCTTGAGAGCGCGCACGCCTTAGCCCAGGCCATTAAAAACGCCAAGAAGCTGGGAAAAGACAAAAACATCATCGTCTGCCTTTCCGGGCGCGGCGACAAGGACATGGACAACGTCATCAATTACGAAGCGAAAATGCAGGAGAAGAAATAATGAGCGGCAAATTGAGAAAGATCTTTGCGGACGGAAAAAAGAAACTGGTTGGCTTCGCCTCCGCGGGCTGCCCTACCGTCAAGGAAAGCCTTGAATTCATGGACGCGATGTTGATGGGCGGCGTGGACATCCTCGAGATCGGCGTGCCCTTTTCCGACCCGATGGCGGACGGCCCGACGATCCAGGCCTCCTCGCAGAAAGCTTTATCTTCCGGCACGACCGTAAAAGACGTACTTTCTATCTGCAAGACCTTGAGCGATAAATATCCCGATAAAGGCTTCGTTTTGTTCAGCTACTATAACCTGATCTTCCACATGGGGCCGGAAAAATTCGCCCGCGCCGCCAAAGCAGCCGGCGCCGACGGGATATTGGTCGTGGACGTCCCCTTGGAGGAAAGGAAAGAAATAAAGCCCTTCTTCGATAAGCACGGCCTCGACCTTATCCCGCTCGTTTCGCCCGCCACGCCCAAAGCGAGGGCAAAAGAGATATTAAAAGGCATCGGCGGCTTCGTCTATTACATCATCTTTAAGGGCGTGACCGGAACAAGAACGGAACTGCCTAAAGACCTTAAAGCCAAAGTCGCGGAACTTAAGAAAACAGGCAGCCTTCCCGTGGCGGCCGGTTTCGGCGTAAGCGACGCCGCCATGGCGAAAAAAGTTGCCGCCATCGCGGACGGCGTGGTCATAGGCTCCGCCTTCGTGAAGATCCAGCTGGACGAATCGCTCACAAAGGAGGAAAAGTGCCGCAAGGCCTTCTCCTTCGCCCGGGACTGCAAGGAGAGCCTGCGCTTCTAGGCCTTATTATTCCTGGCCTTCCGGGGGCAGATACTTCCTGCTCCGGCGGCAGACGGGATAGTTGGTGCAGCCGTAATAGGGTCCGGTCTTCCCTTTCCTTAGGATAAAGAAGCCGCCGCAGGAGCACTTTTGCTTCAGTTCCGACATGGGCCTGTTCACGCTGAAATCGCAGCGGGGATAGTTTGAGCAGCCCACGAACTCCAAGTTCTTCTCCTGGTTGAGCCGGGGGATGAGGTCTCCCGTCTTGCAGCGGGGGCACTTCATGGGGGCGTAGGCCTCCTCGAAGCCGACGCATCTAGTTTTGAGGGCTCTCTCGGGGGAATAATTCTGCCGCTGCAGCTCGGAGACGAATTCCGAGGGACAGTTTTTGTTGGCTATTAGGTAAACTCTGTTGCGGGATCTGGTCAATGCCACGTAAAGGAGACGCCTCTCCTCCGCGTAGAGATGCTGGTCGCTTTCCGTCAGCACCAGTTCCAGAACGGGATCGTCGGAGAGCTGGTTGGGGAAGCCCATGGCGGAATTGTTGAAGTTGACTATGATGACGTTGTCCGCCTCCAGGCCCTTGGCTTTGTGCACCGTCATAAACTGGATCGTCATGCCCTGGTATTCCGGCGAGACAAGGTATTCCTGGCCGCCCAGTTTCTGCTTTTCCATGAAGCCGTTCAGAAGCATCTCCTCGTCGTAATTCGTGCGCCCCAAAATAAGCACGGATCTTTCCTGGCCGTAATCCTTGGCGATCTCGTCGAGGGCCGCCCGGACGGCGTCCTGCTGGGAGTCCTTGTAAAGATAAAGCCGGATGGGGTTTTTGAGATGCCGCTGAGAGGTGAGCTGCTTCCGCCACTGGATGGCGTTCTTCAGAACGAAGGTCTGGGCCGCGTCGGAAAGCTCCTGGGGGCAGCGGAAGGTCTCCTCCAGCTTGCTCATGCAGGTGGCGCCGAAATATTTCGCGAAATCCCGGAAGAGCCAGAGGTCGCTGCCGGTGAAGCGGTAGATGGACTGCCAGTCGTCGCCCACGCAGAAAAGCACCGCGCCGCTTTTTTCCACTATGCTTTTCAAGAGCCTGAAGCGGGCCATGGAAATGTCCTGGTACTCGTCCACTATCACGTATTTGTAATTTCTTGAAACGGCGCCGGAAGAGATGATGGCGGAGGCATGGTTTATCATGTCGGAGAAATCCACCTTGCCGGTCTTCTTCAGCATGTCGTCATATTCTCTGAGAAGCGGCCTCATGATGTTTTTGAAAAGCCTGAGCCTCTCTTTGAAAAAGGGCGTCCGGAAAATATCAGTCTTGTAATCAAGCCCATCCAGGTCCCCGATGGCGCAGCCCATGGATTTGAAAAGCCTGAGGAAGGCTCCGCAGAGTTTGATGAACTCCCTGTAATAGTTGTCCGAAAGATCCTTGAAGATCTTGTCGAAAAGCTCCCTGGGATCCGGTTCCGAAAGCTTCACCCCGGCGTCCCGGAGCGTCTCGGACAGTTTGTCCAGAAGAATGCCCTCCCCGGTGTACCAGGAGTAGGTCTCCAAAAGCTTGGTGCCGTATTTGGCGTGCAGCTCCCTCTTCCATTGCATGCTTTCCTGGTATTTCAGCTCCTCCACCCGGCTCAGCTGCGGTAAATTGCCGTTCTTGTCGACTCCGAAATGCTCCAGGTAAATGCCGTAGTCCTTCAGATAAAAGTCGGGGCGGTAGGCTTTCCTGTAGCGCGTGTCCTCCTCGCTGAGATGGGGGTAGAGGGCCTCATACTCGTACTCCACGCCGTGCAGGAAAAGGAAGTTGGCTATCTGCACCTCCTCCCTGCTCTTGACGAACTCTCCCTGCAGCGTCCTTTTGTCCTGCTCGTATTTGGCGGCCCGCGCCCGCAGGTACTTTGACTTCAGCGTCTCCAGTTCGCTCCGCCTTTCGTATTCATATTGGCGGCCCAGGGAGTCGAAGTCCCAGACGTTGCCGGGGATGTTCAGATAACAGCCGAAAAACTTGATGAGATCCCCCAGGGTGACGTCCCCCAGCTTGGAGATGGTGTCGGAAAAGAAGCTCTCCAAAAAAGCCCGCTGGTCGTTCTCGTCCAGGACGTCCGGCCTGGCGCCGCCCTTTTCCGTTATGATGTCTAAGCCCAGCTTGTGAAAAGTGCAGGCCTCGGCGTTGATCCCGCAGGATTTGAGCCGCTCCGTCATCTCGCCCGCGTTTTTCCTGGCGAAAGAGATCAGAAGGATGTCCCGGGGGGAGATCTTTTTCCTTTCGATCAGATATTTGACCTTGCCCATGATGACGGTGGTCTTGCCGCTGCCGGCGCCCGCCACCACCAGATTGTTGTCCTCGTCGCAGATGACGGCTTCCCGCTGCTGCATGGTGAGCGGCCTGCCTTCCACGTTTTCGAAAAGCGCGGCGCACTCTACCTTCTCTTTTTCCACGAAACTTACGTTAAGGTCCCGCGTCCTGGTCGTAACCGCCGCGTAATCGTCCAAAAAGCGGCGGAACTTCTCCGGGGCGCGGTCCTTCAGCCTGGCCGCGAGCGACCTTATCTCCTTTGCCGGGGCGCCAAAATCCTCCCTTATGCGCGCCACGCTGCTCGCGCGCAGGTAAGAATTCCGCAGCGCGGCCAGGCGTTCTTCGAAAAGCTCTGTCAGCCCCTCGTAGGAGGAGAGTTTTTTAAGCGCCGCGGAGGCGGCGCGCAGACGGAAAAAGATCAGCAGCGCCGCCGCGGCGGCCAAAACAAGGAAAGCGAGGATATACAAAAATGTCATAAACGATCCCATATCCCTGGCAGCGGAAACACCGCCGGCTGAAGAGCCGGGGTGCATTTGATCCTACAACCCAGGGGCGAAATGAAAACGCGCCTTTTTAATGGCGGTTGTTGTAACGGTAGCCGCCGTTGTTGTTGTAGCGGTAGCGCGGGGCGTAGCCGCCGTTGCCGCTGCCGCTGCCGTAATTGCCCCCCTGCCTGTTCTTGAAATATTTCGGATTGGGCTCCTTGAAGAAGATGACCTTCGTGCCGGCGATGTAGTCGCCGATCCGGCGAAAACCAAGGAAGGCCTGGAAGCATTCCAGCAGAATGACGCAGAACAAAACGGCGTTGACCAGATTGGCGTGGGGATATTTCGCCTGGGAAGCCAGGTTGGCGGTTATGAGGATCGCGGGGATCAGAACGGTCAGATTCCGCAGGAAATAATGGTAGATCCTGGGACGGGAGGCCCTCACGGTGAAGATCTTCAGGTTGCAGAAGCGTTTTCCCACGCTCCGGCTGTAGCCCCAAGTGTCCCGCATGATGACGGAAACGAAAAACCAAA
Organism: bacterium; assembly: GCA_017649705.1. Taxonomy (GTDB): domain Bacteria; phylum Auribacterota; class UBA3054; order UBA3054; family UBA3054; genus UBA3054. Next base: position 11,569 of record JAGCGH010000151.1, read on the forward strand.
GGGCCAGGGCGATCTGCTTTATGATGATGACCAGGTGCGGCTCGTATTCATAGGCCGCTCCCCCGATGTTCAGAGTCCCGTTGAATTTGGAGGCGATGAAGTTGATGACGGTCAGGCCGCCCAGAAAGATCAGCCCGTCTATGGTGGTGGCCCCCAGACGGTTCATCAGATCGTTGAAGAAAAATGTTTTGCGCGGCTTAAAATCTTCCCTTGGCGTGGTGTTCGCACCCGCCGCGCCGGATCCCACTTGAGGTTCATCAATAGTGTTCTCGAAGTTTTCCATCTTGTAACCTTAGTTTTAACCTTTAGTTGTTTAAAATAGAACTGTTAATTGAGCATTACGGATAATTTTTTTAATTTTATTACCAATAATTTTTATTATTTTATCAAAAAGCGGTGCGAAGCAAAAGGAAGTAATTTTTCTCCGGAGGGGGGAGAAGGTCCCTTGGCGCTCCGATTTTTCATTAACTCCTTCAAAGCCGAACGGAAAAAATGCTATTATATTTATTAATAGTTTTTAACCTGAATTAATGTTTTGTCAACGAGGTAAAATGAAAAAAGAAAGTTTAGCTTCCCTCCGCTTCGCCTTGGCGGCCGGCGTCCTTCTGGCCGCCTGCTCCCTCACGGCCGCCGAAGCGCCTAAGGCCTGCGTCGCCGTGGGCACAGTCTCCTCGACCCGCAACGTCGTGCAGCACCGTTACACCGGCCGCGTGGTCAGCCCGGCCAAAGTCGACCTCATCGCCCGAGTCAGCGGCGAAATTCTGGAAGTCGGCTTCGAGGAAGGCTCCTTCGTGGAGGAAGGGCAAATAATGTACAAGCTGGACGACGTACAGTACAAAGCCTCCGTCATGAGCGCGGAAGCCAAGCTGGCGGAAGCCCAGGCCAAATACGAGTACGCCGAGCAGACCTACAAGAGAATAGACGACCTCTTTGCCAAGCAGGTCACCGCGAAAGACAACCTGGACAACGCCAAGAGCGGCATGAACGTGGCCAAGGCCGCGGTCCAGGCCGCGGAAGCCTCGCTTCTCACCGCCCAGGAGAATTTGAGCTACACGGTCATCACTTCCCCCATCGCCGGCAAGGTGGGCACCACCGCCATAACCAAAGGCAACTACATCACTCCCAGTTCCGGCGTTCTGGCCTCCGTCATCCAGCAGGATCCTTTGAGAGTGCGCTTCGCCATCTCTAACAAAGATTTCTTAAAAGACTACGGCAGCGAAAAAGAGCTGAAGGAAAAGGCGGAAGTGAGCGTCAAACTGGGCGACGGCTCGCTTTATCCCGAGACCGGCAAGGTGACCATTACGGAAAACCAGTCCAACGAGGCGACTGATACGGTGATCCTCTACGCCGTTTTCAAAAACCCCGAATATAAGCTCAGCCCCGGCGCCACGGTCTCCGTCCTTCTGACGAAGAACGAAAACGTCACCTATCCCTGCGTGCTGCCGAGCGCCGTCATGCACGACGGAGCCGCCTCCTACGTTTACGTCCTGGACGAAAAGAACATTCCCAGCCGCCGCAACGTCAAAGAAGGCGTCCAGAAGGGCGACAAGCAGATCATTTTGGAAGGCCTCAAGGAGGGCGAGAGAGTCGTGACGGACGGCATGCTCAAAGTCGTCCCCGGATCAGAAGTCGTGCCTGTCGAGGAGTAAGACATGTTTTCCGAGATCTTCATCGAAAGGCCGCGCCTGGCCATGGTCATCAGCCTAGTTTTGCTTTTCGCCGGCGCCATATCCATTCCGAACATCCCGGTAGCGGAATACCCTGAGATCGCTCCTCCCCAGATCTTCGTCGGCTGCAACTACGCCGGCGCTTCCGCCCAGGCGGTCCAGGAGACCGTCGCGGTGCCC
>JAGCGH010000152.1 GCA_017649705.1 bacterium
ACCTTTCCTTGAACGCGTTGATCTTCAGAGCAGCGAGGAAGACTCCACCAGTTGGAGCTTTGACTGGACCCATTACTACGACACGCACCTTCCGGACGTCCCGGACAACATTGGCATTCAGGTCCAGGGCTGGAAGAACTTCGACGGACGCTACATCCTTCTTAGCTACCTCTGCCTTGAGCAGACCGTGCCTCCCATTCCGGAACCGGCCTTCCTGGCCATTCTGGCGGCCCTGGCGCTGGCCTTCGCCCGCAAGCAGAGATAAACACCAACTTCGCAACCGCGAACAAAAAAGGAGGTCGTAATCGGCCTCCTTTTTTTGTAAAATAAACGTGCATATTTAACGCTTGTTTGGGTGTGTTCATGAACGAACTGAAATGCTTTTTCACGAGAGCCTTCGATTACAAGGGCAAGTCGAACAGGAAGGAATTTCTGATCCCCGTCCTAACTTTTCTAGCCTTGATCATCTTGCTTTGCTTTTTGGAAGAGGGCCTGGACGTCGACGACGATATTATCGAGCCGATTCTTTTGATCTCATTCGTCGTTTTCATCCTGCCTTTCGTTTCACTCTGCGTAAGAAGACTGCGCGATACCTTGCATTCCGGCTGGTGGACCTTGCTGCTGCTTATCCCGATAACGGGGCTCGTGTTTTTGGGTTATCTCGCTTTGGCAAGGGGAGCGTGTGATGAAAAGGAGGCTTCCAAAGGCTGCTTTATCGCGGCCTTCGTATGCACGCTGCTCTTTCCGCTGTTCATTGTTTTGCCATTTATCGGCCTGGTGGTTCACGATTACGTTAAAGACGAATTGCCAAAAATAAAAAGCCGCTCCCAGCTTAAGAGAATGTACTACCTTCTGGACGACTACCAGAGGGAGCACGGCGCCTATCCCATACTTGACCCCGACGGCGACGAATACGGCGTCAGGGATCTCTACCTCCTTTTTGAAAACAACAAAAAGCGCCATCCCAAACTCGAGGTGCTCCTGCAGCCTCCCGGCAGGAAATATGAAGCTTTCTCAAAGGAGCTTTCCATCGACGATTTCAATACCAACCACATAGGCTGGGCTTACAACGCCAAGGCCCGCCCCGGGACCGACGATCCTCTGCTGGTGGAGGGAGGTTTTTGGAAAAGGGGGCGTAGTTGGCATTTGCGGAGCGACCATTTATCTCGGTCATACAATTTATGTAGAACCGACAGATCTTCTTCCTCCAGCCGTTTGGATTACTACTTCTTGTGCTACTTCAGAAAGTATGAAATAGTGCTGCTGGCGAACGGCCGGCGCGTTTATCTCGAAAGGGATATTTACGGTCACTTCTCAACGAATATCGTCCAGGATTGGAGCGTTCTGAGGGAGTAAGGTAAGAAAACGAAAAGGCGTTGAATCCAAACCGCCTTTTTGGTATAGTATTCCCCGTAATAATTGATAATAAAAACCAATAACCTTTACCCAAAACAACAATATGAAAAAAATTCTTACCCTTAGCGTAGTGCTGGCCGCTTCCATTGCTTTGGCAGACAGCACTGTCGTGCTTCTCGATCAGAATTTTGAAGGCTGCGAGGAAGGAGCCGCTCTCGGCCAGGCCGGCATGGTCGCTTCCCCTAACACCCAGTGGGGCGCGGTCGGCACCGACGGCGCGACCATCGAGACCGTCGACGGCAACAAAGTCCTGAAAGTGACCCAGGTAGGCGAAGGCCAGCAGGGCATCGCGATCCCCATCGACGGCTCCGGCATCGTCCTCGAACCGGGCAATTACCTCAACATCACCTTCAAGCGTTTCCAGAATGCTGGTCATATGTATGGCGAATTCCGTCTGAACGCCAACTACCAGTCC
>JAGCGH010000153.1 GCA_017649705.1 bacterium
AAAAGAGATATCGCCGTAAAAGCCGCATGGAAGCCAGAAAGATCATAGGAGCCGTCCTTTTCCTCGCCTGCTGCGCCCTTGGCGCCCGCTGCGAGCTTCCGTCCAATCTTGTGCAGGCCAACTGGGTCGAATCTCAGGGCGGATACATAAAGACCGGCGTTACTCAGTCCGGAGCCAGCCTCGTCGAACTCGAATGCGTTCTCGAGCTGACCGAGCTGGACTACGGCAAAAGGCGCCTCATGGGCTTCGACGGCGCCGGCCCCAAGAACTATTTCGGCGTCAACGCCACCAACCATTTCGACATCTGGCACGCTTCTAAGATCGAGGCGGAAGCGAACGTGAAATACCGCCTGTACCTCACCCAGACCAAAACGACCACCACCCTCTGCGTATACGAAAACGAGAGCGGAGCCCTTCTAGAGACGCTGTCGGGAAATTCCAAAGGCATCAACACTTCGGAATGCCAAGTCTTCACCATAAACAGCAGCGCCAACTATCTCTGCTACGGCATGAGAGTCTACAATTTCAAGGTCAGCATCGACGGAGACCTTAAAAGAGATCTATGCCCTGTTTTCGACGTCTCGCAGAGCAAGGCCGGGATGTACGACAGCGTGAGCGAAACTACCTTCTACGCCTACGGGAGCGGTAAGATCGTCTGCGACGCCTTCCGTTTTCAGTACGGCTCGGGAGACACAAAAATAGTTTGCGACAATGGCTGCATGTATTTCCCCGCCCACGTCAGTTTTTCCGACCTCTCGGAACTGCGGCTCGATGCAGGCACAACTCTTTCCGGCACGGTGGAAGGCAGAAGCCTCGCCTTCGGAACGGATCCTCTCGACATGCATGAGATCTTCGGGGAAATGGAGCCCGGCGTCAAATACGACCTTAAGATCGACTACCCTTCCGGCTTCCGGACCAACTTCTTCATTGCCAAATCTGATAACATATCAGCCATTTACGTCACCTTGGACGACCACGACATCGCTTACCTCAACAGAAGCAAAAAGAACGAAGCGAAGGGCGCGGCCTTGAAGATAAAACCGGACGGAACGAGTTCCGGGCTTTTGCAGGTGAAGAAGATCGCCGGCAGAGGCAACGCCACCTGGACTTATTCCGGCGACAAGAAGCCTTACAAGATAAACCTTAACGAAAAATACGCCCTCATAGAAGGAGCAGCCAAGAGCAAAAAGTTCGCGCTTCTTTCCCTGAACCTTCAGGACAGAAAAGACCGAAGCGGACTGAAAGAGTGGATCGCCCACGAGCTGGCGGACGCCATGGTAATGAACTTCAATCCCGCCATGGAGTTCGTGGATCTCTACATCAACGGCTCCTACCGCGGCTTCTACCTAATGAAAGAGCGCGTGACTATAGATTCCAAAAGGATCAACATCAACAAGCCTGATTTCACTTTTGAGGATGAGGAATCGACCACCAGGGTCGTGCAAAGAAACGGCATCAAAGGCGTTGGCGGAGCCTCGGGCGATCCTGACGACATCGCCACCTACAACGTATCAAGCTGGAACATTCCCTCCCCCACCGAGACGGTCAACATTGAGGACGATTCCGCAGACCCCGCCCTGGCAGCCGGCCTCCAAGCCTACCAGTACGCCACGAATTCCAGGATCGCCGCCGGATCTGAAGGCGGGCTTGTCATAGAAATGAACGTCTGCTACGGCGTGTACTGTCAGGACGAAATAAGTTTCATCATCACCCGCCGGGGGCACATCTACACCCTGAAAGAACCTGAGGCCTGTACCAAAGAACAGGTCCAGAGGATAGGCGTTTTCGTCCAGGAATTTGAGGACGCGCTCTTCGATCCCCAGGGCTTCAACTCGAAGGGCAGACACTACTCCGACTACATAGACGTTTCAAGCATGGCCAAGCATTTGATGCTGGACGGCTTTTTGTGCAACTCCGACTTCTGCATACTCTCCACCTTCTTCTACATCGACGCCGATCCCGTAAGCGGAGAGTTCATCGGGAAACTTATCGCCGAGCCAGTCTGGGACTACGATTTCTCCCAGATCAGTTCCAGCCATCTCTATACCAACAACTCCTCCCCGGCGTTTTTGATCCCGCAGTTTCTAAAAAAAGCGGATTTCGTCAAGGCGCTCTATGAGCAGCAGATTGCTTCACCGGGATTCTCCACCAGGTTATACGAGCTTAATTCCGGCGAGACCGCGCAGAAGGGGGAGCTTCTTGCGGCCGCCCATCAGCTGAACTATCTGCGCTGGGGCAGCGATTCCCTAGCCGACGTCGAGACTATCAAAAGCCACATGGCGAGCAGAAGGACGAGCTGGAACAACATTTGGAATGACAGCGGCAAGCTTTTCGGCGCCTGGATCGAGGAAAGGAAAACTAGGTCTCACGGCGGGTATCTTTCCGTCGAGACCTACGGCACTCCCATTTCCTTCCAATGGTACAAAAAGAATTCCGAGAGCGGTTCCCTCGAGGAACTGGAGGGCGAAACAGCCTCGTCCCTTGATCCCCAGATTTACGGCAAAGGGGAATACGTCTGCGAAGTCTACGGCAAAAATCTCGAGAGCCAGGCGGGCGGAAGCTATATCACCCTCGCCACCTCTCCCTTTGCCTTCGGCGTTCCGGAACCCATGTCCGCGGCTCTCATAGCCGCGCTGGCGCTGCTATTGAAAAGGCGCTGACTTTCAGTTTTTCCAGTCCACCAGGACGTAGGAATAGGGCTCCAGCTCGCATTCGAGATCCGAGGAGCCGATGGAGATCTTCTCGGCCACCGGGACGGGATGGATGTTCAGAACAAAGGCCTTGCCGTTGGCTTTCGGTATGACTCTGAGAAGATCCTGGCCCTCCACAGTGGGCGCTTTGCCGAGCCTGGCAATCAGCTTCTTTATCAAAACGGCCTGGCTCTTGAAATGATTGGCGAACATCACGGGGAAGATCTTGGCGGTGCCTGTCCCCTTCCTGACGGAGACGATGGCGGGGCGGCCGGGCTCCGTGCGGCCCAAGGTCTCGCCCTTCTTGTCGATGTCGATGTTCTGGATGGTCTTGCCGAGATAATATTCCTGGCCTTCGTAAAGGACTTTTTCCTGGTCCACGCTCTTCTTGGGGAAAGTTCCCCCCAGAACGCCCAGTTCGTCCGCCAGCACGTGGCAGTAGTGATCGGTCTCGTCCTTGGTGGGCAGTGAGCCCATGAGCAGCAGGTTTCCTCCGGCTTCCACGTAGGAGGCCAGCTTCTCCTGGACTTCCCTCGCCATCCAGCGGTCGTTCACCACCACCAGTACGGGGTGCTTCAGAAGCTCTTCCAGAGTCTCGTTTTCAAAATCGACAAGCTTGGGCAGGAAACCCTGCGACCTTAAGGCGTAGAAAACTTCCGTGGTGGCCGGGCCGACAGGCTTGAGGCTGACCACGGGCTCCCTCTTCACGCCTAGGGCGATATCGTAGACTGAATCGGCGCGGAAATCCTCCGCGTGCTTTTCAATTTCGGCAAAGGAGCGCCTGATGGCGTCGAAGGAAGGCCTTTTCGTTCCGTTCTGATCCACCGGCGCCTGCCAGTTGTGGTCAGTGCCGTAGAAGCCCAGTCCCTGACGGTTGCTGCCGGAGCCCCAAAGATACATGTTGAGCCCCTTGTAGCCGCCCGCGGCCGCCCAGACGTTCCAGATGAAAAGCTCGGGGGCGTAGACTCTGGGGAAGTCGAACCAATATCCGCTCTCCTGCTCGATGACCCAGGGAGTGCTGAAGAGGATGCTCTTGAGATATTCGGGGCCGTACTCGCAGAAATAGGTGCCGCTGGTGAGATTCAGATTCCCGCTCATGGAGTAGTAGCAGTCCACTCCGATGTTGAGCCAGGGATTGAGCTCCTTGTTTTTGATGTGCAGCGACAGCGCGCGCGGGCAGTAGGCGTTATGCGTCATGGGCGTCGTTATGCCGCAGCCCTCCAATATGTCTCTCAGTTTCTGGAAATACTTCGGATAATAGCAGCCGTAGTAGTATTCCCTGCGCTCTATTTCGTAGAGCGTCTTGTTCGCCTGTTCCAGCATGTAGGGAGGGATCCTCGAGAAATCGCCGAAGCTGCAGCCGTAAACGTTGTTGATCTTTTCAAGCGTGCCGTATTTTTCCCGAAGATACGTCGGCCAGATGCCGTCTTTCTTTTCGAGGCCCAGGTTGACGGGATTCTCGTCGCTGTAGTCGTCGCCGGGAATCTCGTTGCAAAGCTGCGTCATGACGATGAAGCCGCCCGGAGCCTGGTAGGGCTTTATGACTTCCGCCACCGCGGCGTACCACTTCTCCACGGCCAGGAGGAAATCCGAGTTCATGTGCGCGACGGCGTTGACGGCGGAGCTGGGGATGTACTCCCCGTCCTCGTAGCGCATCACCATGCTCTGGGGATTTTTCTTGGTGAACCATTTGGGGATCCCGAGATCGGTGGCTTCGGCGTAAATATAGGGGCCCGGGCGCCAGTAGCAAAGGAGCCCGCTCTTTTTCACCAGTTCCAGGAAAGATTTGAGATCGTTGCAGGGGTGATAGAGCCCGGTGAAGTCGAAACGGCCCTCCTCCGGTTCGTGCACCAGCCAGGGGGTGTAGAAGGAGACGGCGTTGCAGCCGGCTTCCTTCACGCTGTTCAAAACTTTTTCCCAGCTTTCCCTCGGGGTCCTGAAATAATGGACTTCAGCGCAGGAAAGGAAGATCTCCTTTCCGTCGAGGAAAAACGAGCCTTTTTCGATCTTGAGTTCCGACATAATATGATGAGCCTTTTAGGTTAAATTCTCCATATACGTTAATATCTTATCAAAAAGGTACCTTCCGAAGACATTGTTTCGGAAGGTGGAAGCTTCCCTGCCCCTGCCGCCGGAGAGTTTCAGAGTCGTCGCTATGAGCGTTCCCTTCCCGTAGGAAAATTCCGCCAGATATTCCGTTATCTCCCATTTCCTGGCGTCGCAGCGCCTCAATACGGGGCGTTTCATAGCGAACCCCATATCCGATGCCTTTTTCGCGCAGACGGCCCTTTCCGGGGCGACTGAGAAGTATCTGAGGTCCTCCGTGAAGAAGGATCGCCTGAGCCCGGCCGTTACGGGGTGCTGGAAACTCATCGGGAAGCTCTCCCGCCAGAAGGAGACCTCCTCCGTCGGGAAAGTTGGATCGCTTCCCTGCATGAGGAAAACCCTTCCTCCATTGGAGAGGAATCTTTTGACATCCTCGTCAATCTGGTCCGTTACGATGATCTTTTCGCTTTTCTCCGAGCCGCTCAAACCCCGGAAGACCCCGGTGTGGTCACGCAGGATGAAGCGGGGGGCCATTTCCCGGGGCCTGGGATAAACGAAGATGGGCCAGAAATTGCTGTAATTCCCCGCTCTGGCCGTCAGTTTGAGGTTGGCGGGAGCCGACACTTCCGGAAGGAGGGCGTTGAAATAGCAGACTTCCTTTATTTCGCCTCTCGCGACTTTCGGCAGCAGCCGCTCCTCCCAGGCGATGAGCCTTTCGGAATCGTCGCGCAGCTCGAGCCGCAGGAGTTCCCCTTTCATATCGGATCCGGAATAATTGGAAACGAGGATGTGCAGATCGTAGGGAGCGCCGCTCCAGAAACTGTAGCGGTCCTTCGGGCAGACGCGGTCGCCGCAGATCCAGGTCCTTCTCAGATCCCAAGCCGGCAGGATAGCGGCGTCGCTGTTGAAGCGCAGGAATTCCTCAGCCGGGAATTTCAGGCTCCCTTGGTCGTCGAAAATTCCGCTGGTGGCTATGGGCACGTCCCTTATGGCGGTGATGTCGTAGCCCGAGATCTCCCTGTAGCACCTCGTCTCCTCCAAGGTTACTTTGCGGTGCGTCAGGGCGTGGTCGCAGGAGATCTTTCTCAGCTTTTCGAAATCTTTCCTTAAGTTCGTTCCCCTGATCTTTTCCTCGAAGCCGTCCAGGTAGAAATCGGGCTTCAGTTTTTTTATGGGGTTTTTCTTAATGTCCCCGCTTTCCCACCAGATACGGGAGACCTTCTTCCCCTCCCTTGTTTTTTTGATATCCCTCAAGGTGTCGCTGTCGCAGAATTCCCCGTAGAGCCAGGGCTTCCCGGCGCGGTAGGAGGGCGTGAAATGATCCATCAGGTCCTCCATGTTCTGGAGTTCCCCGTAGAAATGATAGTCGTAGAAATCGCCGTGGGAGATCTTCAGGCCGCCGTAGCATTCCCCGGAACCGGAGTTGTCCTTGACGGGAACGCCGAGCTTCTTTTTCAGTTTGAGGTACGTCTCCTTCAGAATGTCTGATTTGACGACGGAATTCATCTCGCAGCCCAAAGTCAGAAGGGCGACGCAGGGGTGGCCCAGAAGCTCTTCGCTTATGGCGTCGTACTCCCTTCTGATCCTGTTCTCCAATTCGGGATTCGCTTCGGGAAGCCACAGGGGGAACTCTATCCAGCAGAGCATGCCCTCCTCGTCGCAGATGTCGAGATATTTTTCGCGCGGGATGTAGAGGCAGTGCTTCACGGCGTTGAAGCCCATTTTTTTGAGAGCCTTCACTTCGGAGCGGATGGCGTCCTCGCCGGGGTTCGGCGCTATAAGTTCGTCGTAGAAACCCCAGTGAAGGATCCCCCGCCAATAGATGGGCTTTCCGTTGAGGAGCAGCGCATTCTCTTTGCAGCAAAATTCCCTGCGCGCCCAGAAGGTCTTGCCTTCCACGCGGTCTTTGGCGCCTTTTATTTTGAAAATTATCTCATAGCGTTTGGGATTTTCGGGAGACCATTTTTCCAGCCTGCCGGGATTCAGCGGGACCACGATTTCCCTTAAGCCTTTTTTCAGCTCCCACCTTCCCCTGATATCCCTCAGGCCTTTTATTTTTCCCTCGAGGTAATAGACGCCGTCCTTTTTTATTTCCAGCTCGATCTTCAGCGAGCAGTTGTCCGCGTGGCAGCGCAATAGGAGCGCTTCGTCATAGCCCTCAAGGGTTATGTCGTCCCAGATCCCGCCGAAGGTGCAGCAGACGTCCGGCACGAAGCCGGAGAGCACCTGCCTCAGGGGATACGGGTCGCCCTTATGATAGCCGGGCTTGGCGATCTTGAAAACGAGCTCGTTTTCGCCGTCGATCAAATGCCGCGTGACGTCGAAGGAGAATTCGTCCCACATCCCTTCATGTACGCCGACCGTCTTTCCGTTGAGCGTGATCTCGCAAAAGTAGCTGACGGCCTTGCAGCGCAGAAGGTAAAACTTGAAGCGTTTTTTCAGCGGGAAGGTCCGCCTCAGGGTGAAATATCCGCCGAAGTCTTTCCTCTCCGTAAATCTCTCCACGGCGCAGGGAATTTCCGCGGCGAATCTTTCGCCGTCCAATTCGGCCTGCCAGGAGCCGCCGAGATCTAAAATGTTCGGAATATTTTTCATTCCTTGTTAAGATCCTTCATGACTTCCGCGGCCGCTTCCAGATACTCCTCGATGAGTTCCTCGGAGAAGCCTTTCCTGGAAAGGTAGGCCGCCAGAGAGGAGAGAAGGGAGGGCTTCATAGTTTTCCCTTTCTTCTCCAGATATTCCCTGGCGGCCGCCTGCAGGGCCTCGCGGTCGTTGGAGCCGATCTTTATCAAGCCCAGCTCCGTCAGCCTGTCGGCGGCGGCTTCGCTTTCCTCAAGGGAAAAGCCCCGCCTTATCAGGCGCGCTTTCATTTCCTCCCGGGAGTAGTCGCGCACGCCCAGGAGTTCCGCCCCCACTTTCAGGGCGTCCTTGGAGCCTTTCATGGCGTTTTTTTATTTCTTTTCCTTGGCGGGGGCTTCCTCGCCGGGAAGCTCGCCTTTCAGAAGGCCGTACTTCTCCCTGATAAGGCCTTCTATCTTCTTGGCGAATTCGGGGTCGTTCTTGAGGTATTCCTTGCAGGCGTCGCGGCCCTGGGCCAGGCGCTGGTCGCCGAAAGAGAACCAGGCGCCGCGCTTCTGGATGATGTCCATGGCGGTAGCGACGTCGACGAGCGTTCCCTCGTAGGAGATGCCCTCGTCGTACATGATGTCGAACTCCGCTTCCTGGAAGGGGGCCGCCACTTTGTTCTTGACGACTTTCACCTTGGCCCTGATGCCGTTGGAGTTGCCGTCGCTGTCCTTCAGCGTGCTCATCCTGCGGATGTCCAGGCGGCAGGAGGAGTAGAATTTCAGGGCGCGGCCGCCGGTGGTGGTCTCGGGATTGCCGAACATCACGCCGATCTTTTCCCTGATCTGGTTGATGAAGATGCAGGCGCAGCGGGAGCGGCCGATTATGGAAGTAAGTTTCCTCAGGGCCTGGGACATCAGTCTCGCCTGGAGACCCACGAAGGAGTCGCCTATTTCGCCCTGGATCTCAGCCTTGGGAACCAGCGCGGCCACGGAGTCTATTACCACCACGTCCACGGCGTTGGAGCGGACCAGCGTCTCGGCGATGGACAAAGCGTCCTCGCCGCAGTCCGGCTGGGAAATGAGAAGGCTGTCCAGATCCACGCCTATTCTTCTGGCGTAGCCGGGATCCACCGCGTGCTCGGCGTCGATGTAGGCCGCCACGCCGCCCATCTTCTGGGCGTTGGCCACCACGCTAAGAGCAAGGGTTGTCTTGCCGCTGGATTCCGGGCCGTAAACTTCCGTGATCCTGCTTCTGGGAATGCCGCCCACTCCCAGGGCCAGGTCCAGGGTCAGGGCTCCGGTGGGGATGACCGGGATGTTGGCCACATGGTTTTCGCCCAGGCGCATGATGGAGCCCTGGCCGAACTGTTTCTCGATCTGGCCGATGGCGGCTTCCAGCGCCTTAAGTTTTTCGTTTTTTTCAGCAGATGCCATAATTTTTCTCCTGTATGTAAGTTTTAAATGATCTCGTCTATCATATCCAAGGCGGCCAAGATGGTGGAGCGCCTGATGTGCTCCCTGTCGCCTTTGAAAAGGAATTTTTTCGCGACGGTCCTGGACCTTATGGCCAGGCCGATCCAGACCGTGCCCACGGGGTTGGCGGAACCGTCGCCGCCGGGGCCCGCGACGCCGCTCACCGCGACCGCGATGTCGGTGTCGAAGAGCCTGAGCGAGCCCTCCGCCATGCGCCTCACGCATTCCTCGCTGACCGCCCCTTCGCGGTCCAGCACTTCCTGCGGGACTTTCAGCAGGTCTCTTTTTATCTCGTTCTGGTAGGCCACGGCGGAACCCTTGAACCAGGAGGAGCTGCCCGGCACGGAGACCAGGCAGGCCGAAAGGCCGCCGCCGGTCAATGACTCGGCGGTGGAGATGGTGAGCCCCTGGTAGAGAAGGCTCTCCCCTATTCTCCTGGCCAGTTCGGATTCTTTGCTGCCGTAGATCATTCCCCGGCCTCCCCGCCGTTCTTTTCGCCTTCCCCCGGCTTGGCGTCCTGCCATTCCTCCATGGCCACCGCCACGCCCAGGGAGCGGTCGTCCTGGAAGCCGTAGTGCCTGGGCATCCATTGCCGCGAGACGATTATGTCCAAAAAGTTGCGCGTCCTTTTGGGAATGTCGTCGGGTATGTCGTATTCGAAGGTCCGCCAGACTCTGTCGCCCAGCACCACCGTGTCGAGGTAATAGCCGTTTATGTAAAGCGCAGCCGAGACCGGATAATGGCGCAGCAGTGGATTCTGGGCCATCATTTTCAGTTTCAGCTCCTTCTTTTTCTTAAGCGCGAATTCGTGGTGGGCCTCCCCCTTGGTCCAGGCGTAAACGAGCCCGTCGGGAGTCCGCTCCTTGTCGTAGAAGCCGCCCTCGGGATCCGGCTCCTTGGTCCAGCGGAGATGGTCCATGGCCACGCCCAGTACGCGCTCGTCCCCTTCCACGCCGTAATCCGCCGGCCGCCAGGTCTTCTCGCACTCCAGCCTGAAGGCGGTGCACTGTTCCGTCACCGCGTCGAATGGGAGAGCGTAGCTCACGGGCAGCTGGATGCGGCAGGCTTCCCCGGGGGTGGAGAGCGTCACGTTGGTCCGGCTCTCGCCGTTAATATAGACCGTCACCCGCTGGGGATCTTTCTCCAGATCGGGATAGTTGCTGATCAGATTGAAGCTCACCCAGTCGTTCATCTTCTTGACGCAGAGGTATCCCTCTTTCCCGCACCATCTCCAGGGACGGGACTGGGCGTGCCAGTTCTCCCAGGGATAGAAACCCGTCTCCCCTATCTGGCCGATGGAAGCCTGGCGCCTTTCGGCGTTGAGTTCTCCTATGTTGATCCGGCGGTAGAAATAAAAGGAGGAGGCGATGACCAGAACGGCGAACAGAACGCCCATGAACCTGGCCTCGCCGTGCCAGGTCACGTTGAGCCGCGACTGGATGGTCAGGGACGCCAGCACGGCGCCCAAAAGAATGTGCCAGGGAATGGAAACTTCCATGACCTCGGTGTGAACTCCCAGGATAAGCAGCAAGGAGAAGACCAGAAGGGGCGTGAAGAGAGCCCAAAGCTTGCCCAAAATTTCGTTCTCCCCGCGGCCCTGGAACCAGGAGGAGGCGAAGGAGAAGAAGATGCCTCCCATGAAGAGCGCGAGGCCCAGAAGGCCGAAGAGCCCGGTTTCCGCCTTCACCTGCAGATAAAAATTGCAGGCGTTGTCGGGAGCCCTCAGGTTCTCCTCCTCGTAGCGGGCAAAGTTCGGAAGCTCCACCACGAAGCTGCCGACGCCCACCCCGGAGGGCCAGGTCCTCTCGGCCGTCAGCTGCGCGAAGCGGGGGTAGAGCTGGCGCCGGCTGTCGTTGAATATGCGGGAAATGTGCCCGGAGTTCCTGATGCTCCTGATGTCTTTTTTCAAGCGGCGCTGCAGAGCCGGGCTCTTGGTGGTCCCGGTCAGTATCTTGTCCGCCTTGTTGACGAGCGTCATGCTGTACATGCCGGCGCCGGAAACAAGGACCAAAAGCGCCACCGCGACGATCCCCAGCCTGACCAGCGGCCTGGCTGGCAATATGAGCTTGGTGTTGACAAAAAGGCCCGCCAGAAGGAATATGACCGTCAGCGCGATGGCCAAAAAGGCGCTTCGGGATCCGGAGTAGTTGATGCCCAGGCCGCAGAGCACGAGCCAAAGGAGGACGAGGGCGGGCTTGAGATATCCCTGGCGCGGACGCCAGGCGCTGAAAAAGGAAAGCCCGAAGGAGAAGGCCAGACCCAGCATCACGCCCAGGGCGTTGGGATCCTGGCAGGTGCCGTTGATCCGGCCCATCCTGACCCAGTAGAAGGAGCGGTTGGCGCAGAATTCGATGCTCACGTGGCGCTGGTAGAAAGCCGCCGCCAGGGCGACGGTGCAGCCCGCGGCGAAAAAGAGCCAAAGCGTCTTCACAAGCTTCAGATTGTCTGCTCCTTTCTCGGATTCGCGCATCGCCATCCTGTAGGCGAAGGGAATAAGCGAAAGCGAGGCCACCAGCTGGGAGGCGTTGAAGATTATGTATTTGACCGCGGTGATCCGGCTCCACTCCTTGTCGTTCACCACCTGATTGAGAAACTCCCTGTTCGAGACGACCCATTCCGGAGCGTAGCGGCTCAGGGAAGCCCAGACGCCCACCAGCACCACGCCGAACCAGATGAGCCAGCCCAGGGAGCCGCAGAAGGGTTCGATAGAATCCTTTTCGAAAAGCTCGTGCCAGCAAAGCCCCGCAAGGGCGGCCAGCATGACGAAGATGTGCATGGGATGAGTGCTTCCGCCGGTGGCCAGGAGCGGGACGGCGATCAGCCACGGCGTGACGAAAAGCATCAATGAAAAAGCGTGCTTCGGACGCCAGACGGCCAGGAGGAAGACCGAAAGGGATATTCCCAAAAGGGGCGGCCAGACCCAGAGGTTCAGCGGCGCGAAATAATGGCAAAGCGCCGCTTCCCAGGCCAGGAAAAGCGAGCCCAAAAGAAACATGAAAACTTTAAAGAATATTCCAAACATTAATCAAATTATACCATATCTAAAGAAGCGTCCCTTTTCCCTCCATGCTGCTGGCCAGCTTGGCGTAGATCTTCTTCAGGCGGCGCAGCACCGTGGTGGTGTGAAGGTTCCTTTTCTCCGCCATGGCGTTGAGAGTCAAGCGCTCGTCGAAATATTCGCTGAGAAGCCTCCTTTCCTCCGGATCGAGCTCTTTTTGCGCCTCTTCCAGAAGGGCGTAAAGCTCGTCCCGCTCCGCCAGGAAAGAGGCCGCCGGCTCCAGGGAGACGTCCTCGTAGATCAGGCGGTGCGGGCGGCGGCGGGAATGGTGCATATAGAGGCTTATGATGTCCGAAAAACGCCGGGAAACGACCTTGGCAAGCGGAACGCCCGCCGCCTCCTCAAGGCCTCCCGTGACGAGCTCCACAATAAGCTCGGCGAAAAAATCGTCGAAGTTTGCCTGGCAGTTGTAGCGTTTGGCAAGCGAATAGCAAAGCGGACGGTAGAGTTCCAAAAACTCACGCCAGGCCTTCCCTTCCCGTTTCGCAAGCCTTTTCACGAAGCGCGCTTCCTCTTTGGGGGAAAACATGTCTGCTCTCTCCTGGGGGTGTGTATTCGCGCCAGTATCTACGCATTAATTGTAGGAAGCCCGCGCCGCTTTTGGAAGAGATCGCCAAAAACACAGCGAAAAAGCAAGCGAATGTCGGTATTTTTTCCCGGAAAAAATTTTCCCACTTGGAGACGGGAAAACACCCTTATATCTTTTTGAGCGGTTTGCTATAATAAAAAATTAAAGCAACTATTATCCACAATCACTTTGAGATCCCATGGACATTTCCTTCGTCATTCCTGTCTACAACGAAGAGGGCGACCTGCTTCAGCTCCATTCCGAGATCACCGCTCAGATGGCCAGGCTGGGCCGCTCCTACGAGATCTACTTCATTGACGACGGCAGCACCGACAGCTCCCTTGCCCTGATCAAAAAACTATCAGGGGAAGACGGCCATGTGCGCTGCGTCTCCTTCCGCCGCAACTTCGGCAAATCCGAGGCCCTCTCCGCCGGCTTCAGGAGAGTGACGGGGAAATACGTCTTCACCATGGACGCGGACCTGCAGGACGACCCCTCGGAAATACCCGCTTTCCTCGCCATGATGGAGGAGGGCTACGATCTGGTCTCGGGCTGGAAGAAGGAAAGGCACGATCCCCTGGAAAAGCGGCTGCCCTCCAAGCTCTTCAACGCGACCGTCTCCTGGATGACGGGCCTCAAGCTCCACGACTTCAACTGCGGTTTCAAATGCTACACGAAAGAGTGTACCGAGGAGCTTGACGTTTACGGCGAGCGCCACCGCTTCATGCCGGCCCTGGCCAACGAAAGAGGCTTCAGGGTGGGAGAGCTGGCGGTGAACCACCGGGCCAGGATCCACGGCAAATCGAAATTCGGCCTTGAGCGCTACGCGCGCGGCTTCCTGGATCTTCTGACCGTTTCTTTCCTGGCAACCTACGCCAGGAGACCCGCCCACCTTTTGGGCGGCCTGGGCTTCCTCTCCCTGGCGCTGGGGGTCCTCTCATTCATCGTGGGGATCTTCCCCTTCCGCTTCAATCATCTCTTCCTTTTCCTGGGCTCCGCGCTGCTGGTCTTCGGCGGCCTGTCCGTCCTTCTCGGCCTCCTGGCCGAACTCGTCGTGGCCCGCTCCCGCGCGCCTCAGAAAACCATTCACTCTGTCAAGGAAGAATTTTAAGGAATAAATGACGACTTTTTTGATCGGACTTGGCATTCTCATAATAGGCGGCGCCCTCTACGGGCGCTTCATGGAGAGATTTTTCGGCGCGGACGACCGTCCCACGCCGGCTGTGAAATACAACGACGGCGTGGACTACGTTCCCATGCCCACCTGGAAGAACTGCCTCATCCATCTTCTCAACATCGCCGGCACCGGCCCGGTCCTGGGCCCCATCCAGGGCATCCTCTTCGGGCCCGTGGTCTTCATAACCATTCCTTTGGGCTGCGTGCTGGCCGGCGCCGTTCACGACTTCATGATCGGCATGATCTCTCTTAGGAACGACGGCGCCCAGATGCAGGAACTGGTGAGGCGCTATCTTGGAAAACAGGTGGCCTACCTCTTCAACGTCTTCATCTGCGTCATGGCGCTTTTGGTTGTGGTGGCCTTCACCTACTCCCCCGGCGATATCTTCGTCATCAGCTTCATGAAGCAGCAGGCCGCCGTGACCAATCCCTGGACCTGGGCGGCCTACGGGCTCGTCTTCGTTTATTATCTTTTGGCCACTTACATGCCCATCGACAAGCTGATCGGCAGAGTGTATCCCGTGATCGGCAGCCTCTTCATCATTTCCGCGGTCATCATCTTCGTTTTGATCTTCACCGACCGGCTGCCCTTGCAGAACCTGACCCTTGAGAACTGGCGGGGCCTCAAACCCAACATGATCCCCTTATTCTTCGTGACCGTGGCCTGCGGCATCGCCTCGGGCTTCCACTCCACCCAGGCGACTTTGATCGCCCGCTCCGTCACCCATGAGAAGTGCGGCCGCAAGGTCTTCTTCAACATGATGCTGGTGGAGGGCTTCATCGCCATGATCTGGGCGGCGGTCGCCATGGGCGTCATGGGCAAATACGGGCTCAGCAACGCCAGCAACGCCAACAAGACTCTCGTGGAGATCGTGAACACGCTGGTGGGCACGAAGGCCGGCATCATCGTCATGGCGGGCTTCATCGTGCTGCCCATAACCACGGGCGGCACCACCATGCGCATCCTGAGGATCATGCTGGGAGAACTGCTGAAAATTAAAAACGAGAACAAGCTCGGGAAATTCTTTCTGGGCGTTTCCATCGTGGTGGCTTCCCTCTCGCTTCTTCTTTTGGTGAAATTCCAGCCCGACGGATTCTCCATCATCTGGCGCTACTTCGCCTGGTCCAACCAGGTGCTGGTGGTCTTCACCCTGGCGGTGGCCACCGCCTGGTGCGTCATGAACGACAGGACCATCCTCCTGACCGTGATTCCCGGCGCCTTCTATCTTTTCGTGGTCTCGAGTTTCATATTGAACGCCAAGGTCGGCTTCAACCTCTCCTGGGATCTCAGCTATCTGATCTCCGGCGTGCTGTCGCTGGCCTTCATCGGCTTCTTCAGTTACAAAAAACATACTTTCAAAGCGGTGGAATAACATGATAACTTTTATCATCGGTCTCGTGATCCTCGGCATAGGCGGTCTTTCCTACGGCCTTTTCCTTGAGCGTTTCTTCGGCGTCAGCGACAGGCCCACGCCTGCCATGACCAAATCCGACGGCGTGGACTACGTTCCCATGGCCAGCTGGCGCAACGGCCTCATCCATCTTTTGAACATCGCCGGCACCGGCCCCATCCTGGGCCCCATCCAGGGCATTCTCTTCGGGCCTCTGGCCTTCGTGACCATTCCCCTGGGCTGCATCCTGGCGGGCGCGGTCCAGGACTACATGGTGGGCATGATCTCCATCAGGAACGACGGCGAGCAGATCCAATCCCTTGTGAAGCGCTACCTCGGCAAGCAGGTGGCCCTCTACTTCGGCATCTTCGTCTTCCTGGCGGTGCTGCTGTTCGGCGTGACCTGCGTCTACACTCCCGGCGACATCTTCGTGAAAGGCGTGCTCCGTCAGAGCACCGCCATGAGCAATCCCTGGCTGTGGGTCATATACGCCGTGATCTTCATATATTACCTGATCGCAACATTGCTCCCCATCGACAAGATCATCGGCAAGGTCTACCCCTACATCGGGGCCTTCTTCATCTTCACGGCGCTTCTGCTCTTTTTTTACATCTTCCTGAAGAAGCTGCCCCTGGAGGAGCTCAGTCTCTCCAACTGGAAGGGCCTCAAGCCTAATTTCTTCCCGCTCTTTTTCGTCACCGTGGCCTGCGGCATAGCCTCGGGCTTCCACTCCACCCAGGCCACCATAATCTCCAGGACGCTGCGCTCTGAAAAGAAAGGCCGCTTCGTCTTCTACAACATGATGCTGGTGGAGGGCTTCATCGCCATGATCTGGGCGGCGGTCACCATGGGCGTCATGAAGCTCTACGGCATCGACACCACAGGAGGCGCCACGGGCATGCTGGCCGAGATCATCGACAACGTTCTCAAGGTCTTCGACATCGGCAACGCCTCCCCGCATAACGACCTTGTCCACATCGTCGGCACGCTCTTCACCAACGGCATCGACATCATCGTAATTTTGGGCGTCATCGTCCTGCCCATCACCAGCGGCGACACGGCGCTCCGGGGCTGCCGCCTGATGGCCGGAGAGATGCTGGGCATCGACCAGAGCAAGCCCGCGAACCGCCTGCTCCTGGGCGCCGCCATCTTTACGCTGACCGCCATTCTCCTGATCGTCGCCAAATTCAGCAACAGCGGCTTCCAGCTTCTCTGGCGCTACTTCGCCTGGGCCAACCAGACCATCGTGGCCTTCTCTCTGGCGGTGGCCACCGCCTGGTGCGTCAGGGAGGGCAAGGCCATCTGGGTCACGGTTCTGCCCGGCGCCTTCTATCTGGCCGTCACCTCCTCCTTCATACTGAACGCCAAGATTGGCTTCAACCTGCAGTGGCCCGTGGCTTACATCATCGCCGCGGTCCTCGCTGTGGCCTATATTCTCTACTTCGTCAATCTGAAGAAAAAAGCCTCCCTTAAATGAACCCGAAGGAAAAAGTTCTGAACTTCCTCGAGAAGCGCGGCGCCGCCCTTATCTTCGCGGCGGCCTCGCTGCTTTTCCTTTTCGTGAGGTTCAGGCTTTTCTTCAAATACGGCCTCTCCCAGGACGAGGTTCTCATAATTTCCCAAATAAAGACCTGGCCGCTTTCCAAGATCTGGTTCTACTACGGCTTCGGCGGCCAGGGCTTCTTCCTGCAGCATTTCATCTTCTACGTAATGTCCCTCGGAGGCCTTTTGGGCGGAGAACAGTATTTCCGCCTCATATGCCTTCTGG
Source organism: bacterium (assembly GCA_017649705.1). GTDB lineage: Bacteria > Auribacterota > UBA3054 > UBA3054 > UBA3054 > UBA3054. The sequence goes on from JAGCGH010000153.1 coordinate 16,738, forward strand.
AATCATATCTCGGCTTCTTTATTCTCTACAAGCTGACGAAAAGGTTCTTCGGATCCTTCGCGCTTCTGCTTGCCCTGCTTTTGTACGCCGTAAGCCCGTATCAGATCCTCTACACGCTCTACATCCGCTTCTACGCCCTTGTGATGACGCTTGTGCTGGCGGAGATCTATTTTTATTTCCGCGCGCTGGAAGACAAAAGCAGAGTTGATCTGAAGTTCGCCCTCCTGGCTTTGCTTTTCGCCGCTCTCTCCTACGTCTGCCACCAGTTCAGCGTCTTTCTGCAGCCTGTCTTCCTAGCGCATTTCATCCTCTTCCTGCTGTGCCGCGGATATGACCGGGAAAAGCCCGCCCGCTCACTTGCTTTTTATTGCGTGGGAGCCGCCCTGCTTTTATTAAGCGCGCTCTTTTTCTATTTCTATTCGGACGCGCTTATGCAGAAGACCGGGCTTTCCTGGGGCGTGAAAGACGCCTGGCTTCCGACCCATTGGGGAAAGGCGGGAATGAGGCTGAAGACCATCTTCTGGTCCCAGGCGCTTCCCTTCCGGCTCTGCTCGCTCATTTTCATTTGGATGAGCCTGGGTTTGAGCGTCTGCGCCAGGATCTGCCGCCGCCAAAAGCGCTTCCCGGAAGTCTTCCTGGCCCTGGCTGTCGTAATCCCCTATTTTTTCCTCAGCCACCTGCATTTCCAGCACTTTTTCGCCACCCGCTATTTCGCCTTCTGGCTCCCCGTCTGGTGCCTTGTCTGGTCGGTCTGGCTGGAGTTCCCGGCCGCCATATTGGAAAACCTGAAGCCCCTGCAGGACAAGCTGGTCATAAGAAACATCGGATTGGGGATCTTTCTTCTGGCTTTCTTCATCCTGTTCTTCAGCTGGCGGGAGCTCGACAGCATCCGCTGGCTCGAGTACGGCAACCGGGAGGCCGTGGAATATCTTGAGGAGGCCGCCGCCGAAAAAGATCTTCCTTTGGTCATTATAACGGAGCCGGACGCCGCCTCGAAAAACTACATCCTGCCCCAGTATTATTTCGACGTCAAAGGCCATCAGGGTGAAATTGTAAGCGACCTTCTCACGGTCATGCGACGGGGCGCCGCCTTAAAGGAGATGGAGCCCTCCGTGGTGGTCTGGAGCCAGGCCGCCAAAAGGCTGAACAACCCCTCCCGTTACGAAAAGAAACAGTTCGGCTCCCACGAGCTTCTCCTTGGCGGCGTCTTCACCAACTGGAACGCCGTGGCCGCCGCCACCGCGAAGATAATCCCCTCCGCCGGGAAGCTGTGCCCGCCGCTGCCGGACAACGCCCCCTGCGTCCTGGACGTGGGCGCTCCGGAAGCCTCACCGAATCTGCTCTCCGGTTTCTCCCAAAACGAATACATAAGCGCCGAGGAAAACTACGCCTGGTGCGAGGGCACAAACATCTTCGCCCGCTTCAGCTACCAGGGCGGCGATTCCTACGCGCTGTGCATGCGGGTCCGCTCGCTCGGGGAAATAAAGGCCAGCTTCTATCTGAACGGAAAATTCTCAGGCAGCGCAAACGTGGGGCGCGACTTCACCAACCTGCTCATAAGAGTTTTCAGCGTCCCCAGGCCCAAAAGCGGAGCCCCCCTGGTCCTGAACGTAAGGACCTCGGGCTTTGTCGTCCCCGGCCGCGTAAACGAACAAGTTTTCGACCCCAGGCCCCTCTCCCTGTGCTTTGACAAACTGGCCGTCCTTCCCCTTTCAAGCGAAGGCGACAGAAGCGCCTCCCTGTTTTTGAAAAAAACTCCCAAGAGCCTGAAGGCCGGTTCGCCATGGGAAGCGGACGTCACGGCGGTCAACACCGGTCTCCTCAACTGGGGCGCCGGCGGGCCCACGCCGGTGCGCCTCTCCGTCCGCTGGTACAACGAAAAGGGAGAGGAAAAAAAGGACGACAGGATCTGGCTAAAAGCGGACGCCCCGAAAGGAGCGATCGTTTCCATCCGGGAAAAACTCACCGCGCCGAAAGATCCCGGCCGCTACAGAGTTGAACTGGACATGGTCCACGAGAACGTCTGTTTCTTCCGGCTGCCCCTGGTCCTGGAGATCGACGTGACGGAATAAATTTAAGGAAAGATAAAAAAGAGCGAAAGACAAAACAACAACGAACCCATAAGCATTATGAGCATCCGCATTCCTTTCAACAAGCCTTACATGACGGGCAAAGAACTCTACTACATCGCCAATGCCCACGCCTCCAGGCATCTTTCCGGCGACGGCGATTTCACCAGAGCCTGCAACAAATGGCTGCAGAAGCTCTCCGGCTCCCCCACCGTGCTTCTGACCCACTCCTGCACCGCGGCGCTGGAAATGTCCGCCCTTTTGTGCGACATCAAGCCCGGGGATGAAGTCATCGTTCCCTCCTTCACCTTCGTCACTACCGTCAGTTCCTTCGTGATGCGGGGCGCCGTGCCGGTCTTCGTGGAAATAAGGCCGGACACCCTCAACATGGACGAGAAGCAGATAGAAGAGAACATAACGGAAAAGACCAAGGCCATCGTGCCCGTGCACTACGCGGGCGTCGGCTGTGAGATGGATACGATCATGAGGATCGCAAAGGATCACGGCCTCAGGGTCGTGGAAGACAACGCCCAGGGCGTCATGTCGTCCTACAAGGGCAAGCCTCTGGGCTCCTTCGGAGATCTGGCGGCGGTCTCCTTCCACGAAACGAAAAACATCATCTCCGGCGAAGGAGGAGCCATTTACATCAACGACACAAGCCTTAAGGAAAAGGCCGAGATAATCAGGGAGAAAGGCACCAACAGGGCCCGCTTCTTCCGCGGGCAGGTTGACAAGTACACCTGGGAGGACCTCGGTTCTTCGTACCTGCCCAGCGAGATCCTGGCCGCCTTCCTCTACGCCCAGATGGAAGAGGCGGACAAGATCACCAATACGAGGCTCGCCATTTGGGACAGGTATCACCAGGCCTTCGAGGATCTGGAAAAGAAAGGAAAGCTGCGCCGCCCCATCGTCCCCAAGGAATGCCAGCACAACGCCCACATGTATTATCTGTTGCTGAATTCCCTGGAAGAGCGCACCGAATTCATCGCCAAGATGCGCGAAAAAGAGATCGGCTGCGTTTTCCATTACCTGCCATTGCACGATTCTCCCGCGGGGAAAAAATTCGGACGCTACGCGAAAGAACTGCCCGTAACAAAAAAAGTCAGCGATACACTGGTCCGCCTTCCCCTCTGGGTGGGTTTGGAGAAAGACGGAAACCAGGACTACGTCATCGAGAACGCCTTGAAAATACTGGGCTGACCGCTTATCGGCGAAAGTTGAAAACCTTCGATCCGAGCCGCCTTACAAAGGCGGCTTTTTTTATTCAATGTTTTCTAAATTAAAAAATCAAATCCAGCCGAAAACATATCTTATATATATTTTCACGAGGCGGTTTTTGCGATTATATTGCTTATTTAAAGTATTTTACCTTTTAGAGCTTTCACAATGCTTGTTTCTTAACTTAATTTCTGCTATTATTAATCGAACAAAATTTAGGAGTCAAACATGGGCAGAAAGAAACTTGAAAAGACCAAAGCCCGGGAATCCGCGGCCCCGAGGCGCAAATACGAGCGCCGTCCGAAACAATTCAAAGAGCTCCCCTCCCCGGAGATCATCCCCATCAACCAGGAGATCATCAGCCTGACCAGCGATCCGGAAATGTATTTCCTGCCGATGGCCCAGGACGAGATCTTTTTGATCAACCCTTACGCCTGCGGCGTCTCATCCTGGCTTCCCAAAGCCAAGCTTCACCGCCGCAACTGCGCCTTCTTCTCCATGGAACTTGTCCTGGAGGGCGAAGGCGAATTGAGCGTCAACGGCAACACCTACTCCCTGAAACCCCACGACGTCTTCCTCCTTCATTTCAACGAGGAGCACACTTACCAGAACGTGGGCACGGGCCGCTGGAAAAAAGTCTGGATCGCTTTCCGCCACAGCCTGATGACTCCAGGCCTCACCCAGCTCGGGCTGGACATGATCTCAAAGATCACCTTGAAGGATCAGGATTTCGAGCAGATCAGGCGCCTTTTCTTCGACGTGCTGGACGAAGTCAGGGACCGCGGCCGGGACTTCAGGATCGAATCCTCCGCCACCTGCTACAAGATCTTCCATCTCCTGGCCCGCTACGCCAAGGCCATCAGCTCACAGAGGACCAACGTCGTGCCCGCCCAGATCCAGGCCGTGGTATCCTACGTTGAGAAGCACTTAAGGGAGCCCATCTCCATGGAAGACCTGGCCAACGTGGCCGGCTGCTGCAGAGTCCATCTGACAAGGCTCTTCAAGAAGCACATGGGCATCCACACCAGGGACTGGCTCATCCAGCTCAGGATGCGCCACGCCTGCATGATGCTGAAGACCACCAACCTTCCCGTGCACATAATCGCCGAGGAAGTGGGATTCGACGATCCCTACCACTTCAGCACGGCCTTCCGCCGCACCGTGGGCCAGCCTCCCACCAAGTTCCGCAAACAGGCCAAGGGATCAAGCGACGCGGAGTGATCCCATGCCACGGCTCCCCTTGACATTGGGAGCCAATTCGGCTAGAATTAGTCCTCGTAAAATTTGAGCGCCGCAGTAGCTCAATGGCAGAGTACCTGGCTGTTAACCAGGGTGTTGTTGGTTCGAGTCCATCCTGCGGCGCCATTTTATAAAAAGGCCTTCGCTTCGGCGGAGGTCTTTCTTTTTTTTGCTAGAATAGTAGTGAATAAAATTAAGGATGGCTCTATGAAAAAGACTTTTGCGTTTCTGGCTCTTTTATGCTGCGCCGCCGCTTTCGGCGAGACTTCCAAATTCACCTTCGAGGACAACTCCGGCTCCATAGACGGGCAGGACGGCTGGACCGCCTCCGGGAACGTCAGGGTCGTCGAGAGCATGGCCGCTTCCTCCACCAACGACATTCTTGTTTCCGCCTGGCACGCCTACGGCGCCAAGGCGCTCGAAATGGAGGGCTCCTCTTCCCTCTCCCGCTCCGTTTCCATATCGGCTGGCAGCGAGCAGAGGCTCGCCTTCGACTTTTACGCCGCCTGGCCGGATGAGGAAAACACGAGATCTCTTGTCTTCAAGCTTGGCGATGTTCCCATCTTGAAACTGGAATCGGGCGGCACCAACGTCGTCTCCGCCCTTGTCTTCGGACATTATTTCGGCGGCGAAGCCGAATGGCAGCCCGTTCCCGGCGTGCAGACGCTCTTCCACCGCAAATGGCAGCACATCGAAGTCCTCTTCGATAGAGATCACCTCCTGAAGCTGAAAGCCCCCAATATGGACGCCGAGCTCGTCGGATTCGCCTTCTCCGGGCAGATCCCCGCGGCCGAGACTACTTTTTCCGCGGAAAGCGATTATGAAAAGATCTATCTCGACAATTTTAGATTTTTGGAAGAGCCCGCCGCCCATGAAACGCTCATAGACGACCGCGCCGGCGCCGATCTGGGGCTCGGCCAGTCTTATGAAACTTCCTTCGCAACGAAAACTTCCTTCGGCGGTCTGGAGCTTAGCTGCGCCCTTAATATCCCGGCAAACTGCATGGGCTTCATCACTCTCAACGGTTTTCCCGTCCCTTTGAGCGAGCTTCCCCTCTCCGCCGGAGAGAACGTCATATCATTTGGATTCCTAAAGGACAGCCGTTTGGTCAAGGCCCAGGTCAACGGAGCGGACGTCGACGCGAGCGCTCTGAGCCTTACTCTGCCTGACACTGTGAATATAAAGATAACCAGCCTTTCCACCGGCTCCCTGAAGGTCAAGGGCGTCTTCGCCCAGAACTGCCTGCCCGTTGTCTACGGCGAAACGGCCTCCATAGATCTATTGATGGTGGCCTACACCGGCGGCGGCAACAACACGCCTCCCGAAAACTACACCAATTTGTATTATCCCAAGGTGCAGGATTTCTATTTCCGCAATTCCAACGCCCAGCTTCTTTTGAAATACGATCCCGTCTACCGCCACATCATCCCGCCCGCGGAAACTTTCTTCCGCGATTATGAGAACGAATTCGGCGAAAAGGAAGTAGGCGGCAGGATCATGGCCAGGGATCTGAGGAAAACGCTGGGCGTTTGGAACCAGGAGTACGATCTTTTCGTCTTCACCTGCGGCAACGGCTGGAACAGCTGGGGCGGCAACTGGGGCGGCGGCTCCTACGGGTATACCGGCATGGGCATGATCATGTGCTCGCAGGTCGGCAACTACGGCGGCAGCGGCACGGGCTTCGTGACAGTCCACGAAGTCATGCACTCCGTCGACCAGATGTACTCCTACAGCGGCTACCAGGAATACTCAAGCTCGCACCCGGACGGCTGCAGCTACGGCTGGGCCGGAGGCGGCGACACCTGGTCCTGGTGCGGCACCGCCATGCGCCCCTTCACGAATTACTTTAAGCTGCGCACTCCCTGGAAAAGCACCTATGTCTTCCGCGACAGCGACCTGGACGGCCTGGCCGACAACGATCCCGTCCTTCCCATAGACGAGGTGAGGATGAGTTCCGATCCCACCAAAACGGACACGGACATGGACGGCCTCGACGACCTTAAGGAATATCTCGTGGGGCTCTATTATCCCAGCGACGCCAACGATCCTGACACTGACAAAGACGGGTTGAAGGACGGCGACGACCCATATCCCATCATTCCTTACAACAAGAGCATTCCGAGGCTTCTTGTGGAACCAACTATCGACGGCTTCATCGAAGAGGGCGAATGGACTTACTGGGGCTCCGGCACGGGAGACAGCGAGGATCCGGAATTTGAGGTGACGGCTTACGCCGGCTGGCGGGACGACGCTTTGTACCTCGCCTTCAAGACCAACAAGAAGTGCTCCTTCACCATGGAGGTGGACGGCTCGGCCTGGTCCGGCCCCTGGCACGGCGGCGACTACTTCAAGTTCAAAGCCCACAACCAGTATTACAACAGGATATACGCCGCCGCCAACGACGAGAACAGCGTTCAGGACTGGAAGTGCGGAAACGTTCCCGCCGGTTCCCGCTGCATCAAAAAGGACAACGAGCTGGGCGGCGTGACCGCGGAAGTCAAGATCCCCTGCAACCTGAGGTCCATAAAGGGCTACACTTGCTGGCCCGGCGAGGAGCCCACCAACTGCTTCAAGTGCGTCTCCGGAGGACAACTGGGACTTCTGGTAAGCTATGAAGGCATAGGTCTTGATAGAGTCGATGTCGACGACTATCATCCCGAACCCTGGGCCTCTTCCTTCGAAAGGATGGACTGGCACGTCTTCGACCTGGTGGAAGCCGACACCTCCTTCGCCCTGCTTTCCGCCAAGCCTGAGAACACGGAACTCCACTTGGGCGAATTTGAGCCCATCGACCTCACCTTCGTAAACTACGGTCCCACGGGCGATGCCGACGTCACGATCGAATCGGCTGGCCCGGTCTACTATTCCGGCATGGCAACGATCACCCTGGAAGGCTTGGGAGCGACCACCGCCGTCACGGCAGCCTTCCCCATTCCCGAAAACGAGGAAGCCGCCGGCCTGACCGACTTCAACATCATAACGTCCATGAACGGCAGGGCCGTGACCAACACCTATTCCTGGGTCGTGGTGCCGGAAAGCACGTCCCTTGCGGCCCTCCTGCTTCTCCTGGCCCTTGCCATGAAAAGATCGCGTTAAGGGGACGGTTTAAAAGCAGCGTCCCGCAAAGTTTGACCGCCGTGCGGCCCCTGGGCCCGCGGCGGTCTTTTTTGACGCCCTTATGGCGGCGCTTGCGATTTATACCGCATCCTTCGCCCGGCCGCTCAAAGACCTGCCTTTCCGCGCGCCTGCGCTCTTATGGCGGCTGCGCTATGGCGGCCCGCGGCATCAGGGCGCAAAAAAAGAGACCCGCTTGCGCGGGTCTCTTCCACAAGAATGCTAGTGATTAGCTTCTTATTATTCGCTCAGCGGATTGACCACGTTCACGTTCTTGGCGGTGTAGACCAGACCAGGAGTGACCATGATGGTGCCGCCAGCCTGTTTGGCTTTGAAGGCGACCTTCTTGGGGGTCGTGATGCCGGTGCCTTCGACTTCGCCGAACTGGCTGCACTGGATGCTCTTGAAGTTACCAGCGACGATGCCTTCGACTTTGCCGACGGCCTTGAGGGCGGTGCCTTTCGCGAAAGCGCCAGCTTCCACGGTGCCGTTAACATTGGCAACCTGAGCGCTCTTCAGACCAGCGCAAACGACGGTGCCGACGGTGATGCCTTTCAGCTTAAGAGCGACGCCGTTGAAGCCGGAGAAAACGCCGTTGATGGTGCCGGAAACCTTGCCGCCTTTCTGGGCGATGGCTTTGCCGGTGTCAGCTTTGACGACGATGTTGCCGTTGGCCATGGTGAACTGGACCTGGCCCTTGTCACCCAGCTGGGTGCCGAAATCGACGAAAGTGGTGCCGGTTTCTTCATCAAAGGTGACAATCGGGGTCACGGCGGGCTTGGCGAAGCCTTCCAGACCTTCGCAGAAGACCTGCGGGGTCTTGGCAGCGTAAGCGATGGCAGCGATAACGAGTAAAGAAGCAACGATGATCTTAGTAGCTTTCATTTTATGTCTCCATAAATGTGGTATTTTAAACAATGTCTCCCAAACGGAATCAACAAATGTGACTCCCCTCCGGTGGGACGTTTCCCCGCCCGGAACCTTCCGGGCTAAGATAAAGGGCTCGTTTCCCTGTATTGAAGGCCTTAACGCTCGAAGCTGTTATCCGGCCTTTCACTCTGCATTGTTTCAAAGGTCAGAGTTAGTGTAGCAGAATAGGGGTTAAAAATCAACCCCCTCCCCCGGGGCCGCCCTGCCGCGGCTCTCTGTTCCCCTCGGACAGCTCGTTTTCCCAGGCGTGCTGCCGTTCCTTTTCCTCCAGGCGCAGCGCCGCCTCATCCTTTTCCCTGCGAATCACCCAGTTCAGAGGGTCGCGTTTCCACTTTTCAGAGAAATCTCCGTCTATCCTGCGGAAGGAGACGTCCGTGAATTCGACCGCTCCCGGGCTGGCGACGTTCTCGCTTCCCAGGCAGAAGAAGGAGAGGTTTTCCGCGCTGTTGGTTATGATCATATACTCCTGCGTCCACTGCCCGCAGAGCGTCCGCCATTTCTTGGCCCGGACCTCCGGAATTCCTCTTTGCCTGAAGCGCATGGATACTTCCGAGGGGGCTTCCCTGCCTTCGGGGATCCTGGCGTACGCGGAAGCGGCGTAAACGCCGGGGGGCAGCAGCATCCTGACCGTGGCCCCCGCCTTGCCGCCCGGTTCGCCCTGCTCGGAGAGCTTGTATCCGGGGGTGGAGAGGAAGGTCGTGGGAAGTTTCTCTTCGCTTTCGGATTCGGCGCGCCAGTCTCCCAGGCCTTTGATGAAATAGCCGTTCATCAGCTGTTCGAAGTCCTCGAAAAACAAGACCGCGTGCCTGGGCAGGGAGTTGGTTATGATGCCGCCCATTTCTTTCTGGGCGCTTTCCGTGGCCGGCAGATCGTTCCTTTGGGACATGGCGCGCTTATACTCCTCCCATTCCCTGACGAAGGCCACGTTCTCGGGGCGGTGGAGATAGATCTTGTCGAAGGTCTCCGTGAAAGCCCGGAAGTTCTCGTCCGCGAAACCGTACTGCTTTTTGAAGAGGCTCGGCGACATGAAGGAGATATCGCCTCTGGCTTTGTAATAGACGTCGAAGAGGAGCCAGGGATCCGGCGTTTCCTCCCGGAGCAGCTCGAACATGCGTTTGGCGCCGCCGGTGTCGCGGGTCTTTGTGCAATAGAAAAGCCGGCCTATGCTGTTGCGGCTTTTTTTCAGCTCGTCAACGGAGGCTCCCTCAAGGCCCTTTACGATCCATTTGCGGTAGGCTTTCCTGACGCTTATGACGGTATAGTCGTCAAGGGACAGGGGCGGCAGGTAAAGCAGCTGAGTGCTTATTTCATAGAGGGCGTCGGCGCTCCAGGGAGCGCGCGCGCACTCGGCCAGGGCCAGGGTCATGGCAGCCAGCTGCTGGGGGGAGTGGATCTTCTCCACGGACTTAAGGAGCGCCGTGGTGTCGTTGAGGGCCATTACGGTGCAGATGTCGCTGACGGAGCGGAAGTCCGGACGGCCTATGGTGGAAATGAACCACCAGGCGTAGCCCGTCTCGCCCAGGAAATGGTCGTCGGCGGAGAGATAGTCGTTGTTTTCCAAAAACGTCCACTTGCGGGAAAGCTTTCTTCTCTGCTCATAGCGCAGAACGTCGTAAAGCGAGGAGGAGCCCAGGCGGCCCTCCTCTCCCTTGCCTACGCCGGGAAGGATGATTATGTCTCCGGTCCGGAAGCCGCTTCCCTGGTTGTCCAGGATCTGGCAGACTTTTTCCATAACGTCCGAAAGGTCGCTGCTCTCAAGTTCGTAGGAGGAGCGCTTGTAACCGAAAAGGAATATGACAAGCGGCAACACTATGATGACCGCCGCCAGAGGCCTGAGGCGCGGGTTCCCAGCGAAGCGGCTGAAGGCCCTGGCCATCAGCGTGGCCAGGCGGCCTATGAGGATCCCTCCCTGGCCTATGATCGCCGCCAGAAAGACCGCGGAGGCGTAGCCCGCCGTCCCCGGATTCAGCTCGGTCACCCTAAGGTAGAAATAAAAGAAAACGGAGCTTAAGATGCCGTAGAGCCCGCAGCGCTTCAGATCCGTCAGCCACATCAGAAGGGCGCCAAGAAGGACCGAAAGGCCGCAGAGATATTCCGTGTTGTTGAGCCACGGTGTGACCATGGCCGGATTCGGGGAGGAGGCGATCCAGAAGTTTCCGTTCACTTCGAATTTCGTGGGGTCCAATGTCCCGCAGAAAAAATAGATGGCCGCTATGGGCAGAAGCAGCGGCAGCAATCTGGAGATAGCGAGGACGGCGAAACTGCCGACGGTCTTCTGCCTGGCGTTCCAGATAATGCCGATGCTCTGGGTAAGGAAGATCAAAACAAGGCACAGGAACGCAAAGGACGGCATGGCTCCCGGGAAGCCCGCCAGCAGGGAGATCAGAAGGCAGCGGAAAAGGTAATACTTATATCCGCTCTGGTAGCTTTTCAGCGCGGCGCAGTAGGAGGTCAGGATAAGCAGAAGGATGGTCAGCTGCAAAACGAAAAGTCCGCCGTCCAGCTGCAGGATGTTTTTCCCGGCCAGGAAAAACACCAACCCCACGGTCACGGCGGTGGAGGCCGAGAGTATCCCCACCAGGCCTTGGATAAGCGCCAGCACCACAAGGCAGCAGGCGGATATGGCAAAGGACATCAGGCAGTACTGGGTCGGCGTCACCAAAAGCGCGTAGTTCAGCTTAGCGCAGAGCCTGGCGTAGGCTATCTGCAGCATTGTGAAAACGGCGCCGCTGCGGTCCGCGGATTCGCTCAGGAAGACGTCCTTTAAACTTTCGAACATATGGGCCTGGCGGAACACATGCCCCTGGTCCATCGAGAAATTGCTGTAAACGCCCCGGGAGACTTTCCAGAGGCAGAAGACCGCCGCGACGATGATAAGGACGGCGATAACTTTCGCGCTGATCCCGATGAAAAGACGGCTGCCGCCTATCCGGAAGCCCCGGCTTGGGGAACCCGCTCCCTCCTCGTTTTGCGGAAGCGGGGAAACATAGGCGTCCTCGCGGTAGTTGTAATAGGCGTCCCCTTCGTTTTTCCTTCTGAAAAGCGAGGCGCACCAGTCCGCGATGTCCGTTATCCTGAAGAAAGCGAGGAAAGCGAAAAATCTCTCGGACATGGAAACGCGCTCGCCCTCCGATTCATCCTCGTCCTGGGAAGAGAAGAGAAAGGAGTAAAGGGCGGCGAACTTGTCCTGGCAGAAATCCTGGGTCATCATCAAGACGGTGTGGAAGGGCCTGGCCTCGCTGTCCAATCCCTCCCCGGCCTCCCCGCCGCTTTCCTCCGCGCTCTCGGAAGCTTCAGGCGCCGCCTCTTCCTCCGCCGTGCCTTTGAAAACGAACTTCTTGCCCAGGACGTAATTCAAAACAATGACGACGGGCTGGGTTATGTACTTGGCCGCCACACCGGGATCCAGGATAACGAAAGAGAAACTGCATCCGCCCAGGGCGAAGGCCAGGTCGAAATCTTTGGGAATGACGTAGGCCAGAAGAGTCGTAAGCGCGACGTCCACCACGCCGGACAAACCCCTTACTATGGCGAAGCGCCCTATCTCGAAGCCAAGCTCCTTGTTGTCTTTGCAATGGGAGGCGAAGACCCAGAGCTTGTTGGAAACGTAGGCGAAGATCTTCGCGCAAATGACCGAGATGACGCCGGAGGTGGTGACCCCCACCCCGGCCCGGAACAGGACGTGGTACACGCCCACGTTGACCACGGTGGTCAGTACACCGCAGACAAGGTAGACAAGGAACTCCCTCAGCTTCTTTTTCTTTTTTCGCGCATCGGCCATAAACAGCATGCTAACTTTTCAAAACTATAATAAGAATTTTATCACAAATCCTTTCCCCGACCAAGGAAGGCCCTGAAACGCCTCCGCCGCCCTTGAAAAAGAAAAGGCTTTGTGTTACACTTACTCTCACTACTTTGGAGAGATGGCTGAGTGGACGATAGCAACGGCTTGCTAAGCCGTCATACGGTGTTTAACCGTATCGAGGGTTCGAATCCCTCTCTCTCCGCCACTTTTATCAGCCGCTTCCCCTGCTGTAAGGGAGCGGCTTTTTTTAACCTTCCATAAGGGATATTATGTTTTCATTCCTGAACCGCGACCTGGACAACTACTCCCCTCCCAAGGAAAGGGAGATCATGCCCCTTGGAAAGCTTCTCTCCTACGCCCAGCCTCACATCGTCCCGTATGTGGTGTACGGCGTCTGCACCGCGGTCCTGGGCAAGATCATCAACCCTTATCAGGCTTACATTTTCGCCTTTCTCCTGACGCTTCTGGTCATCGGGATCTATTACGCCAAGGGCGATTACCCTGAGCTGACTCTAAAGGGCCTCAAGTTCGGCGACTGGCTCCTAGCCTTCGCCGTGGGCGTTGTCGGCATCGTCCTCTGGATCCTCCCCTATCACTTCGCCTGGAAGGTCATGTTCGCCCGCATCCCCATTTTGGGCAACGACAACATCTATCTTTCCCTGACCTACGGCTTCCAGTTCGCGGAGGACGCTTTTCACAAAGCCTCCGGAGCGCTTGTCATGCTTCCCTCGGAATATCCCGAAGCGGCTTATTCCAAGGAAGTCCTCGCGGACGGCGCCGCCAAACTGAAGGACTTCTTCTCCCTTTCCTGCAGCACTGATCTTCTTTCCGGCCTCCTGACCTCCGTCAGGATCGCCGGGGCGTCCCTCATGGTCCCGCTCTTCGAGGAGCTTTTCAGCCGCTCCGCCCTGACGCGTTTCTGCGTCGCCGAGAAATATAAGGAAGTGCCCGTGGGCTACTACACCAAGAAAAGCTTCCTCATCGCCCTGGGCTTCTTCATCCTCTCCCACCCCTGGTGGTTCGTGGCCCTCATCTGGGGCGGCTTGATCTTCTTCCTCTATTACTACAAAAAAAGCCTGCCCCTCTGCATTTTCGCCCACGGCGTCTCGAATCTGCTCCTTGGGCTTTATGTGATATCTACCGGCAATTATTACCTCTGGTAATCGGAAATCAAAAAAAGCGAAAGCCGCCGCTTCCCCTCTATGTTTTTGGGAAGCGGCTCCCGCTTTCCTTGACATAGAAACACGCTTTATGCTAATATGGCGTCAAGAATAAGGGCGTCTCTCCTAAAAGATATTTATAAACGCCCCCTGCAAGCGGTCAATCCGCGCTTTCCCTCCCCGGTCGCCGTCGCGCCGAAAATTTAAAAATGTTCATTTGCTTTCGACGACCATTATTTAACATTAGTATTTATGATCAATTACAACAACAAATTCCGTAAAGGGCGTTTTAACAAAGGACGTCAGAATTCCAGGCCCAAATTTTACGGACGCTACAGGCATTACAACAACCGTTTCCAAAGAGACCCCATCCTTCAGGATGAAGGCTACGAATTGACGCCGGTGTGCGGATATTACCGCAGAAACGAAAAGGGCGCCGTCTTAAGGAAAATGGAGCGGTCTTTCAAGCCTGAGGAAAACGAGATCTTCATCCGCCAGGAGCTCTGCCGGCGCTACGGGCTTATCCAGGGCGCCTACATCGAGGGCAGCATGGCTGAGATAAACGGTAAAAAATGGGTCATCGAGATCGATTCCATCAACGGGCTCATTCCCGAGGTCTTCCGCTTCCGCCCGCAGCTGACTGAGCTTCCCGCCGTGGCGCCCGTGGAGCGCTTCGACCTTGCAAGCACCGGAGACGAGTCCATGCGCATCGTGGACCTCGTGGCTCCCATAGGCAAAGGCACCCGGGCGCTCATCGTCTCCCCTCCCAAAGCCGGCAAGACCACCATTCTGGAAAAGCTGGCCAATTCCATCAAAGAAGTTTCCCCGGAGAGCCACGTCATAGTGCTTCTGGTGGACGAGCGGCCGGAGGAAGTCACCCATTTCCGCCGGGCCCTTCCCGACGTGGACGTCCTGGCCTCCAACAACGACCAGTCTCCCAGGGAGCACGTTGAGCTGGTGCGCGCCGTCATGGACATGGTGAAAATTGAGCTGGAGTGTTCCAAGGACGTGGTGGTGCTCATGGACTCCATAACCAGGATCGGCCGGGCCTTCAACCTGAACAACGTTTACAGCAACAAGCTCATGTCCGGCGGCCTGGCCCCCGGCTCCATGGAGATACCCCGCCGCTTCTTCGGCATGGCCAGGAAAATAGAAAACGGCGGCTCCCTCACCATAATCGCCACCGCTCTTATAGACACCGGCTCCCGCATGGACGAACTGATCTTCCAGGAATTCAAAGGGACCGGAAACTGCGAGATAGTGCTCGACCGCTCCCTGGCGGACGCCAGGATCTTCCCGGCCATCAACATCAACCAGAGCGGAACGCGTAGAGAAGAGCTTCTCTATCCGGAAAAAGAATACGCCAAATTAGTGACCTTAAGGCGCGCCCTGGCGGACGAAAGCACCAAGAACGCCATCGTCTCCCTGAAGGAATCCGTGGAGCGCAGCGAGACCAACAAGGCTCTCCTGCAGGCGCTGCGGGATTGATCTTTCGCGAAGTTTTTCCCTTCCGCTCCCCTTTGATTTCGTCGTCATGCTTCGCCCTTCAGGCTAAGGGCGTCTCCCGTTTTTTCGCAAGGCGCCTCCCGATCTGACTTCCTTTTCTTTTCGATTTTGCTATCATATAATAATTATGATGAATAATAGTTCCCTAATACGCAACATTCCTCAGAAAGACGACTCCGTTGACCTGACCCTCAGGCCGCAGCGCTTCAGCGATTTCACCGGCCAGGAGAGGATCAAGGAGCAGCTGCACATCGCTGTGGAAGCCGCCAGAAGGCGCGACGAAGCCTGCGACCACATCCTCTTGTACGGCCCTCCGGGCCTGGGCAAGACGACGCTGGCCAACATCATCGCCCAGGAAAGAGGCGTCAACATCAAGACCACTTCCGGCCCCATAATAGAAAAGCCGGGGGATCTTGCGGGACTTCTGACCAACCTTGAGAACGGCGACATCCTCTTCATCGACGAGATCCACCGCCTGGATTCCTCCGTGGAGGAGTATCTCTACTCCGCCATGGAAGACTTCTTCATCGACATCATGATCGACCAGGGCCCCCAGGCCCGCTCGGTGAGGCTGGACCTGAAACATTTCACCCTGATCGGCGCCACTACCAGGATGGGCAACCTCACGGCGCCCCTAAGGGAGCGCTTCGGCATATCCTTGAGGCTGGAGTTTTATTCCATCCCGGAACTCTGCGAGATCGTAAAGCGCTCCGCCAGGATCCTGAAGACCGGGATCGAGGTGGAGGCTCTTTCGGAGATCGCCGGCAGGTCGAGGGGAACGCCCAGGATAGCCAACTTTTTAGTCCGACGCTTGAGGGACTACGCTCAGGTCAAGGGAGACGGAACGATCACTCTGAAGCTGGCCAGGGAGGCCTTGAACATGCTCAGGATCGATTCGCTTGGCCTGGACGAAATGGACCACGCTTACCTGCGCTCGCTCATCGAGAAATTCGCGGGACGCCCCACCGGCGTCAACAACATCGCCGTGACCATCAGCGAGGAAGTCTCCACCATCGAGGAAGTCATAGAGCCTTACCTCATCCAGCAGGGCTTCATCATGCGGACCCAGAAAGGCCGCGTGCCCTTAAAGAAAGCCTACGACCACCTCGGGCTGAGCTACGACGGTCCCATCACGGACGAACTTTTCAATTTCAACAACAACAACAACGATTAAACGATGGAAACTTTTGAAGGCAAACTGGTGCTCGGGCTCCCCAAGGGCAGCCTTGAAGCCGCCACCTGTGAGATATTCCGCAAAGCCGGCTACACCATCAATATCAGCAGCCGCTCCTATTATCCCACGATAAACGACGACGACATCAAACCTATTCTCATCCGCTCCCAGGAAATGTCAAGGTACGTGGAAGCCGGGCACCTTGACTGCGGCATCTGCGGCCACGACTGGATCGTGGAGAACCAGAGCGACGTGGTAGAGATCTGCGAGATGATGTATAGCAAGGCCACCGCCAACCCGGTGAGATGGGTGCTCTGCGTGCACAACGACAGCCCCTATAAGAAACCCGAGGATCTGGAAGGCAAACTGATCGCCACGGAAGCCGTCAACATGACGAAGAAATATTTCGCGGAAAAAGGCATCAATGTTAAGATCGAATTCAGCTGGGGCGCCACGGAAGTCAAGTGCCCGAACCTGGTGGACGCCATCGTTGAGCTGACCGAGACCGGCTCCTCCATCAGGGCCAACAACCTCAAGATCATCGACGAGCTGACAACTTCCACCACCCGCTTCATCGCCAACAAGGAAGCGATGAAAGACCCCTTCAAGCGTACCAAGATAGAAAATCTCGCCACCCTCCTTCAGGGCGCCCTGAGAGCCAGGGACAAAGTCGGGCTGAAGCTCAACGCTCCCCTATCGAAACTTGAGGAGATCTCCTCCATTCTCCCCTGCATGAGGGAGCCCACCATCTCCCCTCTCAAAAACAAGGACTGGGTAGCCATGGAAGTGGTCCTGGACGAAGTGACCTCCAGGGAGCTCATCCCGAAGCTCAAGGCCATGGGCGCCCAGGACATCATCGAGTATCCCCTTTCCAAAGTCATTCCCTGATCATGGCGATAAAAGAATTTGATTTGAATTACCTGGCGGACGAGCTGAAGGACGTTACCTTCGTCAGCTGGTTCGTGAAAGAAGGCCAAAGCGTCAAGGAAGGCGACGATCTTTGCGAAGTCGTCACCGACAAGGCCTCCCTTACCCTCTCGGTCCCCGCCGACGGCGTTATATCCAAGCTGAAATGCCAAAAGAACGACAAGCTTGAGGGCGGTTCCGTCCTCCTTTCCATGGAAGTAAAATGATCGTTTTTGCGGATGATTACGAAAACGGGCAGCCCATCAAGCGCCAGCCTCTCTCCGAGGGCCTGGTGGCGGTGATCCTTGCCCACAACGACGAGAAGACCATCCAGTCCGTCATCAAGAAGACCGCCCGCAAATGCGAGCGCTGCATCGTGGTGGACGACGGATCGGACGACAAGACCGTGGAGATCGCCCAGCAATCAAGGGCGGAGGTCATCACCCACGTCAGCTCCAGAGGCATGATCGCGGCCTTCAACACCGCCGTGGCCTTCCTGAGGCCCCTGAATTACAAGTACGCCATTTTCCTTTCAGCCAGCGGACAGCACGAGCCCGGCGACATGCACCGCTTCGTCAGGGCCGCGCAGATAAGGAACGCCGACGTCATCTGCGGCAGCCGCGAGAAGAACAGAAGAAGCATCCCGCGTCTCACCAAATGGGCCAACTACATGGCGGACGGCTGCATCAAGTTCAAGTACGGCTACCGTCTCAACGACCCTCTTTGCAACTACCGCCTGCTTTCCAAAAAAGCCCTGGACACCCTGCCTCCCTGCAGGCACAATTATTTATTGACCGCCCACATCCTTCGCCACGCCTACGGATTGAAGCTGAGGGTCGGCCATTTGGCCGTCACCGTGGGCCACAATTACGTGACGAAGCCCGCCCGGGCCAGAAGGGACTTCAAGCAGAGCCTCTACATGTCGCTCTTCATACTCTTCACTCCCAATCCCAGTTTGGAGAAAAAAGAGAAGAAAGCCGCCCGCAAGTTGGCTGAGGAAAGCTCGAAGCCCATCGTGAAGCCCATCGACGAGACGGAAAGAAAACCCAGGCGCAAAAAACGCCGCTACGGAAACAGAAGGCGCAGCGCCTCCGACATCAGGGAAATGAAAGACCGCATCATGGACAGCAAGAGTCCCGAAGTCCTGAAAGAGGAACAGGAAGCGAAATTCAGTTAAAATTTAATCATAGAGGTTATAAAAATGGGCAGGATCCTTATCATCGGCGCCGGCGGCGTCGGCAACGTGGCGGCGCACAAATGCGCGGCCAGAACTGAAGTCTTCGATTACATCTGCTTGGCGAGCCGCACCAAGAGCAAATGCGACGCCATCAAGGAAAAGATCAAACGCAACGTCGGAAGAGACGACATAGTGACCGACCAATTGGACGCCGACGATCCCAATCAGGTCGCCGCCATGATCAAAAAGCACAATGTCGAGACCGTTCTCAACGTCGCTCTCCCCTACCAGGATCTCTCCATCATGAAAGGCTGCCTAATGGCCGGCGCCAACTACATCGACACCGCCAACTACGAGCCGCCCGAAGAAGCGAAGTTCTGCTACAAGTGGCAGTGGGACATGCATGACGATTTCAAGAATGCCGGCCTGACCGCCCTTCTTGGCAGCGGCTTCGACCCCGGCGTCACCTCTGTCTTCACGGCCTACGCCCTGAAGCACGAACTGGACGAAATCTATTACCTCGACATCGTGGACGCCAACGCCGGCGACCACGGCCATCCTTTCGCCACCAACTTCAATCCCGAAATTAACATCCGCGAGATCACTCAGCGCGGCAAATATTGGGAAGACGGCCAGTGGAAGGAGACCGATCCCCTCTCGGTGCACAAGACCTTCGACTTCCCCTCCATCGGCGACAAGGAAATGTACCTTATGTACCACGAGGAGCTGGAGTGCCTCACCAAGCACATCCCCACCATTAAGAGAGCCCGCTTCTGGATGACCTTCTCGGAAAACTATCTCAACCACTTGAGAGTCCTCCAGAACGTCGGCATGACCAGGATCGACGAAGTTGAGTACGAAGGCCACAAGATCGTCCCCCTGAAGTTCCTCAAGGCCCTCCTTCCCGACCCCGGCACCTTAGGCGTCAACTACACCGGCAAAACCTGCATCGGCTGCATATTGGAAGGCGTAAAAGACGGAAAACCCAAGACCGTCTTCATCTACAACGTCTGCGATCACGCCCAGTGCTTCAAGGAAGTGGAAGCCCAGGCCGTCTCCTACACCACCGGCGTTCCCGCCATGATCGGAACAAAGATGATCGTCGAAAAGAAATGGCAGGGAGAGGGCGTCTTCAACATGGAAGAGTTCGATCCCGATCCCTTCATGAACGACCTTAATCTCTACGGTCTGCCGTGGCAAATCAAGCGCTTCTAGAAAATTTCCCGGAACTGAAGACTCCCGTCTTCGTCATCACGGAAGCCGATCTCATAAGAAACGGCCAGCTCCTCA
>JAGCGH010000154.1 GCA_017649705.1 bacterium
CCTCTTTGGCGGCTTTAGCGGCCGCTCGGGCGTTGCTCTCGGTCCTTCTCCTCTTGGCTTCCGCCTGTGTTGCCCTTCGTTTTGCATCCCTGGCTTTGGCAATCTCAGCCCGTTCTTCTTCCTTCTTGGCCCTGAGTGCTTCCTTAGCGGCGTCTCTTTCAGCAATTTCAGCCTCCCTCTGGGCCTTTTCTTCCTCCAGGCGGGCTTGTACTCTTGCCTGATAGTCCGGATTAGAGAGTAGTGCTTTCCGACCAGGTGTTGCCAGGAGGTTCAGGGCCATCTTGGAAGCCTTCGTCCGGGCATATCTCCAACTCTTGCTGCAGGCTTCACAGAGAACGGCCCCATCAGAGAGTACAGCCTTGGCCCTATGTCTTCCATCCTCGAGAACCTCCATTTCTAGAGATAGACGCCTACCATCAATCTGCCGGGTAATCTCATCGGCCTGGGAAATGATGTCCTTGTTCCTTTTCCGATGGGTGAACAGGTGCTTCACGTCATCGGCAAGGATGTACTTAGAGATGAACCAGCCTCTGAGGTCTTCGGAAAGGGTCGATACATATCCGAAAACGGCATAGACGAAAATGTGTTTATGGCCGGGGATATCAAAGTTTTCTCCCGCCCTTACAAATTGGCCCAGTTTCCAGTCGTCATACATCCTTTCCAGCCTCTCCTTACCGAAAAGATTGCCGAGGATATGTTGCAGCCGGGTCCCGTCGCCGGAGAAATACTGATAGAGAACATCTGCCACCTGTCCTTTAAAAACGAACATTCCGGCGAAGATATAGCGGCTGTTTCCCTTTCCCTCTTTCTCGTAGAATGAGCTGTGAGTGAGAACTGACCTGAGCTGCGACCGAGAGAATATCTTTCGAAGGTCATTGTACAGCGGATCTTCCCAGGCTTTGTAATTGTCCCGGGGACGAGGGTGCTGTATCCGATTTTCGTCCATCTCGAGCGGAAGACGGGAGTCGAACCCGCGCCTGCGTACTGGATATACGCCGATCAAGATCTGAAGTCTTGCGTGCTGCCGTTACACTACTTCCGCTTGGATTGTAAAGGTATGGTTTTTCAAGGACAGAAACAAAAATCAGGCTCCCATTCTCCGAAGGGCCGGGAAGGTGAGCGGGATGGAGAGCAGGAAAGCGCAGGCGTCGGATACGGTCTGGGCGATTTCGATTCCCAAGAATCCCAGTAGCGCCCGGCCGATGAACAGGGCGGGGATGAAGAACAGTCCCTGGCGGGCCGTCGCCATGATGACGGCGGGAAGGGTCTTCCGGATATTCTGGAGATACATGTTGGACATGACCACCATCCCCGTAAGCGGGAAAGAAAGGCATTGGTAACGGAGGATTTCCGTGCCCATCCGGACGACCTCGGCATCATCGGCCCGGAAAACCCGGACAATCCCCGGCGCGAAGACGAACCCCAAGACGGCGAGGATGAGGCAATAGGCCGTGGAGACAATCAGGCTGTGACGGAAGGCCGCCCTCACTCTGTCATAGCGCCCCGCCCCGTAATTGAATCCGCAGACGGGCTGGAAACCCTGCCCGTATCCGATCATCGCCGCGCCGGCAAGCATCGCGACCCGGCTGACGACCGAGAAGGCGGCGACGGCTTCATCTCCGTAGGCGGCCGCCGTCTGGTTCAGACAGATGGCCGCGACGCTCATCAATCCCTGTCTGGCCAAGGACGGGAGGCCGCCGGCATTGATATCCCGATAGGTCTTCCAGGACGGGCGGAAGTTCCTGAAACGAATCTTGATTCCGCCGTTCCTTCCGCAGATGGACAGCATGATGGTGAAACTCACCGCCTGGGAGATGGCTGTCGCCAGACCGGCGCCCCGGATGCCCAGGCCGAATCCAAAAATCAGGACGGGGTCCAGGACTACGTTGAGAACGGCGCCGGAGGCGATGCCGATCATGGACAGAAACGCATTCCCCTGGTGCCTCATCTGGTTGTTCATCGTAAAGCAGCACATGATGAACGGCGTGCCAACCAGGATGAAGCGGTAATAATCCTTGGCGTATGGGAGGATGGTTTCCGTCGATCCGAAGAATCGAAGCAGGGGGCCCATCAGGAAGAAACCCGCAACGGCGATCAGGCTTCCCGTGATGAACGAAGAGAAGAACCCGACGGACGCCATTTTCTCGGCCTCTTCCGTATGGCGGCGGCCGAGAGCCCGGGAGATGAAGTTTCCGGAGCCCTGGCCGAAGTAAAAGGCGAGGGCCTGAATGAGCGCCATGTACGAGAAGACGATGC
>JAGCGH010000155.1 GCA_017649705.1 bacterium
GTCGCGGCCGGCATCGGCGGCGGCGAGCACGGCAAAGCCCACGTGACCATCAACGGCGGTTCCGTCACGGCCACCGCCGGCTGGCTCGGCGCGGGCATCGGCGGCGGCACCGGCTGGGAAGGCGGCGCCGGAGAGATCACTATCAACGGCGGTTATGTGAAAGCCATAGCCGGTGAGGGCGCTGGTATTGGCAACGGCGACGAGGGCGGCCACGATGAGATCGGTACGATAACCATCACGGGCGGCACCATTGAAGCCTCCTCTAACAGCGGCGCTGGCATCGGCGCCGGCAACGGCAGCAACGAAAGCGGCCGCGTCCCCGAGATTTTTATCAGCGGCGGCTCCATCAAGGCTACGTCCAGCACTGGCTCTCCCATCGGTCCGGGCGCCGGAGAGGGCGACGGCCCGTCTCCCCAGACCGCTGTCGGCGGCGAAGATGTCTACTGCGCGGCGCTGACCGACGCCACCGCGCCCAATGTCAACTCCATCTATAGCACGGGTGACGGCGAAGTGACCTTCACGGCCACTCGCAAGTCTGATTCGCATACTTACGGCTACGAGGGCGAGGGCCACTCCGACACCTACGACCTCTACTTCTACCTGCCCGAAGGCGAATACACCATCTCGGGCAGCAACGGCAAGACTTACGCCGGCAGCGTCAGCAGCTCCGGCTCCACCATCACCCCGACCCCGGAACCGGCGATCTTTGGTCTGGCCCTGCTTGCGCTGGCTGCTTTCCTCCGCAGAAAGTAATCTCTGACAAGCATTAGTCGCTACGCAAAAGGCATGTGCCCTTGGCAAACAGGCTTCGCTAAGTTTGCTTACGGGTACATGCCTTTTTGCTTCGCTCCCAAACAAGCATCAACATTTTGTCGTTTAATTGCTAAGCCTAACGCTTTGTAGTATAATGCAGTACAACAATATTTCCGTAAACCTAAACAAAAACGATAGAGATTAAAATTATGAAAAAACTGCTCCTTTTTCTCGCTTTGGCGAGCCTGGCTGCTTTTGCCGAGACCGTTGTTCTCGATATATCGCAGTCTCCCATCACATTTACCTCCGAAGGCGTCAGCGGTAAGAGTCCCGAAGGTGAAGACGTTGAGGGATCATATGACAGCTATATCATCGAGGGCGACCCGTATTACAGCGACTATGTGATCAAGGTATTGAGCGGCACGCACAACATTACCATAAGGAACGTTAACATAACCTACCCCAACACGTCGCCTTTCGACATGTCACCCGGCGCCAGCGTCACTTTGACTTTGTCCGGCCAGAACACCTTTTACATGCCGTATGAAAAGGAAGGCTCTCCTGTGCATGTGCCTGAGGGAGCCAGTTTGACTATTCAGGGCGAAGGTTCCCTGACCGCTCACGCGATGGAATCCTCCTACGGCGCCGGAATAGGCAGCGTAAGAGGGGAAAATTCCGGTGTCATAACCATCACGAGCGGAACTATCCTGGCGTACGGCGACTACTATTCCGCGGGCATCGGCGGCGGCTATGAAGGCCGCGGCACCGTGATAATTACGGGCGGTGACATCACGGCTCAAGCCTTGGGCTGCGGCGCGGGTATTGGCGGCGGCGGCAACGTAGGCGGCGGCAGCGACGATTACAGAGGCGGCTCCTGCGACGTTACGATAAGCGGCGGCCGGATCAAAGCCAAAAGCGACAGCGGCGCCGGCATCGGTCATGCCTGGTTTTCCTCCAATGACCCTTCCGGCACGGTGACCATAACCGGCGGAACGATAGAAGCCGAGAGCAGAACCGGGGCGGGCATCGGCTCCGGCGGACTGGGCTGCGGCCCGAGCGTTTACATTAGCGGCGGCTCTGTCAAAGCGAAATCGACCGGCGGCGGAGACAGTGTCGGCAAAGGCGCCAGCTCCTCCTGCCCGGATCCTCTGACGAGCGTTGGCGGCGAACAGGTTTACTTGGCGATCGTGCGCGAGGCCTTCGACGATCAGGGCAACAGTTATCTTTTCACTATGAAAAGAGACTACAGAGAATATCCTTACGCTTATTCCGGGTCCGGATATACTGCCGATGGCGACTATGATCTGTATTTTTATCTGCCTGGCTCCGGAAGCGAATATGATGTTGAAGGCAGCAATGGACGAATGTTCAGAGGAGAGATTATGTATGGCGAGGGAGAGTTGATCCTTACTTACGCCGAGCATCTGACCTTGAATATCTCAGACGGTCCCATAGACTTTGATATTGATCAGAACAAAACGTATCAATATAGAGACCCTGACGACCCTGATGACAAAACGTTTATCTGTGATAGCGGCGAGTATATCATTACCGGCACATACGATCAGGACGACTACGATCAACGGCCAAGATTCGGTATTAAAGTAACTTCCATAAGTAATGATACCTATAAAAAGATCACTTTGTCAAACTGCTATATCAGCGCTGAGTCCGCCTTCCGCTTGGAAGAAGAAGCCGTACTCGAACTGGTTTTGAAAGGAGACAACACGCTGCGCTCTTCCGCCAACGCCGGCCTTTTTGTAAACTCAGGCTCCCGATTGACAATTTGCTCTGAAAGCACCGGCCAACTCTCTGCTTTCGGCGGTAAGGACGGAAGCAGAGCAGGGGCTGGAATCGGTGGCTACAGTGATGAACCTACAGGCGTAGTTACGATCAACGGCGGAACGATCATAGCCGAAGGAGCGCAAGGCGCCGCCGGCATCGGCGGCGGCACATGGTCTTGGGCTCCTTATTTGACGATCAACGGCGGCAACGTTTCCGCAGTAGGTCATCATGGCGCAGGCATTGGCGGCGGCCAGGACAACACCTGCGATATAACCATTACCGGCGGAAATATCGTAGCGTCTTCCGATGATGGCGCGGGCATCGGCTATGGCAAAGGCGCCACCTATGATGAAGGCATGGTGAACATCACCGGCGGCACGATAAAAGCCACTAGCACGGACGGATCGGGCATCGGCGGCGGCAAGGAAAGCACCGTCCCCGATATCTACATCAGCGGCGGCTCTGTCTGGGCTTCTTCCACAAATGGTTCCCCTATCGACCAGGCTCTGACAAGGCCGGGCGGAGAAGCGATCTATCAGGCGACTCTGCAGAACGCGATGGTCGCGCCCGAGACCTCAGGCTACCATATCATGGGCGTTTCGGATGAAGTGACTTTCACCACGCAGAAAAACGGATCTGCTTACGATTACACCTACACCGGCACGGGCTATTCCGGCAGCGACGACCTGTATTTCTATCTGCCGGACGGCAGTTATGTGATCGAAGGCTCGAACGGCCGATCCACGGCCGGAACGATCAGCGGCGGAGCCGCGACCTTCGTCGTCGTTCCCGAACCCGCCTTCCTTGGCCTCTTAGCACTCGTCGCCCTCTGCTTCCGCAGAAAGTAAGCCTCCGCGGACAAGCGGCCTTGAAAAGCTCCCGGTTTTTGCCGGGAGCTTTTTTTGGTGGCATTTAAATTGACATTTTTGTAGAATAACTATACTCGAATCAATGCCCCTTGAAAGTAGGGGTTCAAATTTTTAACCAACAACTGAGATAAGAACATGAAGAATCTCTTGACCATTGCGGTCGCTCTGTGCTTCGCGGTGTTTGCCGCGCAGGCGGTCGACCACGACATCTCCACAGGCGATCTTGTGATCACCTCGGGCGGCGATTACACCGTCACCGGCACCACCACGGCGTATTCCATCACCGTGAACACCGCCGACCCCGTCAACCTCACTTTTGA
>JAGCGH010000156.1 GCA_017649705.1 bacterium
CCTTTGCCGTTGTCCCAGGATCTTGTCTCGGAGGCGTCTATGTCCGCGGTCATGAGAAAATGCTTTCCGCGGTTTTGGACCATGTTTTCACTCAGCCAGACCAGATGCTCGATCTTGTTGATGAGAAAAGGTTTTTCAGGACTGCCGATACCATCCGGAGTTTCCGGACGGTTGTAGGCGCAGACTGTAAGCGAAAAGGAAAGAATGATTTGAAATAGCAAAAGTTTCCGCATAAGCCCTCCGAAAGGGTTGATGTTTATGGCTTTTCTATTTTAGCAAAAAGAAGGTTTCCTGTCAGAAATTAAAAAAAACAGCTTATTTCGTGCTGTCGGCGTAGATGCTCTGAAGGACGCCCAGGGAGATCATGGTGCACAGAAGCGAGGAGCCGCCGTAGGAAAAAAGCGGCAGGGGAACGCCGATGACAGGCATCATGCCGGTGCACATGCCCACGTTCATTATGACGTGCGTGGCAATGAGGACCGCGATGCCCGTGGCGACGGTGACGCCGAAAAGATCCTTGGCGCCCCTGGCGATCCTGAGGGCCGCCAGGATGAGGAAAAAGTAAAGGCAGAGCAGTAGGACCGAACCGACGAAGCCCCATTCCTCGCCGAAGACGGAGAAGATGAAGTCCGTGTGGCGCTCGGGGAGGAAATTGAGCTTGCTCATGCGGGATTCGCCGTAGCCTCTGCCGAAGAGCATGCCGCTGCCAAGCGTGAGCTTCGACATCAGGGCCTGGTATCCGAAGCCCCAGGGGTCTCTCTCGGGATGCCAGGTCAGGAGGAAGCGCTGCTTCTGGTGGTTTTTCAGAAGGAACATCCAGACCGGCGGGAAGGCCGCCAGCACGCCCAGGAAAGTCGTTAGGAGAAGGGACAGCTTGGTCCCGGTCACAAGGAACATGGCCACCACCACGGGGAAGAAGGTCAGCATGGTGCCTAGGTCGGGCTGCAGAAGGATAAGCGCCATGGGTATTGCCAGGATGCCGAAGGACATCAGGTAATATTTCCAACTGTAACGGTGCTCCTCGAAATCGGCGAAATATCTGCCGAAAAGGAAAATGACGGCGATCTTGGTGAATTCCGAAGGCTGGATGCCGAAGGAGCCGAAGCCCAGCCAGGCTTTGGCGCCGTTGCGCTCCTGGCCGAATATCAGGACCGCCAGAAGGGAGAGAAGCGAGAAGCCGTAAATGATGGCGGCGTAGTGGTGGAAGAAAAGGTGGGGGATAAGGGATACTCCCACCGCCAAAAGAAGCCCCATGGCGAGCCACAGAAGCTGGCGGGAAACATAGTCGGAATGATAGCCCAATGACGCGCTGTAGATCGCCAGAACGCCTGCTATGCCTAGCAATATTGCCGGGATCCATAGGAAATAGCAGATGTGGTAATGGCGAAGATCCGTCATGGCTGCCTCACTGCTTCAAGGAAGCCCGGACGTATTTCCCTAAAATGTCGGTCTCGATGTTCAGGGGCGAGCCGACGCGGATATCCTTGAGGGTGGTGTTTTTTAAAGTGGCGGGGATTATGTGCAGCGAGATGTCCGGAAGGACGCCCGCTATGGTCAGGCTGATGCCGTTGACGGCTATGAAGCCCTTTTCCACGCAGCAGAAGCTCAATTCAGGGGGGATCCGGAAGCGGAGCACCATGTCATCACCCTCGTAGTGGAAAGAGCGCACAGGGACGCAGCAGTCGATATGGCCCTGTACGAAATGGCCCCCCATCCTGGTGGACGGCGTCACGGCTCTTTCGAGGTTGACTTCGGTCCCGAAGCGGTAGGAGGAAGCAAAAGTGCGCTTCAGGGTCTCTTCCTGAAGCTGGACAGTGAAGGAGGAGGCGTCTTTTTCAGTGACGGTGGTGCAGACGCCGTCTATGGCCACGCTGTCGCCCAGCGCAAGGGAGGGGGCGATGTCGGGGGCGCTTACGGTAAGCTCAAGCACGCGCCCGGCCCGTTTCAAAGAGGCCACTTTGCCTATTGTCTCTACGATTCCTGTGAACATAGGTAGCCGAGACACTTCGACAGCGTCTCCTTCAGTTCCATGCGCGGGGAAATGATGTCTATCTGTCCGTGCTGCAGAAGGAATTCCGCGGTCTGGAAGCCTTCCGGCAGATCCTGGTTGGTGGTCTGCTTGATGACCCTGGCGCCGGCGAAGCCGATCATGGCTTTCGGTTCGGCGATTATGATGTCGCCCAAAGTGGCGAAACTGGCGGTGGTGCCGCCGTAGGTGGGGTTCGTCAGAATGACTATGTAGGGGACGCCGGCGTTCTTCAGCTTTCCGATGGCGGCCGCGGTCTTGGCCATCTGCATAAGCCCCACGATGCCTTCGTGCATCCTGACGCCGCCGGAGGCGGTGACCACCACCAGGGGGATCTTTTTCTCCAGGGCCAGTTCCGCCGCCCTGGTTATTTTTTCACCCACCGCGGAGCCCACGGAGCCGCCCATGAAATCGAAGTTCATGACGGCCAGCACGATCTCGCGGCCGTCTGTTTTCCCGACACCGTAGACCGCGGCTTCGTTTTCGCCGGTCTTGGCCCTGGTGGCCTCCTGCTTTTCAGGGTAAGGGGTGCCGTCGTTGAATTCCAAGGGGTCGGCGGATATCAGTCCGGCGTCGATCTCCGAAAAGGAATCCTCGTCGGTAAGCAACATGATGCGGTCCCTTATCTCAAGCTTGTAATGATAAGAGCATTTGGGGCAGACCTGAAAGGCTTCCCTCAGTTTCTTGTTGTAAATAATCTCACCGCATCCTTCGCATTTAGTCCAGAGTCCGTCAGGCATGCATCTGCGTTTTTTACGCAAGCGAGAAAAATTGTTTGTCAATTGCTACCTCGGGAGAAGAGTGCCGAGGGCCGGACTCGAACCGGCACGTGCAAAAGCACAAGGGATTTTAAATCCCTGGCGTCTACCAATTCCGCCACTTCGGCATTTAAATAAAAAAATTGGAGGCGGCGATCGGAATCGAACCGATGAATGAAGGTTTTGCAAACCTTTGCCTTAGCCACTTGGCTACACCGCCTTTTTTTTAAGAATTGTTCAGTTATACTATCAAAAGGGCCCTGAGATGTCAATCCGCCGCGGAGGGATTTTTCGGCTTCGGGGCCGCCGGAGGCTTGGGAGCCTTCGGCTTCTGCTGGATGATCACCTCTATTTCCGAAGGGATGATCTTTTTCACGCTGCCAACCTTGGGAGGCAGGACTTTTACGGGAAGCGTATAATCCGCCGGGGCCAGGTTGTTGACGTCCACGTAGGGGCTGATGGATTTGGGATCGAAGGATTCCGCATCCTCCACCGGGACTTCCATGATCAGATCCACGGTGGCGGGTTGGAAGGTGACCTCCTTGTCGCCCTGGGGCGTTCCGAAGCGGGCGATGGCGATCTTTTCCAGGCTGATCACCTTAGGTTCGTGGCTGATCTCGAGCTTTACGGCCACGTGCCTGGTGTGGGCGTTCAGCTTTTCGGGGACCACCACGGAGCAGAGGGTGTCCAGATCCTTGTTGACGCCTTCCACGCTCAGGGTCTCCGTGGACAGGCTTTCCGTTTTGTTAAGCAGTTCCGCCGGCCCTCTCACGGTTATGAAGGAAGGGGAGACGTTGGTCTGGGTTATGGCGTATCCTTCCCCGGGAGTGCCTTTGATGTCCACTATAATGGGCAGGCTGCGGTCTCCTATGGTGTCGACGACGGCCCTGAGGCGCCTGGGATGCACGTCCACCACGGTGAATTTGTCCTTGTCCGCCGAGGGCCCCATATACTGGGCCATGGAGGGTTTTATCTCCAGGGAGGGGATGACGTTCTGCTCCGTCTCCGCGGTGAAGTCCAGGTAAAGGGCGAAGTCGCCGGGACGGACTTTGGCGCGGTCTATTTTGGCCGAGCGCACCGTCAGCTTCACCTGGTTGATCTCCTCAGTGGTGTTGGTGAGGCAGGTGAAGGCCGTGAATTTCTCGGGGTCGCTGACGTTGCAGACGACTTCCGCGTCCATCTGGAATTCCTCGGATCCGCTTATCTTGTAGCGGGCCCACAAAAACACCGAAAGCCCTATGGAGATCATGATGACCATGGTAAGGCGGGTGCCCTTAAATTGATTGAGCTTATTCATAGGCGAAAAACTTATTTTTCGTAGGTGAGATAAGGTTCCAGTTCGTTTATAAGGCTCTTGATGCGCTCGGCGCCCATATCGTAGCTCTCGTCCGCGGTCAAGGGATCCGAGAAGCGGACGAAGGCCCAGCGGTCGCCCAGGCCCTTGAAGACCAGATCCAGGGTGGTCTTGAAGGGGAGCCACATGTAGCGCCTGGTGGCGTAAAGGGGCGGCTCCTTCTTGTGCAGCTTGTGGTCGCACTGGTACCAGTAGATGATGGTCTCCCTGATGTTGGCCTGGATGAAGCTGACGTCCATCCTGGCGGCGTCAAAGGAAGAACTTCCCAAAGTTATGGGGAAATCGGTGGGTTCGTCGATGGTCCAGCCCTGGCTGGGGAAGCAGGCTTCTGGGGCGTGGATGGAGTGATGGTCCTTGTCGTTCTGAACTATGGCCAGCATGACGGCTTCCGGATGGCGGTGCAGCTGTATCGTTTGGATCAGGGCGAAATGGTGGAGCAGCTGGGCGGTCTGGAAGGCGCGGGCCTTCTCCTCGCCGGTCTGGGCGCTTTTGGCTTTCAGGACAAGGTTGGAACGCCAGAAGGAGGCCATGGCGACAAGCTGGGTGGCCCCCAGCCCGTCGAAGGGAGCTTCAGGGGAGATGCCGTACAGGGATCCGTAGCGATCCTCGTCGCTTTCCTTCGATGAAAAGAGTTTTTCCACGCTCTTTTCGTAGGAGGAGTAGAGTTCCTTGGGAAGATAATAAGCCCTGAAATAGGCCGTGTCCTCAGGCAGTTCCTTCAATTCCAGTTCGGAGACCGGCACCGGAACGCCGACCCTCGTCTCGGTCCTCAGGGGGATGTTGGTTATTATGGGCAGCATTCTGACGGAGATGCCTTCACCCGTCACCAGGTAAGGCGTCGTAGCGTAGGCGAGCCCGGGCGTATACTGGATGTTCTCCTTGACTTTGCCGGACAGGAGGTAGGCGGCGAAGACCAGCGCGAAAACGATCAGGGCGTGCACGTAGACCTTGGCGTAATACGGGGAGGCCTGGCCCTCGTCGAAGTCCTCCCTGACGTCCTCTTCTTCCTTGGGGAGAGTCTCTCCCTTTTCCCTGGCTTCTTTCTCAGCCTGCTTTTTAGCCTTGCGCTGCGCGGCCAATTCCCTTTCTATTCCGGGAAGTCTTTCAAGTATCGCGCAGGCCGCGAAGATCATGACGAAGCCCAGGGTGTAGACCACCACGCCGGGATATTCGTGGAAGGCCCCGAAGGCCACCTTGCGGCCCCAGCCTTCCGAAAGATGCAGCGTATGCTCGAGGTAAGTGAAGAAGGATCCGCAGTAGGCGATCAGAACGATCCTCAGAGAGTTGTTCAGGACGGCGATGGGCGCGATCAAAAGGATCATGACGACCCGCTTCCACCAGGTCTTCAGGGAGAAGTAGGCCATGACCAGGCACAGGACGCTGGTCATGATGAGGGACTGCAGCCCGCTGCAGGGGGCCGCCACGTCGAACTGCACCTCCGGGATGTTCACCAAAGAGACGTTGGTGCCCTGGCGGATGACCTGGATGTCCCAAAGCTTGCCGGTGAAGTTGATGAAACGGCAGGCGATGTCGGTGGAGAGGATCCTTAGGTGAGTGGAGATGATGCTGCTGCCCAAGCCCCACTGCACGGAAAAGAGCATGATGAACAGAGGGAAGATGGCGGCCTTGGCCATCTGCCAGCCGCCAAGATACAGTAGCGTGGACCAGAAGCAGAAAAGACAGAAAACCGTTTGCGCGGCGTTGAAGTCGGCTCTTTTCAGCCCCAGGGTGCAAACAAGGCCGAAGGCAAGGAAAATCAGCCCAAGATAAGAGATCTGCTTTCTGGCTGATCTCATGACCTTCCTGGCCGCGAACAGAAGATAAGCGCTGCCTAAAAAGATAATGAGCCCGTTGGAATTGTAGCCGTGCTGGCTGTTCCAGCTCTGGTAAGTCCTCAGAAGGGGATAGTAGTAGAGCGCCAGAAACGCTGCGGCCGCGGCTATCAGGGCGATTATCGTAATGCCTTTGCAGCGGCGGTTCCTGGCGTGCATGGCGCTGAAATCAGGGGCGTCTTGAATATTGTTTTCTTCCATTTTACTTCGCGTTCTCGATCTCGTTTAAGATATCCCGCATGGCGGCGGCGGGGGAGGGGGCTTCCGTAATGGGGCGCCCCACCACGATGTAGCTGGCGCCGTCGCTGATGGCTTCGGAGGGCGTTTTGATCCTTTTCTGGTCGCCAACGGCCGAGCCTTTGGGCCTGATGCCGGGGGTCACGATAAGAAACTCCGGACCGCAGCATTCCCTGATGGCCGTTATTTCCTTTGGCGAGCAGACCACGCCGTCCACGCCGCTTTCCCGGGCCAGGAGAGCAAGGCTCTTCACCTGCTCTATCACGCTTTTCCCGACGCCCAGCTCGCCTTGCAAGGTCTCCTCGTCGATGGAGGTCAGCACGGTCACCGCCAAAACCTTAGTTTTGGAGCCGGATTCCCTGACGCCTTCCACGGCGGCTTTCAGCATGGCGCTTCCGCCGGAGGCGTGGACAGTCAGCAGTTCCGCGCCGAGAAGGCCGGCGTTCTTGGCGGCTTTTTTGACGGTGTTGGGGATGTCGTGAAGCTTGAGGTCCAGCATGACTTTGCCGCCTCCGGCAATAACTTCCCGGACGATCTCAGGGCCGAAGCCCACGAACATTTCCAGGCCGAGTTTAAAGATGCCGCCGAAAGGGGCGAGGTCGCTTATCAGCTTTTTCATCGCTTCGCGGTCGCTGACGTCGAGAGCGGTAATAACAGGGTTGGTCATTTCAAGTACTCGCTTTGTTTAAAATAAAGTTGCTGTTCCAGCATTCTGATCTTCTTCAGGTCGACTCCGAACTTCAGGGCGGCTTTCAGGGGATTGGAATAGATTCCTTTTATCTCCATGGGGCGCTTGGCGTCGTAGTCTAGTTTCATGCTCGGGGCGTAGGGGATCATGGAGTCGGTGTAGGTAAGCATCTTCTCGATGAAGTCGCTTTCTATCGTTACGCCGCAGGACAGGGCTCCCTGCTGCGTTTCCAACATCAGGTCCTTTATGAGCTTCCTGCTTTCGGAGTTTTGCATGAGTTTGTCCGTGGAGGTGTCCATGACCACGGTCATGCCGTTGTAGGGGATGTTCCAGACAAGCTTGCGCCAGCGGAGCGTCGGAAGATCCGCTTCCACGGAGGCCTCCACGCCGCAGGCAATGAAGTCGTCTTTGACTTTTTCAAGAAGCTCGCAGGCCGCCTCGCTCTTTTTGAGCAGGGCGAAGCTGATGTGCCCGAAGTCGCGGTGGCTGATGTGTCCGGGAGCCACCTTGAAAGAGCAGATGAACGCCGAGGCGCCGGCGATGGCTTGTCCCGGCAGGCTTTCGCTCAGTTCTTCCTCGAAGAGGAGACCGTTCTGCACGAGGATCACGAGCGTCTCTTCCTTGAGGATGGGCTTCAGCATCTCCGGCAGGAGATAATTGGCGGTGGTCTTGAGGCAGACCAGAACCACGTCCGCTTTCGGCATGCCGCTGGTCTCGTTGTATATTTCGGCGTCGGGGAGCGTAAAGTCGCCGTCGCAGGAGTTGATTATGATCCCCTGCTTTTTGACTTCCTCGAAGCCCGTGCGGATCTGGAAGCAGACGCGCCTGCCGCCGTAAGCGAGTTTGCCGCCGTAGTAGCCGCCCAGAGCGCCGGTCCCAATGACCGCGTATGTCAGATCCTTATTTTCCATAGTCATTAATATTTCATTATAACATTTTTCCAAGGCGGTAAAAACGAAGCGGACAAAGGGCTCGGGCGTCCCGCGCGCTCCGGGAGGCCGCGGCTGGCATGGGTGATCGTCCCGTCGCCCCAATCTCGTTGACTTGTAGCCTAAATCCTTGTATAATGAAATATTAATAATCAAATTTAGTATAAGGAGCAATATGGCCCGTAAGTTTACGCAGGAAGACGCGCCCGGCGCGGTGGCAGCCGCCTCGGCGGCGGCGGAAGACAGTTCCAAGAAGAACGGCTCTTCCGTTTCCTGGTTTTATTGGTTTTCTCCCGTCAACTGGATCTCAGCGGTAATTTCCTACGCCGTTTCGCTTTCCGTTTATATCTACACTCTCCAGCCCACCGTGGGATTGGAAGACTCCGGCGAACTCATCACCGCGGCCTACCGTCTCGGCGTCCCGCATCCCCCGGGATATCCCTTCTGGACCATCATGTCCAAGATCTTCTCCTCCCTGCCCATCGGCCACGACATCGCCTACAGGGTGAATCTCTGGTCCGCCTTTACGGGCGCTTTGGCCGCTGGCATGATCACTTTGATCATCACCAAGGCCGGGGAGCTCTTCTTCGACGACGAGAACGACGAACTGCACAAGATGCACATCATTCCCTCCCTGGAGCGCTTCGGACTCACGGTCCCCAGGTTCGTCAACTCTCTCTGCGGCATCGCCGCGGGCGTCCTTTTCGCCCTGACTCCCGGGACCTGGTCGCAGTGCACCATAACGGAAGTCTATTCCCTCAACGCCTTCTTCATGGTATTGCTGATGCTGCTTTCCTTTATCCTGATGTTCAATCCGGAAAAAAGAGGCATCCTTTACGCCATGGCTTTCATCTTCGGTTTCGCCAACACCAACCACTACACCGTCTTCGTCATGATAGGCGGCATGGCCTGGGCGGCTTATTGCGCCAGGCGGTCTAACGCGGAATACCTGACGCTTTGCCTGAACGCGGTCTTCCTTCTCCTTTTCTCCTGGTTCGTCTTCAACAAGCTGTCTTACCAGGGAACGCTTGTGAGGCTCACGCCTTTCTCCTTCGACGACATATTGGGGCAGGGCAACTTTTTCCTGATGTTCATCGTGCCGTTCGTGGCCTATTGGATCATCTCCGACGCCGTCAACAAGAAATTCTTCGACTACGGCGAGTGGGGCAAGCTTCTGGGCTCTTTCTTTCTGGGACTGTGCATGTATTTCTGGCTGCCCATCGCCTCCGCCACCAACCCTCAGCTGAACTGGGGCCGCCCCAGGACCACCCAGGGATTGTGGCACGCCATCTGCCGCGGGCAGTATGAGCAGCTGTCCTTTTCCAGGGGATTGAAAACTTTCCTTCTGCAGTGCTGGTTCTATCTCAAGGACACCTGGGACCAGTATCCCATGACGCTGATCTTCGCTTTTTTGTGCCTGGTGACCATTCTGGTGGTGGCCAAGAAAGAGAAATTAAGGAACTGGCTCGTTTTCCTTTTGATCACGCTTCTGTGCTGCGGCATCGGCATGTGCTACCTGATGAACCCGAAGCTTGACGTCACCAGCCAGTACATCAACCGCGTCTTTTTCATCATGTCCCACGCGGCGCTGGCCGTTCTGGTCGGCACCGGCATGATAACCATCACCGCCGTTCTGCTTCCCATGGCGAAGAACGTGGGGGACAAGTGGCGGACCCTGGCTCTGGGGGTGGGGACGGCCTTCCTTGTCTACGGCTTGTTCTTCATTGCGGCGGTGCCCCTGGAGGCGGCGCATCCCGGAACTTTCAACAACTTTTTGATCAGCGCCGCGCTGCACAACCTGGGCGGAGCCTCGGTGGCGGTGGGCGTTTGCTACGGCGCCATTTTCGCCTTCATAGGCCTTTTCATCCTGCTTAGCGTGAAAGTCCCCGGAAAGATGGGCTTGTGCGCCATATTCATCGCGCTTCTGTGCTTTTTGACACCCTTCATCACCGCCACGGAGAACTGGGGCGAGAACAACCAGCGCTATAAGAATTTCGGCTACATCTACGGTGAAGAGATCATGAAGATCTGCAAGCCCAACACCATTTACTACGGCGGCACGGACCCCGGACGATTCGTCCCCATGTACATGATCAACGTGGACCGCTTCAGGGAGGACTGCTGGCTCATCACCCAGAACGGGCTGGCGGACGACTCCTACATGACGGTCCTGAGAGACCGCTACTGCGAGCCGCAGGTGGTATGGGGCTGGGTCAGGGCGCTTTTGAAACTGCTGAACGCCTCCAGGGAAGACCATAAGAAAGGCGTGGACACCATCTACATTCCTTCCGATTACGATTTCCAGCACTCTTTCGAGCTTTATTACCAGGATGTGGAGAAACGGGTCAAGAGAGGGGAGTACGTGGGCGAGGAAGTCAGCCTGGACGGCGGCAAGATCTCCATCAGGGGCATCGAGGGCGTCATGCGCCTCAACGCCATCCTGACCAGGATGATCTACGACAGGAACATCAAGAAGAATCCCTTCTTCCTGGAGGAGAGCTACACCATCGAATGGATGTATCCTTACCTGAAGCCCGCCGGCATCATCATGGAACTCTGCGGCCAAAAGGTGACAATAACGCCGGAGATCGTCGAGGCCGACACGAAATACTGGAAGAATCTGAAAGACGTCTTCAAGAACGGCGGAACGCTTTATTTCGAAGACATAAACAACGGCCGCAAAGGCAAGGTGGAAGTCAAGGCCGGTGAGTTCTTCGAGGATCTGGCGGCCAGGAAATCCTTCGCCAAGTGCCGCACCGCTATCGGCGGCCTTTACGAATACCACAAAATGATCAAGGAGGCGGAGCTGGCCTACCGTGACGCCATCTGGCTCAACGACATGTCCGCCGAGGCCTACATGCGCCTCTCTTCGCTCCTGGCCAGGAACGGCAGGGAAACGGAAGGCTTGAGCGTTATCAAGGAATATTTGGCGAAAGACCCCATGAACGCCTCCATGGCGCAGTACGTCCATTATCTTTCCGTGGAAGTGCAGAACAAGCAGCTCCACGAGCAGCTGAAAGAGGAACTCAAAGCCGAGGGCCCCATCGACTGGAAGCATTACCTCGACATGGCCGCCAGGTGGGAGAAAGTCAAGGACACGGCTTTCCCGCAGGTCATCTACGCCGGGCTGCTTGGCAGAAACGACATCGACGATCCCGAAATGTTCGACAAGATAGGCAGGATCTTCCAGAAGAAAAAACTTTATACGGAAATGGCCATAGCCTACAACCAGGGATTGATGCAGGCCGAGCTTAACGACCAGAAGAAGGCGGAATTCAACCTTCAGATGGCCGTGGCCTTCATCATGACCGGACGGCACAAGGAGGCGCTGAACTATGTGGAGGCGGCCGCCAAAGCCGACAAGGCCGCCACGAGGAAACGCCTGCTGCAGGACCCCGCCTTCGAGCCTTTGAGGATCAACGCCGATTCCGCCATAGCGAACCGGATAAAAGAACTCACGGAAGCGAACTGATGCATTTCTCAGCCAAGGAACGTTTGTGCGCCCGCGCTCTTTTGTCCAGGGCTCTCTACGAAGACAAGGCCGACTGCGACCTCACCTCCATGATAAGCTGCCCCGAGGAAAAAGAGGGAAAATTTTTCCTGAGGACAAGGCAGGATATCGTGGTGGCCGGCATCGAGACTGTCTCTTTGGGCTTCAAGTTCCTTTCAGGCGCCGTGGAGACGACGCTCATGAAAGAGGACGGGGAGCGCGCGTCGGCCGGTGAGACCCTGGCCGTCGTCTCCGGCCCGCTTGCGCCGATCCTAAGCTGCGAGAGGACGGTCCTCAACCTGCTGCAGAGAATGTGCGGCGTGGCGACGCTGACCGCGAAATACGTTTCCGCCTCCCGGGGCCTCGTTAAGATCGTGGACACCAGGAAGACCATGCCCGGGTTCAGGCTTTTGGACAAATACGCCGTGGTCTGCGGCGGAGGACAAAACCACCGCCTCGACCTTTCGGACATGATAATGCTGAAAGACAATCATCTGCATTATTCCGGACTCAGCTACGCAGAGCTTTTTGAAAAAGCCAGGAAAGAGCATCCGGGCGTTCCCATCGCCGTGGAAGCGGAGAATTACGACCAGGCGCTGGAGCTGGCGGTTCTCAAGCCCGACATCCTGATGCTGGACAACATTCCCGCGGAGGAGATGAAAAGGATCGCGGAGGCCCTGAAGGGCAAAGTGATACTGGAAGCGACGGGCGGAGTGACGCTGGACAACCTTTCGGAAATAGCCGAATGCGGGGTGCAGCGCGTCTCCATCGGCGCCATAACCCACAGCGCCCCCGCTGTGGATCTGGGGCTGGACGCATGAAAGGATTCCGCCTCAAAGAGTGCGCTTCCACCATGGACGAAGCGAGAGCTCTAATCGACGCCGGGGAGAAGCTTCCCTTCTACCTCTTCGCCGACCGCCAGCTCAAGGGCAGGGGACAGTACGGCAAGAGTTGGGAATCCTTCGAGGGGAATCTTTTTCTTTCCGTCGCGACGGATGCTTCCCTTGTGAAGGCTCCTAAGGTCCTTTCCCTGACCGCGGGGATCGCCGTGGCGGAAGCCTTGGCGAAAAAAGGGCTCCAGCCAACCCTCTCTTGGCCCAACGACGTTTTGACAGACGGCGCGAAAACGGCCGGGATACTGGTGGAGGAGCACGGAGGCGCTTTCATAACCGGGGTGGGATTGAACCTTAACAATCCCCCGAAGCCCGTGAGACTGGAGGACGGAAGGCTCATAAATTCCCTTTCTTTCCACACGGGCGTGCGGGAGAGCCGCAGGGAATGGGCGGATCTTCTGGCGGAAGAGATCGTAAAAAGAACCAATTTGGGAGAGGATGAGGCGCTTTCTTTGTGGCGCGGATTCTCCCAGACGCATAAATCAGGAGAAGGCAAGAAATGAAATATGAACTTGTAGAGCCGACTTTGGGCATGATGCACAAAGTTTACGAGCTTATCATGAGCGAGGCGGCGGAATTCAAACTCCTCCCGAGGGCTCTCTCGGACCTCTATGAGCATGTCCACGATTTCACCGTGGCGATAGACAAGGAAAAGGGCGAGATTGTAGGCTGCGTGGCGCTGAACATCGTCTGGGAAGACCTGGGCGAGATCCGCTCGCTTACGGTGGCCGAGGGGCACAAGGACATGGGCATCGGCAGAATGCTGGTGGAAGCCTGCGTCAAAGACGCCAGGGCCCTTGGCCTGAAGCGAATGTTCGCCCTGACCTACGTTCCGGAATTCTTTTTGAAATGCGGCTTCAAAACGATCAACAAAGAGCGCCTTCCGCACAAGATCTGGAGCGTCTGCATCAACTGTCCGAAATTCCCGGACTGCGACGAGCAGGCGGTGGAGCTGACCATCGAGTAAACAACCTACCGAACAGTAGTACAAATAAAATCAGGAGCTATTATGGCAGATTTTTTCAACGGACCGCAAAGCAATCGCGGACAGCTTATCAGAGTTATGGGACTCTGGGAAGAAAAAGACATGAACGGCGTTATGATGCTCACCGGGACTTTGTCCGGGCGCGTTAAGGTCAACATCGTCTGCAACAACTTCAAAAAAGGCGAAAGGGAGCCGGACTATTACCTGACCCTGGTGCAGCTTGAAAGGCTGGACAATCCCGGCGAGGAAAGCCAGGCGCCAAAAGAAGAGCCCCAGCAGAAAGGCGGTATCAGGATCACCGGCCTTTGGCGCAACCGCGACCGCAAGGGCAAAGATTATCTTTCCGGCTCGATCCAGTCTTTGAGAGTCCTTATTTTCAGCAACAACTATCATCAGAACAGCAGCGATCCCGATTACATCGTTTACGTCTGCCAGAGCGATCGTCAGGGCCAGGGCGGACAGTCATCCCAGGGCGGCTTCGGCGGCTCTCAGGGCGGTTTCGGCGGAGGCTCCCAGGGCGGCTTCGGCGGCTCCCAGGGCGGCTTCGGCGGCTCTCAGGGCGGCTTCGGCGGCCAGGGCCGCGGCGAAACCCAGAGCGGCGGTTTCGACACCAATCAAGGCGGCGGCAATAACTACGACGATCCTCCCTTCTGATATGAAAGAATGCGCTTTGGAATACCGCGTCCCATATGCCGACACCGACCAGATGGGCGTGGTCTATTACGCCAACTATTTCGTTTTCTTTGAGAGAGGCCGCAACGAACTCATGCGTTCCTTGGGCCTGACCTACAAGGAAATGGAATCAAAGGGCTTGGGGCTTCCCGTTTTGGAAGCCCACTGCAACTACCACGCGCCCGCCAGGTACGACGATCTATTGACCATCAGAGCCTGGGCGGAAGGCTTCGAGGGACTGAAGCTGCGCGTTAAATGCGAGATCAAGAGAGGGGAGACCTTGCTGGTGGACGGCTACACCGTCCACGTCTGCCTCGACTACAAACAGCTGAGGCCCGTGAGGCCTCCGGAATGGTTCGTTAATCTTTTGGCATAAAAATGGCGACATATTTGGTGACAGGAGGCGCGGGCTTCATCGGCTCGCACCTTGCGGAAGAACTTGTCAAGCGCGGTGAAAGCGTCCGCGTGATAGACAACTTCTTTTCCGGGAAAGCAGAAAACATGACTTCCTTCATAAACGACATCGAGTTTTATGAAGGCGACATCAGGGACGCTTCTTTGGTGGAAAAGGCGATGCGGGGCGTCGATTACGTGCTGCATCACGCCGCCGTGGCTTCCGTCCCCAGGTCCGTGGAAAACCCCGAGGAAAGCACGGAAGTCAACGTTGCGGGAACGCTGAACGTTCTCAGAAGAGCGGCGGAGCAGAAGGTTAGAAGACTGGTTTATGCCGGCTCTTCCTCCGCCTACGGCAATTCCGGCGCTCCCGTAAAAAGCGAACGCGAACTGCCTGATCCCATCTCGCCGTACGCGGTCACGAAGCTGGCGGGCGAGTATTACTGCCGCTCCTTCGCGGCCATCTACGGCCTGGAGACGGTGGTTTTGAGGTACTTCAACGTCTTCGGTGAACGCCAGGATCCCAACAGCCTTTACTCCGCGGTCATTCCGCTTTTCTGCGCCGCCGCTAGGGAAAAGAAACAGGCCGTCATCTACGGCACCGGCGAGCAGACCAGGGACTTCACTTATGTTAAGAACAACGTGGAGGCTAATCTCTTGGCCGCCAAAGTCCCCGGGATCTCCGGGCAGGTCTTCAATATCGCCTGCGGCCAGACCATAAGCCTCCTGGAGCTCCACGCGGCCATAAACCGCATCATGGGGACCGATCTCAAGCCCGTTATGGCGCCGCCCAGGGTGGGGGACGTCCTCCATTCCAGCGCCGACATAACGAAAGCCAGGAAATTTCTCGGCTACGAACCCAAATTCTCCTTCGAGGAAGGGCTCAGGAAGACCTGCGCTTTCTTTAGCCAAGAATAGGATCGGCGAAGCGCAAAAAGGAAAAACAGCCGCGTCCAAAAGACGCGGCTGTTTTGTTTGCGCCGGGAGGTCGCATGCGGATCAGCGGCACTGAAGCATCATTTTGTAGGCGTCCTGGTTCTGGCCGTTTTCCCAGGCGTATTTGAAGAGCTGCTTGGCATAGTTGAGATCCTTTGCCACGCCGCTTCCGTAAAAATAAAGCATTCCCAAGTTGAAGGCCGCGGTGGTGTTTCCTTTCATGTAGCTTTTCGCGTACCAGTCGGCGGCTTTCTGGTAATCGGCCTGGGGGACGCCGAGGCCCCTTTCCCACATGACGCCGGTGTAAAGCATGGCGTCGGGGTCTTCGCCCTGGGCCGATTTTTCATACCAGTAGAAAGCGTTCTGATAATTCATGGGCACGCCCCAGCCGTTGTAATAGCACTGGGCAAAGGTTCGCTGGGCATAAGGAATGCCAGTATTGGCGGCTTTCCCGATCCAGTAAACGGCCTGCTTAACATTCCTTTCCGTGCCCGCGCCGTACAGATAGCATATGCCGAGATCCGCAAAAGCCTCCTCGCAGCCGGATTCCGCGGCTTCCTTGTAGTATTTGAAGGCTTTGCTCAAATTAACTTCGCCGTATTCACTGTTCGCGTACATGTCTCCCAGGCGTTTTTTGGCCTCGGCGCTGCCCGCTTCGGAAGCTTTCAGATACCAGAGCGCCGCCTCCGCGGGATCTTTGCCGATGGAATAGTAACCTTCCAGGTAGTAATTTCCCATGGCCAGCATGGCGCTTTCGTTTTCAAGATCGGCTGCCTGCTTTACCAGGGCGATCTCCATGTTTGTGTCTTTGGGCAGGCCGCCAAGCCCGAGCTTATAAAACACCGACAGGGCGAAGATGGCCGCCGGATCATTTTGCTCCGCGCCCTTGCGGTAAAGGATAAGGGCGCTTTTGTAATCTTTCTTTTCCGTGTAAGCGTCGGCCAGCCTCACGCAGGCGTCGACGTATCCTTGTTCCGCCGCCTTGACATAATAGGAAAAGGCTTTCTCGTAATCTTTGGGAACGGCGATCCCGTATTCGTAGCAAAGCCCCATGTTCCACTGCCCTTCGGCGTCGTTTTTGTCGGCGGCTTTCTGGAAGCATTCCCTGGCCAGGTTGTCGTTTATGGAGGTGCCCCAGCCGTAGTGATAGCAGTCGCCGAGGGCGTTCAGGGCTTTCAGGTTGTCCTGCGCCGCCGCTTTCTTATAACTGGCGAAGGCCGCTTCAAGATCCTTGTTCGTTCCGGTCCCGTAAAAGTAGCAGTAACCTTCGACATATTGAGCGGCGGCGTAGCCCGCGGCGGCGGCTTCCTGGACTTTTTTGAACCCCTCCTCCGTGTTCATGTTCGTTCCTATTCCGCATATGTAGCAAAGACCAAGGCCGAATACTCCTCCGGGAATGTTGTTGTCGGCGGCGTTCTTGAAAGTCTTGAAGGTCTGGTATTGCTCCTGCTCGGACACTTCCTTGCTCGTTTTGTTGACAAGATCAGCCAAAAGGAACTCGCAGCATTTGTTGAGGGCCCAGGTGTCTTTCAGGCCGGCGTTGTAGATAATGATCTTATAATAAGTTTCGTAATCGCCTTGCTTTTGGCATTCTTCCGCGAATTTATCCAGCGCCTGGCAATCGTTTGCCTCTATCTTCCCAAATTCCGTGGTTTTTAGGTCTTCGGTTTTCAAATTGTCGAACCTTACGGAGAAGCGTCTGGTCTCGTTTTCAAAACGCGTGCCCTTGGCCCATTTGTCGCCTTCGCTGCGGCGGGTGAGGGAGGCCGCCACGGCTATGACCAGATTGGTGTCTTTAAGAAGCACGGGGCCGCCGCTGTTTCCGCTCACGAAGGGCGTGTCCGTCTCAACATAGAGAGGCCCGATGCCCAAAAGCTTGCCTTCGCATTTGACTATGACGCCCACGCCTTCGCTGTCGCCGTAGCAGACGACTTCCGGAAGTTTTGTGAGGGAGGTGACGTTTTCGTGATAGGGAAGGGGATAGATCTTGAAATCAGGCTTCTCGATCTTTATCAAGGCCAGGTCCCTGTCATTGGCCGTCAAAACTTCCTGCACTTTCAGGGAATGTCCTTCCAGATCTTTTATGATAAGCACGGGCTCGTCATAGACCACATGGGCGCAGGTCATTATGTAGACAACGCCGTCTTTCTCGCAGACGAAGCCTGAGCCTTGTCCGGATATGGTGGTGATGGTCACGCAGCTTTTTATGGGATCGACGGTTTCCTCGGGCTCATCTTCGGCGGCCGTTTCCGCGCTTTCCTCGGGCGGGTTTTCGGCAATTTCTTCCTGCTCGGAGGTCTGTTCAAGTTCTGCAGCGGGTTCGCTTGGCGGCTCCACCTGATCGGTTACCTGGGCGCTTTCCTCCGCCGCGGGAACGTCGGGCGTTTTCCCGGCGTTAAGTTTGGCCATGTTCTGGTTTTGCATGTAAAGCATGGCCACCGCCACCAGAAGAG
Source organism: bacterium (assembly GCA_017649705.1). GTDB lineage: Bacteria > Auribacterota > UBA3054 > UBA3054 > UBA3054 > UBA3054. Next base: position 17,647 of record JAGCGH010000156.1, read on the forward strand.
CGGTGATTATGATCAATAAAAACATGGTTAAATTTGACACGGCGCCTTGCGCTCTTTTGGCAGCGGACATATTATTTCCTCCTTGATTTTCATTAAATTCGAATAATTATAGAATATTTTCAAGGCCAATGAAAGGGCTAAATGTCATATAATCGTGACATTAAACCTTCTTCGCCGGATTTCCCCCCCGGATCCCGTTAAATTTGTCCCGGCAGCCCCCTCGCCTTTTATTCCTGACGAATATTTAATATAATTACCTTCCCAATTGGAATATTATAAACTCTCGCAAATGTAATTCATGGCTGAAAACTCTCAGAGATCAGGCGTCCCCCTTACCACCGTTATCCTTCTGATGGTGATAACCGCTCTCAGCGTGGCGGTAGTGATGCTTTGGCTGGACAAGAAAAAAGCGCCTTCCGCCGCCGAAGAACTATCCGGCGGGGTGATCGCGTCCGCCGATAGGGTCAGCGAAGCCGAGGAAGGGACGGCGGGAGAAACGGCCGTCATCGAAGAGATATTGGAGATAAGTTCCGCCGCCGAAATCGAAAATGAGGCAGCTCCCGCCGCAGAGGAGAAAACTGAGGACATATCTGTTGCTGAATCGGATGCCAAAGCGGCGCCGGTCGTCTCAAGCGAGAGCGAAACTTCCGAGGAAACGAAAACCTCCCCGGCCGCGGGATCCGGCTATGTCGATCCCGCCCAGGCTTGCTGCACCGTCAAATCTTTAAGCTCGTCCGGGACCGGATTCGCCGTGCAGCGCGACGGCAAGACCTATGTGATGACCTGCCGGCATCTGATTGAACGTTCGCCTGTTTTGATCATAACCGACAGCGACGGGAAAGAACTGAAAATAAAGAAAACTTTTGTCGCAAAGGACCGCGATCTGGCCGTTTTTGAAACAGACCTGCCTGAAGGCGTAAGAGCCGGCCTTCCCCTGCGCGCCTCCTTAAGCATTTTCGCCAACGGGCGGAAAGTCGCGTGCTACGCGGACACCCTCGGAAAAGGCTTCGTTGACAAGTGCGAAGGGAAGGTCAAAACGACCGAACCTGGATACATGGTCATTGACGTTCCTTTCCCGGCCTCCTGCAGCGGAGGACCCGTCGTGCTTGCGGGAACGAATCTTGTCATCGGCGCCACCTCCCTTTTGAAAAGGTTTTCCGAGACTGATATGTGCCTTATGGAAGTCTCCCGCTTTGAGGCCGAACCGAAACGTTACTGCGTCAGGGCGGACGATCTGGATTGGAACGAGCTTGTCGAGACCGATTTCGGCAAGGTCGGCAAAGGCGATCTCGAGACCATAAGAAAACTCGCCGACTCGGCGATCGGATCGGGAGAACTTTATCAGGCAGCGGATCTTCTGCTGCATTGCGCGAAAAGCGGCGACAAAGACGCTCTAAGCCTCTTTTGTGACGTCATGTTTAAAATATTGCAGGACCGTAAAAATCAGCCCGCTTTGGAAGATTTTCCCCGCGACCGCTTCAACTATCTGAAAGAAGCCGCGGATGAAGGGTCGGCGGGCGCTTTGCTCGACCTGGGGATCTGCTACCTCTACGGGATCGGCGCCGATAAAGATCCTGCCCTCGGATTCTCGAAAATCGAAAAGGCGGCCAAGACGGGTTATGCGAAGGCCCTTTATATGGAAGGCTTCTGCCGCTATTGCGGCCTTGGCGCCGCAAGGAACCTTAAGGCCGCTTTCAAAAGTTTCAAAGCCGGCGCCGACATGGGCGACGCCTTTTGCATGAAAGCTTTGGGCTCTTATTACCTGAACGACAATCTTCCCGCCGAAGCTTTCCCCTGGTATGAAAAAGCCGCAAAGCAAAACGATCCGGAAGCGATCTTCGCGCTGGGCGTCCTCTTTGACAACGGCTACGGAGTCGCGCGGGACGGAGCGGCGGCCTTCGAATATTATAAAAAGTCCGCGCAAATGGGACACGCTGCCGCCCAGACAAAACTTGGAAAGACGTACGAGAAAAGCGAAGATTATCTTTCCGCCGCCTATTGGTTCGACCTGGCCGCGCAGAAATACGACGCCGAGGCCGTGGAAAAGCTAGGCAGTTATTATTTGCGCGGGATCGGCGGGAAGCCGGAGGACGACGACACGGCTTTCATGTATCTTTCCTTCGCGGCGCAGCAGGGCAGGACCGCCGCCATGACCTTCATGGGAAACTTTTATTACGATCAGCAAAAGTACGGACAGGCTTTCGAATGGTATCGCAAAGCGGCCGCCAAAGAGGATCCCGAAGCGATCTACAAACTGGGCTTGATGTACGAGAACGGCCGCGGCGTTTCCCAGGATCAAAACATGTCTTTCAAGTGTTTCAAGGTGGCCGCCGTCAAAGGGTATGAAGACGCCTGGGTCAATTTGGGAATAGATTATTTGATGGGCAGAGGCACCGTCAAGGACAATTCCCAGGCGCATTTGTGGCTATCCAAAGCGGCGGAAGCGGGAAATCCCGCGGCGCAGTCCATCCTGGGAGACATTTATTGCAACGCATGGGGCGTTCCTGCGGATCGCGCCGCCGCCCGGATCTGGTATGAAAAAGCTATAGCCGGCGGAGCGGCCGACGCCAAGGAAAAACTTGCGAGGCTCGATGTCCTGGAAAGAGAAGACAGGGAAAAGAATTTGAAGAATCAGCTGGCAAAAGAAGCCGAAGCCGCGGAGAGCCTTGCTAAGCAAACGGAAACTTTCGCCGCCCAAAAGCAAGATCAAACGCCCCCGCCCTTTACCGAAACCCCGCCCGCGGAAAAGCGCCTAGTCCCGCAGAACCCCGTATCTCAGTCTGGGGAAAATCAGCCGCTCTCCCAGGTAGGGGAGACGAAAGCCCCCGAAAGGAAAGGCAGAGTTTTGTACAGGGTGAAAGAGACCTTCGAAAAACCGGCCCAGTCGCAATACAAAAGCCCTTACTCCAAGGACGCCAGCAGGGCCATGCTGGAAGTGGATGTGAACGGCCCGACGCGCATCAGGGTGGCGGAACGTTTCAAATATTCCATTAGAGTCAAGAATTCCGGCTCCGGCACGGCCAGGAACGTTGTAGTCAAGAATACGCTTCCCATCGGCATTTCCCTGATCTCGGACCCCGGCACGAAGTCCTTTACCATGAGCGGGGGAGAAATGGGCCCCGGCTGCGTCAAGACTTTCACCTTCGAGGCCGCCGCGGATTACGCCGGCATTTTCATCGACAACGTCAGCGTCAGCGGCGAGAACTTCCGCATAAAACACTCCTCTCTCTGCACGAAAGTCATAAACCGCAGGTAAGGTTTTTACCCTGATGCCGTGCCTGTTGTTATGGGCGGCAAAAAGATCCTGCTTTTATTTACTCTTTGCCGGTCCAGCAGAAGGTGCAGACTTCGTCCTTGGGAAGCCCGATGGCGTCCAGCATGTCGTCCAGGTTCTGATAGCGCAGGGTGGTCATGGAGAATTCTTTCCTGATGTAGTCCACCATGGCTTCGTATTTCTCGGAGCCGTACTGCAGGTATTCTTCGGGAACGGTCTCGCTGAAACCTTCCAGGTGGTTGATGGCGCGCCTGGCGGCCAGGGAGAGGACGTTGCTGCCGGATCTGGAGAAATTAAGGTATTTGCAGGTGAAAAGGTACGGCGGGCAGGCGGAGCGGAAGTGCATTTCCTTGGCGCCGGCGGAGAAGACTCTCGAGACGATGTCCCTGAGCTGCGTGCCTCTCACGATGGAGTCTTCCGTGAAGAGAACGCGCTTCTGATCGAGGAGCGGCTTCACCACGAGTATCTTCATCCTGGCGATGACTTCCCTGACGCTCTGGGTCGTCGGCATGAAGCTTCTGGCCCAGGTGGGAGTGTATTTCGTGAAGGGGCGGCCGAAGGGGACGTGGCGGGCGTTGGAATAACCGATGGCGTAGCCTGTGCCGGAATCGGGGACGCCGGCGGCCAGGTCTATTTCAACTTTGTCATTCTCGGCCAGCTTCTGTCCGGCCGCGTAGCGGAATTTCTCGACGTTGAGGCCTTCGTAGGTGGAGGCGGGGAAGCCGTAGTAGACCCAGAAGAAGGCGCAGACTTTTCTCTTTCCGCAGGGGGCGAGGATCTGTTCGGTGCCGTCCGGCGTGATCTTCACTATTTCGCCGGGGCCGAGTTCCTTTACGGTGGAGTAGCCGAGGTTGAGGAAGGCGGTGGATTCCATCGTGAAGGCTCGGGCACCGTCCTTTTCGCCCAATATTATGGGCGTCCTGCCGTAATAGTCCCTGGCGGCGTAGAGGCCGTCCTTTGTAAGCAGCATCAGAGAGCAGGAGCCGTCGATCCTCTTGAAGAGGTTCTGTATGCCGTCCACGAAGCTTTCGCCTTCATTTATGAGTACGGCGGCCAGTTCGGTCATGTTTATTTCGCCAAGGCTGGTCTCGGAGAAGTGCACGGCGTGGCGCTGGCAGACTTCCTCGATGAGCTCCTTGGTGTTGTTTATGATGCCGACCGTGACGATGGCGTATTCGCCTAGATGCGATCTAATTATGAGCGGCTGCGCGTCGAAGTCGCTGATGACGCCCATGCCCATGCTGCCGGAGAAAGATTCGAGTTTCTCCTCAAAGCGCGAGCGGAAGGGGGAGTTGCTGATGTCGTGGATCAGCCTGGTGAGGCTGCCGTCCTTGCCCACGAAAGCCATGCCGGCTCTCCTGGTGCCTAGATGGGAATGGTAATCCGTGCCGAAAAAAACGTCGAGTTTGCACTCGGATTTGGAAGCAACACCGAAAAAGCCGCCCATTTTTGACTCCTTTTTTTGTTAGTGGCGGAGAGAGTGGGATTCGAACCCACGGTACGCTAATGCGTACACCGGTTTTCGAAACCGGACCGATCGACCACTCCGGCATCTCTCC
>JAGCGH010000157.1 GCA_017649705.1 bacterium
AAATAAGAGCGCGGCCAAAACGAGCAGTTTCTTCATAGCAAACTCCTTGCTTGATTATATATTCAGTTTACTAGAAAGAGAAATTATTTGCAAAAAAAAGGCTTCCCTTGCGGGAAGCCTTTTTTCGCTGAACCTAAAGGAACTTATCTCTGCTTTCTCGCGAAGACGAGGGCAAGCAGCGCGAGCAAGCCAATGACAGCCGGCTCAGGTATCGCGTTGTGGGGAACCAGAGCCACGTTGATGTCCTTTATGAAGATGTTGGCGTTGTCGCGGTAGGACCAGAACTTGATGGTGGGCATCTCCTCGTTGGTGAGAGCCTTCTCGCTGATGCCGTTGGGGTAGTCGAGGATACCGTTGGAGCCTTCCATCTTGTACTCGTTCTCACCGAAGGTGAAAGCGTAGAAGCGCTTGTACTCATAGTTGATGAGCTTGCAGTTGAAGCGGGTGTAGTAGGTGAACCATGAGTTGTTGGGAACGGGCGTGGAGCTTTCCACATTTTCTATCCACCAGTTGGTGTTCTGGATATCCGGCAGTTCGGGGAAGACATTTAAGGTTCCGCCTTCCTGATCCAGATAGAAGTAGAGCTCGTTGATGCGGTGGTTGTTGTCCTGGCTGACGAAGAAGGCGGCGTAGGGATGCTCGTATTCTTCCTCGGGCAGGTCGACGTAGGTGTCGGGGATGTACATCTGCATGCCTACCACCACGTCGAACTCGTCGACGGATTCAGCCGGCGCGTTGACGTTCAGGATGTAGCCGCAGTACTTGTCCCAGTCGTTGGCGTTGATGACCTGCATGCACTTCTTGCTCTTGTCCAGGGGATCCTGCGCGACGGCGCAGCAGTTATGCATGGTCACGCGGTCGAAGCAGGTGTCCTGTTCGCTGAGTTCGTTCAAAACTTCCGTCTCGGTGACCTCGGAATATTCGAGGCTGTCGAAGTCGGAGGCGTAGAGGACGTAGCCCTCTTCCGCGCTGCCGGCCTGCACGCCGATGGTGAAGACCTGCGTCTGGCCTTCGTTGCTCGTGAACTTCACGATGGCGCGGTGGAAGCCATAGCCCAGTTTGCCCCTGGCAACGCTGGCGGTCAGGGTGAAGGAGCTTTCCACGGTTCCGCCGTAGGCGCTCAGGGTCAGCCAGCTGGCGCCCTGGAGGACTTCGGCGGTGAAGTCGAAGGCGCGGCCGCCGGCGTTCAGGATGTTGATGGTCGTGGAGTTTTCAGTGTAGGGGATTGGGTTGTATTCGCAGCGGATGTCCATGACGCCGGGTTTGGAGGTGTCCTTGGGATCCATGCTGACTCTGAAGTCATCGACGTAGATGGGCTGAAGATCGCCATTGCCGAAGATATAGAAGCGGAATTCATTGAAGAAGTCATAGTCGCCCCTGGAGCCGGTAATGGGTTCGCTGCATTCCACGGTAACTTCGCCAAACGTCATGGACAGCAGGCGGCAGTTTAAGGGGTCGGCATTGTAGGTGTAGGCGAAGTCCACCCATTCGCCCAGGGGGGCGGTGACGCCCTGCAGGGGGTTGTTGTCGCAGTTGGAGCACCCGACTTTGAGCTGGCCGTTGTCGGTTACGGAGATGCCGTATTCGCCGATGTAGTGGCCGAGGTCATTGCCGGTCACGAAGTAGGGGCCCGTGGCGCCGGTGGGCAGCTTGAGCTTCATGGAGCAGGTGTAGTTGTACTTCTTGGAGGAGCCTTCCGGGGCTTTGCATATGGCGTGCAGGTTCTGGTTGTTGCCGATGATCTCAAGGCAGGAGCCGCCGGTGATGGGATCGACCACCACGTTGCCTTCGGCGCCGCCGATCCAGGCCGGATCGCTGTTCTTGATATTGCCGAGTTCCATGCCGTCGAAATCGTTGAAGTAGAGCGTGGCGCCCGTTTCGTCCTCGGACTGCACGAAGAAGTTTACGGTCTTCTCGCTTCCGGCGCCGGTGACGGTCACCTGGCCGAAGCCGTAGGTGTTGCCCAGGTCCTCGCGGGAAATGTCCATGGTGTACTTCTTACTTCCGCTGCCCTCGATGGTGTCTTCCAGGATGCCGGTCTCTTCGTCGGCTTCCCTGATCGAGAGCCAGCCGCCGCCCTGGGTCACTTCAGCCGAGAAGCTAAGGTTGCCGGTGCCGGCGTTCAGGACGGTGAGTGTCGCGGTCTTTTCAGCCAGCAGCACCTGGCCGCCTTTGCCGACTTCCAGCTGCGGGCCTACGTCGGGGCGAGCTATGGAGTCGATAACGAAGTCCTTGACATAGATGGGCGCGCTGTTGGCGTTGCACCAGCCGAAGAAGCGCATGTAGTTGAAGTAATCTTTGTTGCCGTTGGCGTTGCCGATCAGCATGTTCAAGTTGGAGGTCACGTCACCGAAGGTGATGGAGATCATGCGGGAGTTGTCCGGCGTGAAGTTGAAGACATAGGAAACGTCGAACCATTCGTCCAGGGGGCAGGTGTTGCCCATGTTGGCAAAGGTGACGCCGCCGGCTTCTTCAGAATAGCGCATGGTCACTTCGTGGTTGACGCCGCCGTCGGTGGTGGAGCCCAGGTTATACTGGCTGTAGGATTCGCAGCCGCTGGGTATGAGGCCCTTGAAGGAGACTCTGTAGTTATAGCTTTCGCTGGCGCCTTCCTGGGTGTCGCACTTGATGTGGAAGGCGGCGTAATCCTTGTAATTGATCTGCAGGACTTTTTCGCCGTTTAGATCAACGATGGGGGACAGGGCTGGGGCGCCGTAGCCGTTGTGCCAGGCGGGATCCACGGCCTTGATGTCCTTGCCCATTTCCAGCTCGCTGAAGTGATCCCTGTAGTAGGTGTAGCCTTCGCCTTCAATTCCGGACTGGATGAAGATGGGATAGCTGGCTTCCACGCCGCCGCAGACAGCCTTGACCTTGGCGCAGTAATAGTCGTTGCCCATGGCGGAGCGGTCGATGGTGACCACAAGGTCTTCGTAGGAGCCGCCGGCCATAGTCTTGACGAAGCTGCTTTCTCCGTTCAGCTTCATGAAGGCGGAATCGCTGGAAATGGTCACTTCGCCTTCCTGTGTACCTTCGTTGAAGAGGCGGACGGTCACCGTATCAGTATTGAAATCGAGTCTGTTGGCGCCGGTGATGGTCAGCTGAACGTCGCCCACGTTGCGGGGGACCAGTTCAACTTTCAAATCATCTAAATAAACGTCCAACGCGCTGCCCCAGGGGAAGAAACGGAAGTTGGGGAAGTAGTCCTTTTCCTGAGTGGAGCTGATAAGTATGTCCAGATCTTCGTACACGGCCTCGCCGAACTGCACGGATAAGAGTTTCCTGTTGCCGGGGGTGCCGTTCATGACGTAGGAAACGGGGATCCACTCGTCAATGGGGCAGCTGTTGGTAGAGGAGAAACCGATAGTTCCTGTGCTGCCAATCTTAAAGGCGAAATCCCCGTCCTTTTTTAATTGAAATTCGCCCATACCATCGTTAGAGTTGAAATTGATGGTGGCGACCCTAGCGAAGTTGATTTTGAAGGAGACCTTGAAGTCGTTGGTCAGGGAGTGGTTCTCACTGTTGGGGATCTTAGCGTGGGTTGCGACATATCCGGTTGTTAAATTATAACGCAGGCAGCGGCCTTCGCCGCCAGCTCCGCCTTCCACCACTTCCACAGTGTTGCTAGCGTTGGGCTGGGCATAGCAGTAAGACCAGACTGAAGGGTAATTGGCGACGATAGGACCGAGATTCAGATCGTCAAAGTTAGTTTCGAAAAGCACGCTGTCCGCCAGGGCGTAGGAGCCGAGCGCGAGGACCGCGGCAAGGATGAGGAGTTTTTTCATAATCGTCCTTCTTTATTGGTTATTTTAGTATTTAATAATTTATCAAAAATAGAGAATGGTTGCAAACAAAAAATACGGATGGGAAGTCAGCCGGGAGCATTTTTACCGAAAAAACGGCCTTCAAGCCTCCTTCCTTTCAAATCGTATCTTCGCGGCCGCTTGCAGGATATATATAGGTTGCCGCCCCGGATCTCCTATGGGTTCCGCCGCTGGGATTTCCCCCGGTCCGGCCGGGGGAGGCCGCCCTTTGGTATCGAAGGGGCCTTTTTAGTATAATATCCAATATAAAAAGTAATTTAAAATCAGATAACTTTAACCTCGCAACGCTATGACAAAAAAAGCTTTGGTCTCCGGCATCACCGGTCAGGACGGCTCCTATTTGGCGGAACTGCTGCTGAGTAAGGGCTACGAAGTTTACGGCATTATCCGCCGTTCCTCCTCTTTCAACACGAAACGCATCGAGCACATCTACAACGACCCCAAATTGAAACTGGAATACGGCGACCTCACCGACGCCACCCGCCTGCGAGAGCTGGTCTTGGACATCAAGCCCGACGAAGTTTACAACCTGGGCGCCCAGAGCCACGTCCGCGTTTCCTTCGACGAGCCCGTCTACACCGTGGACACGGTGGCCATGGGCTGCCTCAACCTCCTGGAAGCCATCCGCCGCCTGGACAACAAGCCCCGCTTCTACCAGGCTTCCTCCAGCGAGATGTACGGTCTCGTGCAGGAGACCCCGCAGAAAGAGACCACGCCCTTCCACCCCAGGAGTCCGTATTCCTGCGCCAAGGTCTTCGCCTTCTGGCAGACCGTGAACTACCGCGAGTCCTACGATCTCTTCGGCTGCACCGGCATCCTCTTCACCCCCGAGTCTCCCCGCCGCGGCGAGACCTTCGTCACCAGGAAGATAACGAGAGCCGCCGGCCGCATAAAAATGGGCCTGCAGGACAAACTCTTATTGGGCAACCTGGACGCCAAGCGCGACTGGGGCTTCGCCGGCGACTATGTCGAGGCCATGTGGCTAA
>JAGCGH010000158.1 GCA_017649705.1 bacterium
GTTTCCGCCCTGCGCGCCGGCGCCGGGCCCCAATTCTATGATCCAGTCGGCGTGATTCAGAAGCTGCGCGTCGTGGTCGACCAGCAAAACGGAGTTGCCGTCCCTGACAAGGTCGTCCATAACGCCGGTCAAGCCTTCCAAATTGGAGGGATGGAGCCCGATGGAAGGCTCGTCAAGGACGTAGAGGACGCCCGTGGTCCTGTTCCTGACCGCCCTGGCCAGCTGAGTTCTCTGCCTCTCGCCCGTTGAGAGCGTGGAGGCGGCGCGGTCGAGGGAAAGGTAGGAAAGGCCCAGGTCCGTCAAACGTTTGGAAGTGTCGCTGAAAGCTTCGCAGATCTTTTCCGCCATGGGACGCATGGGAGCGGGAAGCGATGAAGGCACGCCCTTCACCCATTCTTCCGATTCGGCCAGCGTCATCCGGCAGGCCTGATCCAGCGAGATCCCCCTCAATTTGGGAGCGCGGGCTTTTTCCGAGAGGCGCGTTCCCTTGCACTCCGGGCAGTCGCTTTCCTTGAGGAACTTGGCGACTCTCTTCATACCAGATTCGTCCTTGACGTTTTTGAGGGCGTTCTCCACCGTGTATATGGCGTTGAAGAAAGTGAAATCCATTTCCCCCGAACCGCCGGTCTTCTTTATCTGATAGACCATATGGTGCTTGGTGGGAGGGGCGTGAAGCACTATGTCGCGCTCCTTTTTCGTCAGGTCGCGCCAGGGCACGTCGGTCCTTACGCCCATGTCCCTGGCCAGATCTTTCATAAGAGACCACATCAGAGACTGCCAGGGCGCCACCGCCCCCTCGTCGATGGTAAGCGAATCGTCCGGCACGATGGTGGAGAGATCGACCTCCCAGATCTTGCCGGTGCCATCGCAGCGGGGGCAGGCGCCCTGGGAATTGAAGGCCAGCTCCTCCGCGCCAGGAGCGAAGAAACGCTCCCCACACTTCGGGCAGACCAGTTCGCGCCCCGCGGCCACGTCCAGCGTAGGATCAAGGTAATGCCCGTTGGGGCAGCAATGGGAGGCCAGGCGGGAGTACATGAGCCTAAGCGAATTCAAAAGCTCGGTCATGGTCCCGAAGGTGGAGCGGATCCCCGGGACGCCAGGGCGCTGGTGCAAAGCCAGGGCCGCCGGAACGTAGCGCACGTCGTCGACCTCAGCCCGCGCGGCCTGGGTCATGCGGCGCCTCGTGTAGGTGGAGAGCGACTCCAGGTAGCGTCTGGAACCCTCGGCGTAAACCACGCCCAGCGCCAGCGACGATTTGCCGCTGCCGGAAACGCCGGCTATGCCGACGATCTTTCCCAGCGGGATATCCACGTCGATGTTCTTCAGATTGTTCTTTCGCGCCCCGCGGACCTCTATCGCCCCGGGCTTTGTGATCTCACGGCTCATAACGCTTGAATGATGTCCACGTTCCCTCCCTTCCTTGGGGAGGACGAGATTGTCAAAATCTTTTCGGCCATTGGCCTTAATTTTCCGCACGTTCCGTGGCGAATTCTTCCAGCTCCTCAACGCTCTGCCTTACCGAGCTTCCCGTGAAGGCCTTGGGTGTGAGCACCGTGGCTTTGTCGCCGAAGATCTCCGCGAAATCGCGGCCGAGGTTCTGCATTCCGCCGCCGCCGTGAGTCTGGAAAAGACAGACTTTTTTGCCCTTCAACTCTTCGAGGTTCTTTTCCGCGAAGGTCCTGACGGGAGGCGCGAGAGTCCCCCACCAGTTGGGCGAGCCGATGAAGACGAGGGAATAGTTCTCAAGCTTAAGCCCCTCTATCGGCAATATGGCTCTCTGCTTTTTGCCGCGGCATTCCGGCTGAGCCTCGTCGCAGCAAGTTCTGAAATCGCTGCTGTAGGGGTTTTCCGCCTTGATCTCGAAAATGTCCGCTCCGACTTTTTTCGCTATCGTTTCCGCGGCGAAGCGCGTGTTTCCGTCGGGGCTCCAGGAATAGTATACGACCGCGATGCCGTTTTTCACTTCTTTCTCCTCGTTTTCGGTTGTCGCTTTCAGGTAAGTCGAGTCGTCCACAGGCTCGAGCCACTCGTTGGAATTGCCCTCGCCCGGAACTTCCAGGGCGATGTGCTGGAACCAGCTTCCCGGCGCGGCGCCGTGCCAGTGCTTGACGCCTGCGGGAATGTTGACCGTGTCGCCCTTAGAGAGCTTGCGCGCTTCCTTTCCCCACTCCTGGTAATAGCCTTCGCCGGCCGTCACGATGAGGATCTGGCCGCCGCCAGCTTTCGCGTGATGGATGTGCCAGTTGTTGCGGCAGGAGGGCTCGAAGGTCACGCCGAAGGCCGGTACCTGCTCGGTAGTCAAAGGATGCAGATAGCTTCTGCCGGTGAAATATTGCGCATAGGCGGTGTTCGGTTCGCCAACGGGGATGGGCGACCAGTCGGCGGGCAGATCCTTGGGATCGTAAGTCTTTTTCATTTCTTCGCCTAATTCCATACGTTTTGTCGAGGGTGGTTCGTTGTTGTCAAGGGAAATAAGTTTATAAGATCTCGTGCCGTAGCCGAGCGCTTCGGCGTGGTCGAGGATATGGGGCCCCAATTGCTTTTCCATCCTGGCTCTCAAAGAGGCGCTCTTTTCGGGATCGGAAGCGTAAACGAGATCCACGCAGGCTTTGTCCAGCGCGACAGGGTCAAGAGAGGCGAGGATGCCGACGTCCGCCATCTCGGGCTTCGCCGGATGTCCGTTGCAGTCGCAGTCGATGGAGATGTTGTTCATGACGCTGATATAGACCGCGCGGTCTCCCATGAAATCGACGATCGCGCCGGCGGCCTCGGCCATGGATTCGATGAAGTCCTTTTGCGGCGTCTCCCCTACTTTCGACCACATCTTGCCTAGGTCGTCCGTGCGGTTGGCCGTGTGGATGCGGGATTTGCCCCTGCTGGAAGCGCAGCCGATGGAAAGGTTTTTCAGCGCGCCGCCGAATCCGCCCATCTGGTGGCCCTTGAAGTGATTGAGGATGACGAAGCCGTCGTAATTGGTCAGCGCGGCTCCCACAAGGTCGCTTTTAAGATGCGCGGAGCCTTTGGGCGTCGGCAGTTCGGTCTCCGCAAACTCGTCCATGATGACGACCTTGGCGATGGCATTGAAACCGTGGTCCTCGATGGTCTCGCGGTGGTCTTTCGTTTTCATGCGGGAGCCGGCGTAAGCCGTGTTGCACTCCACTATGTCGCCTTTCAGGCTTTTGACGAAAGGCCCGATAAGGGACGGCTGAAGGTAATGGTTGTTGCCGGCTTCGCCGGTGGATATCTTGACGGCCACGTTCTTCCCTTCCAGCGGGCGTCCCAGGGCCTTGTAGGCCTTCATGAGCCCCTCGGGAGAGATGTCGTGGGTGAAATAGACTTCGGATAGCTTTTTCGTTCCGGCCGGCTCGGCGGCGTAAAGGTTCGCCGCCA
>JAGCGH010000159.1 GCA_017649705.1 bacterium
CCAATGCCCTCTGGCTGTGGGCGTGGACAAGCTACGACTACAGCGGCGAAGAAAGCACCGTCGAAATCGAGGCGCTTGATGGCGTTGCAAACTACATCGGCGGCGCTGGAGCCATCAGAAACGGTGAATAATGGCCCGGATCAAGGTAACGACGCGAAAGCGCACCCGCACCAAGAAAAGCGGCAAATCACGCGGCATGAGAACACGGAGGCGGTAACATGAGCTATGATGTTTCAGCCGCCAAAATCGCCGCAGACATCGACCTTTGGATAACCGGACGCAATGCCGAAAGAAACCGGAAGATTCTAAAGCGCAGGCTCATTGATGGCATCACCTTTGAGGCGTTGGCGGCAGAATTTGACTTGTCGGTGACGCAGACAAAAACCATTGTCTACAAAACCAGCGCAAAACTTTTCCGTCACGTCCAATACCCCCTTGACAAATAGCCGAGACTGTGATATGCTGATAGTGCCAGTTGTGGAAGTGTTTTCTTCATTGACCTCCTTTCTTTCTCATTTTTCCTTTCTTCATTCAGACGGCGTTCATCTCCTCCCGCCCCGACTCGGACTGACCAACCGGGCCGGGGCAAACTATTTATTTTTTTATAAAAAAGTGCTTGACATATGTGCAAACATATGCTATAATGTAGACAGTTAAGGGAGATACCCAACAAAACAAAGGAGGAAAACAAAATGAAGGTTATTATTAAAGGTTGGTTTTTCGACAAAATTAAGTCCGAAAACTACGGCTGGCATTTTTACAGCAACAGCGGCGATATGATCCGCGAAACTGAAAAAGCCTATCAGGTTGCGTTGGAATGCAGCACCATTGACGGCGAGATCGACACCATCAAGAGCGTGTGGGTTCCGAAGTCTTGCACAATGAGCGAAGAAGAAGCTGTAAAGGAAACGCTTGCCGCCGTAGAAAGGTTCAATGCCGGTTGCGCTCGGTATGATGCCCTGCTGGCCCTTGCCAAAGAAAACGGAATCAAGGGTGTCCGCAAAGGAATGAAGGCCGCAACCATCAGAGCGAAACTCGCCGCCGCTGGCGTGGCTTGCTGAATCAGACAAGGAGGCCGCTCATGCCAAAACCCGCCACCATCCGACAGGCCCGATATGACGCGGCGCACACGTCCCGCGTCGGGCTGAAACTTCACAATGATCTGGACGCTGACATTTTAGACCGCCTCGCGTGGGCCAAAGACCGTGAAGGAATGCAAGGTTACATTAAGCGCCTGATTCGCGCCGATATTGCGAAGTACCAGCAGACGAAAACCGTCTAAAAGCCGCACTAAAACCACCCTCTCACTTTATTGTGATTGGGTGGTTTTCTTTTTATGCTTATCTCAAAGGCGGTGATTTTATGTGGCAAGAGTTTAACAACAACCCCGTGGGCCGCAAGGTTGGCGACTGCGCTGTCCGGGCCGTTTCTGCGGCTTTAGACTTGCCGTGGGAATCGGCCTATGCTTTGATGGCCTCTAACGGCTTTGCAATGGGCGATATGCCCTCCAGCAACGCCGTGTGGGGTGCGGTTCTTCGTCAAAACGGATTCTCCCGCCAAAATATCGCGGACACTTGCCCCGATTGCTACACCTTCGCCGACTTCGCCAATGACAACCCTGTCGGCGTTTTTGTTGTATGCACCGGAACCCACGTCGCCACCATTAAAAACGGCGTGATCCTGGACGCATGGGACAGCTCAAACGAAATCCCGCAATTCGTGTGGTACAAGGCATAAAAAGCCAAACGGAAAGGACTGATCTTTGATGGCCTATACTCCCTACCCCTACCAGCCAAATTATTTCGGCAACCCCGCCCCCTACGGATTCCAGCAAACGCAGCCGCCAATGATGCAAACGCAGGGCCAAATGATGCAAACACAGCAATCACCGCGCCCCGCGATCCAGCAGGGCCTTGTGTTGGTGCAGTCCGAGCAGGAGGCCCGGTCTTATCCCGTGGCCCCTGGAAACAGCATTACCTTTAAGGACGAATCCGGCCCGTACTGCTACGTTAAGACGATGGGATTTAACCAGCTTGACCGCCCCAGCTTTGAGCGTTACCGCCTTGTCAAAGAGGACGCGCCGAAGGAGCCCCAGAGCGGCCCGCAGAGCGGCGAACAGGCCGAGAAAGCACTTAGCATTGAGTACGCCTCAAAAGCCGATGTGGACGCTCTGAGAGCCGACGTGGAGGCCGTCAAGGCAAAGTTGAAAGCTAGGGCCGCGAAGAAACAGCGGGAGGTAATCGAAGATGATGACGAATAACCCTCTGATGGCAAACCGCGCCCCCGCGCCGATGAATCCCATGCAGTTGCTCCAACAGCTCCGCGCCAACCCGATGCAGTTTCTCCGGCAGGCGGGGTATAACGTGCCGGGAAACCTTAACGATCCCAATCAAATCATACAACACCTTATGAACAGCGGACAAATCTCACAGCAGAGATACGAACAGGCGCGGCAGATGGCGGCGCAGTTTCGGCGATAGAGCCGCCAAAAGGCCGTAAAGCGGCGTTGTAGGGCCGCCAAACGCCAAAATCGCCCACAAGCCCGTACACGGCCCGCCACGGCCTTTTTATTTCGGGGATATAACTACATTCCGCGCTTCTGTTCGCCGTTTTTCGACGTTTTTCGTGTATTGTCTAAAGAATTGTCGGAAAGTTGCGATTTCGCGCGAATATAACGAAAATAGCCGATTTGATACAACTATACTTTCAATTTTTCACGGTTTTTCGTTTTTGCTCGTTTAATTTTTGCCTGTTATTTCCATTTTGACGGTAATTAAAGCGCATTTTCGCTCGGGTGCACACGGCGAATTGCAAATAAAAATCTGAAAGGAAATTTTTACTATGGCTCTTACTGATGAATCCAACGGCAACGGCTTCTATATGCCTGTTGCTCCCGCTTATGGCGGCGGCTATGGCAATGGCGGCGGTTTCGGCGGCTTTGGCGGGGATTGGGGCTGGATCGTCCTCCTGCTTCTGCTTGCTGGTAACGGCGGCTGGGGCGGCTTTGGTGGCGGCTTTGGCGGCTTCGGCAATATGCAGCTTGGTTATGACTTCCCGTGGGTGCTGAACGGCCAGAACGGGATCAATAACAACGTCTCTGACGGTTTCCGCACCGCCCAGCTCCAGGACAGTGTTACTTCCGTCCGTGACGGCATTTCCGCTCTCTCCACCCAGCTTTGCGGCTGCTGCGGCGATATGCAGATGGCTCTTGCCAACAGCACGGCCGGCATCCAGCAGGCGCTTTGTTCCGGCTTTGCCGGTACTACTGCGGCTGTGACCGGCGCGCAGAACGCGATTTCCAACCAGCTTTACAACAATGAGATCGCCTCCCTCAACCGTTCCTTTGCCGAGCAGACCGCGAACACTGCCGGTTTTAATGGCGTCCAGTCCGGCCTGTGTGACATCCGCTACGGCAACGCCACCAACACCCGCGAGATCATCAACGCGGTGACGGCTGGTGTGCAGTCCATCAAGGATCAGCTCTGCCAGGACAAGATCGACGCCAAAAATGACGAGATCGCCCAGCTCCGGCAGGAGAACCTGTACGCCCGTGGTCAGGCCTCCCAGATCGCGCAGAATGCGACCATCATTGACGGCATTTACAACCGTCTGAACCAGTGCCCGGTTGGCACCGTTCCCGTCTACGGAGAACAGCCCATTTTCACCTGCCCGAACAACAATAACGGCTGCAATTGCGGCTGTGGCAATAACGTCGGCGGCTTCAACGGCAACTTCTAAGGCGGTGTATCATGGCAGAGTTTACTTATAATCCTGTCCAGACGGTACAGCCGAATCAGCCTGTGGTACTCAACACGTCTATCGGCTGTCCGCGTGGCTACGTTCTGCACCGGAACGAAAGCGGAATTGTAACTCTCCGAGGCGCTGTCAACAATCCGTGCGGCAACTTCGCCCGGTATCAAGTGACGTTTAATGGCAACATTGCTATCCCGGACGGCGGGACGGCTCCCGCGCCTATCAGTATTGCCCTGGCTCTTGATGGCGAACCGATTTTGACCAGCAGGGCGATTGTGACCCCTGCGGCGACGGCTACCGATCCACCCACGCAGGAGAATTTCTTTAACGTCACCAGCACCGCAATCATCACCGTGCCGAAGTGCTGCTGCTTCAACGTGTCCGTTGAAAACACGTCCGAAAGCGCCACGCCTGCGACAACGCCTGCACCCGCGATCCTCGTTCAGAATGCCAATCTGACGGTCACGCGGATAGCCTGACGGGAAGGAGGACACAACAATGGACAAAATGATTGAATTCGTCTGCGAACAGCTTGAAGAGCTGGAAAAGAAGGCCGCCAAAGGCTCCATGACCATGCCCGAAGTGCAGTACGCCGACACTCTGGCCCACCTCAAAAAGAACCTGCTTAAATCGGAGGAAATGATGGCCGAGATGGACGGCGAGTATTCCGGCAACATGGGCGGTTCTTACCGTGGCGGCTCCTATCGTGGCGGTTCTTACCGTGGCGGAAGCTACGAGGGCGGCAGTTATGCCCGTGGACGTGGGCGCAATGCCCGCCGCGACAGCATGGGCCGTTACAGCTCCGAGCGCGGCTACTCCCGCGACCCGCAGGAAATGGCAGACCAGCTCCGCGATCTGATGGAAGACGCCCCCAACGAAAACGTGCGCCGTGACATCGAGCGGCTTATGCGGACTGTCGAGCAAATGTAACCAAATACCGCACCGAGCGCCGGAACCCCCGGCGCTCTTTTTATGCCCAAATAAAATATTAGAAAAAATAAGAAAAAATACTTGCAAAAATAAAAAAACGTGGTACAATAAAAACGTGGAGAACCACAAAAACAAAATGAAGGAAGGAGTACAAAATGAACACTATCGAGAAAATCATTAAGGTGCTGGAGGCCAACAAGCGCGTGGCTTGGTCGCTAAAAGAGTTTCATGCCACTAACGGAAACGCGGCACTGTCCGAGCGGTACCTTGGCGAATGGCTGGCCTGGGATGAAGCCCTGTCCATGCTGACGGATGAAGCAACAGCCGAGGAGTATTACGCTATTTGGTTTGCGAGGAAGGAGGCCGCCAATGTGGAAATGCCTTGATTGCGGGGCCGGATTCATCGAGCCGGAGATCATCTCTTGGACGGAGAACCACGGCAACGGCCTTCTTGAGCCGTGGGTCGCGCAGGTCTGCCCGTTCTGCGGCTCGGATGAAATTGCAAAAAGCGGAGGAAGAAGATTATGACTGACCGCGAATATCGCGCCCGCGAGGGGATCAGCCGCTCTGAACTGTGGCGGCTGAACCCCGACAACGGGGGCACGCCCGAAAAATTTCGCTGGGCGCAGGAACACCCGGAGGAACCGACCCCGGCGCTGATTTTTGGGCGGCTGGTTCACAAACTTCTGCTGGAGCCGGACGGCTTTGACGCAGATTTTGCTATTTGGGCCGGGAAGGAAAAGCGGAGCAAGGCCGGGAAGGAAGCATACGACGTGTTCTGCGAGAACAAGGGCGAGCGTCAAGAGGTATCATCTGGCGATTACATGAAGGCCGCCGATATGATCCGGACTGCAAAGGAAGCGCCCTTTGTGGCGGCGTTGCTGTCCGGGGCCGAGCGGGAAAAGCCCCTGTTCTGGACGGACGCAATGACCGGCGAAGTCTGCAAGGTGCGGCTGGACGCGCTGACAGAGATCGGCGGCGTTCCGGTTATCGTGGACTACAAGACCGCGCAGGATGCGTCTCTTGATGGCTTTACCCGCCACGCGATCAAGTATGGCTATGATTTCCAAGCCGGGATGTACTGTGAGGCCGTGGAGATCACCACCGGCAAGGCTCCGCGCTTTGTTTTCATCGTGCAGGAGAAGGAAGCTCCCTATGCCGTCAACATCGTGGAGGCCGACGAGCTGTTCATCCAGCGCGGGAAAGACAAGTTCCGGGAGCTGCTGGGCATCTACCACGAGTGCCGACAGACCGGCAACTGGTACGGCTACATGGGGCCGGAGCCGGTGATCGCAGAACTAAGCCTGCCCGCGTGGGCGGGTGGAAATTAACAGGAGGTAAATCTATGGAAGACAATAGACAGGAACAGGCGCAGGAAAACCAGAGCCTTGCGCCTGTCGAGGCACAGGCCGCCCCGCTGATGGCGGCAAACGTGTGGGCCGACAAAGACGCATTCAATCAGATGCTTCGCGTGTCGCAGATGCTCTCTCAATCGTCCCTCGTCCCGCAAAACTACCAGGGCAAGCCGCAGGACTGCTTCATCGCGGTTGAAATGGCGGCACGGATGAACACCAGCCCTATTTTCATCATGCAGAACCTTTACGTTGTGAAGGGGAAGCCGAGCTGGGCCGGACAGGCGTGTATGGCTATGATTAACGCCTGCGGCAAGTTTGCCAACGTCCGGCACGTCTACACCGGGAAAAAGGGCGAGGCCGACAGGGGATGCTATGTCGCCGCAACGCGGCTTTCTGATGGCGCGGAAGTCACCGGGACGGAGGTCACTATTGCTATGGCGCAGGCTGAGGGCTGGACTTCCAACAGCAAATGGCGCAATATGCCGGAGCAGATGCTCGGTTATCGGGCCGCGTCCTTCTTCGCCAAGATGCACTGCCCGGAAGCCCTCATGGGCATCCAGACGCAGGAAGAGGTCATTGACGCGGCCCCGCCTGATGGCGTGTCCGACCTGACCGAAGCCCTCAAGGGCAACCCGGAATGACCGGCACGGCTGCCGATGCGCTGCGCGAGGCGCTGGCATTCGGCGCGTTCATCATCGGATTTCCCCTGGCACTCGCCGCCCTTTGTGGCGGCCTGTGCTGGGTGGCAAAGAAATTAAGACCAACAAAGGAGTGAAACGGATATGTCAAGCGCAACCAACCCCATGAGACGCTCCCACAGATCGGAGCACTACAAACCCGGCAGACCGGGCGGCCCCAGCTACAGCCGGAGCAAGTGCCACGGTGTGCGATCCGTCCGGCCCGGCTTCTTCGCGACCCTGCGGAATGCACTTCTGCGGCGCAAGCGGGAACTGGAAAAGAAAAGACGAGAGGAGGAGGCATCTGATGGCAATTAAGGCCCTCAACGTCGAGCTTCCCGCGCAGGGAAAGACCGGTGTTTCATACAGCGCAGACGTCGCCGATTTTTGGGCCAGCGGCGCAGAAAACGCAGAGGTTGAAGTCCCGCGCGAACAGTACGGCACGGCAAATGTCGCCTCCGGCCTTCGCGCCGCAATCAAGCGCAATCCCGACACGGCGGGGAAAATCGCCGTGGTCAGACGGGGCGGCAGGGTGTTTTTGGAGCGCATCGGGTCATGATCCTGTGCGACAGCCGCGAAAAGTGGACGCAACCCGGCAGCCGCGACACGCACATTTCCGGCTACTTTGACCGCCACGGAATTGCCTACAGGGTGGAAAAGCTGGATGTGGGCGACTACATGCTTGACGGCGGAAGCGTCACCGTTGACCGCAAACAAAATCTGGAGGAGATTTGCAAGAATCTGACAAATCCAGCCGACAGAAAGCGGTTTTTCGCGGAGGCCCGACGCGCCAAAGAACTGGGGCTAAAATTGGTGGTGCTGATCGAATCCAACAAATACCATCAGCCCCGTGATATTTTGGCGTGGCGGTCAAAGTACAGCCATGTACCCGGAACGGCGGTGTACAGACAAATGGAAAAGCTGCGTCTGGCCTACAAGGTAGAATTTCGGTTCTGCCCCAAGGTCAGCGCGGCGAGGAAAATTGTGGAAATACTGGAAGGAGATCAAAAATGAACGAAGAAATCACAAAGGAAGTTATTCGCAGTTTCAAAGGCTTCGACAAGGACTTGAGGTGCCGCGATTTTCAGTACGAAATCGGCAAAGAGTACGAAATGGAAGGCCCGGTCAAGGCCTGTGATCGCGGCTTCCACGCCTGCGAGGCACCGCTGGACGCGCTCCGCTATTATCCGCCCGGTGAATCCCGGTACTGCGAGGTCGAGCAGGCCGGAGACATGAACCGAGATGGGTGCGACACGAAGGTCGCGAGCAGCAAGATCACCGTCGGTGCGGAGATCGGCGTCCCCGGTCTGATTAAGGCCCATATCGAATATGTGAAAACCATCTGCAAAGATGCAC
>JAGCGH010000160.1 GCA_017649705.1 bacterium
CCGATGTGGTGGCCGGCCGCTTCTCCCTGGGCATCATCCTCTGCGCCGCCATAACGCTTGCCGTCTGGTGGATCCTTAAAGATTTCTCCACCGCCCTGCCCTACGCGCTGACGGTATTGGTGGTGGCCTGCCCCTGCGCCCTGGGATTGGCCACGCCCGCCGCCCTCTCCTGCGGACTGGGGCGCGCCGCCAGCCTCGGCGTTCTTTTCAAAGACGCCCTGGCCCTGGAGACGCTCTCCTACTGCGACATAATCTTCTTCGACAAGACCGGGACCCTGACGGAGGGAAAGCCGGCGGTGGTCGGCTCCCCGGATCCCGAGGCCCTGGCGGCCGCCGCCTCGGCGGAGCAGTATTCCGAGCATCCCCTGGCCAAGGCGGTGTTGGAAAAAGCCAAGGAACTTGGCCTTCCCTTGGAGGAGTGCCGGGATTTCAGATCGGAATACGGAAAAGGCGTCCGGGGCGTCAGGCTTTCGGACGGAAAAGAGATCATGTGCGGGAGCTTGGCTTTTCTAATGGCCGGCGGCGTTTCCGTGGAATCCGCCCCCTCCTCTTCCCTGACCGCCGTCCACGTGGCTTTGGATAAAACTTACCTTGGCGCCGTCTTCATTGCCGACGCTCCCAGAAAAGAAGCCGCGGAAGTCATTGCGGCCCTGAGAAGGCAAAAGATCGAATGCGTGCTTCTGACCGGCGACCGGGAGGAGGCCGCGCGGGAGTTCGCCAAGGAAGTCCCCCTTTCCCGGATCGCCGCCTCCTGCCTGCCCGAGGACAAGCTTGAATTTGTCAAGGCCGCCCAGAATGAAGGCCGTTTCGCGGCCATGACCGGCGACGGCGTGAACGATGCCCCCGCCCTGGCGCAGGCGGACGTTTCCATCTCCCACTACAAGGGCGCCGGCGCCGCCCAGGAAGCCGCCAAGATCCTTCTGACCAGGGACGACTTGAATTTGATCCTGGCCGCCTTCCGGCTCAGCAGAAAAACGCTTCTCATAATCAAGGAGAATCTTTTCTGGGCTTTCATCTTCAACGCCGTCACCATTCCCCTGGCCGCCGGTCTTTTCACGGTTTTCGGACTTCCCGGCATGCGGCCGGAAGCGGGCGCCGCGGCCATGGCCCTCAGCTCCCTTCTGGTGGTCTGTAATTCCTTGCGCCTCAGGAAAGCCTGATATCCCCCGCCGGTCTCTTCGGAAGCCCCTTTGCAATTGACTTTTTTCCGCCACAAGTGCTAAAATATGCGGAACTTTTTTTGGGGTGGTATACCCCGCGGTTTTTCTTCTTTAACCCCCCGGCCGCTGGCTATAAGGAGCAAATGAGTGCGATCCCTGACAGTCCAGACTTACCAAGCCCAACTCAAGCGCGTCACTTGGCTGGGGGTTTTCTGCAACGTCTTCCTGGCGTCGCTTAAGATCCTTTTCGGAAAGCTTGGCCACAGCCATTCGCTTTTCGCCGACGGTATCCACAGCCTTTCCGACCTTGTCACCGACGCCGCTTTGCTTTTGGGTTCCCGCTTCTGGAGCGAACCCGCCGACGAAGCTCATCCCTACGGGCATTCCAAGCTCGAGGCGCTGGTCACGTTCTTCATCGGCTGCCTGCTCTTCGCCGTAGGCTTCAGGATCTTGATCAACGCCCTGATGACTTTCGGCTGCGAGGAGCTGGTCTTCTCCTGGATGATGGTCGCCGTGGCGGCGGTGTCTGTCATAACGAAAGAGATCTTATATCACATAACCTACCGTCTGGGCGTGAAGCTCGAGAGCCAGGCCCTCAAAGCCAACGCCTGGCACCACAGGACGGACGCCCTGAGCTCGCTGCCGGTCCTCATAGTGCTGCTTCTCACCAGGGTCTTCCCGAAGTGGTATTTCCTGGACAACGTGGGCGGCATTCTGGTCTCCTTTATGATCTTCTACGCGGCTTTCGAGATCGTAAGGGGCGCCTTCGACGCGCTCATTGACAGAGGGCTTCCTCCCGAAACGCTGGAGCGCATCAGAAGGACCGCTTTGAGGGTCCCCGGCGTCAAATTGATCCACGCCGTGAGATCCAGGGTCAACGGGAACGTCACCTTCCTCGACATGCACATTCTGGTCGACAAGGACATGACGGTCTACGAAAGCCACAGGCTTGCCCACACGGTGAGGGACATACTAGTTGATAAATATTCCTTGAGCGACGTGCTCATACATGTAGAACCTTTTACTGAAGAAGAAAAGGAGGAAACAACATGCTGAAGATCTACAAGAGCGAGAACGGCATTTTGACCGAAGTCTCCAAGATCGAGCCTCACACCTGGATCGACGCCAGCAACCCCACTCCCGAAGAGCTGCACAATCTTGCCAAGTACTTCAAGCTGCCGGTCGAAACGATAACCGACCCTCTGGACGTTGATGAAAGAGCCCGCTGCGAAACGGACGAAGATTACAACATGATAATCTACCGCATCCCGACCTACGAAGAAAACGAGGCCAAGGGCTACAGGCAGTATTTCACCGTGCCTCTGGGCATCATTCTGGTCCAGGATTGCATGATCACCATCTGCAGGAGAGACACGAACATCATTCACAATCTCTTCAAGCAGAAAAACAAGCACATGTACGTCAAGCATTTTCCCTACCTCATCCTCCAGATCTTCTGGCAGACAAGCCTTACCTACCTTAGCGAC
>JAGCGH010000161.1 GCA_017649705.1 bacterium
ATGATAGTGCTTCTCGAGCTTCTTCTGGATGCCGTCGAGCTGTTTGTAAACGGCCGGCATAGCTTCCTCGAGGGACTTCATGTGCTTGTTCTGTTCGTTCTTGGTGGCCTTGTTCAGGGGGTTCGGGGTGCGGATGCCCGCGACCACGTCTTCGCCCTGGGCGTTGATCAGCCATTCACCGTAGAACTTGTGTTCGCCGGTGGCGGGGTTGCGGGAGAAAGCGACGCCGGTGGCGGAAGTTTCGCCCATGTTGCCGAAGACCATGGCCTGCACGTTGACGGCGGTGCCCCAGTCATCGGGGATACCTTCGATGCGGCGGTAAGCAATGGCGCGTTTGCCGTTCCAGGATTTGAACACGGCGCCGATGCCGCCCCAGAGCTGAGCTTCCGCGGTGTCGGGGAACTCTTTGCCGAGGACTTTTTTGATCTTGGCTTTATATTCTTTGCAGAGGTACTGCAGATCTTCGGAAGTAAGATCCGTGTCGCTCTTGTAGCCCTTCTTGGCTTTCAGGGCGTCCATGATGCCCTCGAGCTGGCGGCGGATGCCTTCGCCGTCGGCGGGTTCGATGCCTTCGGCCTTCTCCATGACGACGTCGGCGTACATGGTGATCAGGCGGCGGTAAGCGTCATAAACGAAACGCTCGTTGGTCTTGGCGATGAGGCCCGGGATCGTCTCGGTGCAAAGACCGACGTTAAGGACGGTCTCCATCATGCCGGGCATGGACTGGCGGGCGCCGGAACGGCAGGAAACGAGAAGAGGATTCTTCTTGTCGCCGAACTTCTTGCCCATGACTTTCTCCATCTTGGCGACGGCGTCTTTGACCTGAGCGGCCAGGCAGGAGGGGTATTTGCCCTTGTTTTCGAAATAAGCGGTACAACATTCGGTGGTGACAGTGAAACCGCCGGGAACGGGCAGGCCGATGGAGCACATTTCAGCCAGGTTCGCGCCTTTGCCGCCGAGGAGGTTCTTCATGTCTTTGTTACCTTCCGCCTTGCCGGCGCCGAAAGTATAGACGTACTTCGGGGCTTTCTTGGCGGGAGCAGCTTTTTTGGTGGTAGCCATAATTTTCCTTTGTAAAGGTTAATTTAAGGTTGATTGATAAAAAGATTATTAAGAGATGATACCAAAAAGTCCGTTTTAAAACAATGACAGCGACCCTCATCTTGTTGAAAAATACGGGACATATTGGTAACATTTTAAGGAAACGTAACAAAAGGAGCATCATCGTGAAAAAATTACTCTTATTCGTCATAGCCGCCGCGGCCCTCTCCGCCAGCGCTTCCTACTACCCGCCTGAAACGCAGGTCCTCTCCTTCCAGACCTGCAAGCAGACCGCCGTTATCAAGGCGGCGCTGGACAACGCCATGATGAATAGCATCTCCACCGGCGCCCTGCTCTGCGTCTGCCCCACGAACCTGACTGTTTCCATCAACGCGGAACTGAAGGGCAAAGCCGAGAACGTCCTCTTCGGCAAAGTCGGCAAATGCTCGGTCAAGTACACCACCAAGCAGCAGAAAGTCGTCTCCAAAATCATCGGCAAGAACGCCAAATTGGGCCTGTCGATCCATGTCGCGGGGCTGGAGAACCACGTCAACCCCACTTCCGTTTCAATCACTTCCAGCGGCGTCCTGCAGTCCGCGCTCGTGGAA
>JAGCGH010000162.1 GCA_017649705.1 bacterium
CTGGACGACACCTGCATCAAGGAAATGAAGGACATCCAGAAGCTGCCCTTCTTCAAGAAAGTCGACCTTAGGGACACCTATCCCTTCGGGCTGCTTTCCGTTCCCATGGAAGACATCATAAGATTGCAGGCCAGTTCCGGCACAACAGGCTCCCCCATCGTCATCGCCTACACCAAAGAAGACGTGGCTTGTTGGCAGGAAGCCACCATGCGCGCCCTGATGATCGCGGGCATCGGCTCCGGCGACATTATCCAGAACGCCTACGGCTACGGCCTCTTCACCGGCGGCATGGGGCTGCATTACGGCGCCGAGGGCTTGGGAGCCACGGTGCTGCCCATCTCCAGCGGCAACACCGAGCGCCAGATAAAACTGATGAGCGACTTCGGCGTGACCTGCATAAGCTGCACCCCCAGCTACTTCCTCCACATTATCGAAAAGACCAAGCAGCTGGGCTACGATTTCAAGAAAATGAAGCTCAGGAACGGCATCTTCGGCGCCGAGCCCTGGACCAACGAGATGCGCGAAAGGATCGAGAAAGAATCCGGCATCAAGGCCTGGGACATCTACGGGCTTACCGAGATCAGTGGCCCCGGCGTGGCCATGGACTGCCCCGCCCGCAGCGGCCTGCACATCTTCGAGGACCTCTTCTATCCCGAAATAATCGATCCCGAGACCGGCGAGGCGCTGCCCGACGGCACGGAAGGCGAACTGGTCATCTCGACACTCAATAAGTTCGGCATGCCCATGCTGCGCTACCGCACCAGGGACATCTCCGTCATCGTCAAGGGGACCTGCGCGTGCGGCCGCACGATAAGAAGAATCAAGCGCATCGACCACCGCAACGACGACATGCTCATCATAAGGGGCGTCAACGTCTTCCCCAGCCAGATCGAAGCGGCTTTGCTGACTATCCCGGGCGTCCAGCCCCACTACCACATCATAGTCAGGCGCCACGGCGACCTGGACACCCTGGAAGTGCAGGTGGAATTGGCCCCCGAGCTCTTCGGCGACACCATCCGCTCCATCGAAGTCATCCAGAAGAAGATCGGCAACGCCATCAAGAGCATCATCGGCCTGGCGGTCACCGTCACTCCCGTGGAACCCGGAAGCCTCGAGCGCTCCATGGGCAAAGCCAAGCGCGTGACCGACCTCAGGAACAGCTAAGCGCGGCCGGTTCCACTCCCTCAATACCGGGCAAGGGCACCCCCCTTGCCCGGTATGTTATTATATTAGGTTAGAAACATATCTTCTTAACGAAAAGGAGACTTTTTCTATGGAAACCGTAAAACAGCTTTCCCTCTTTTTGGAGAACAAACCCGGAAACGTTTACAGCATCTGCAGCACGCTGGGCGAAGCCGGAGTGAACATCTATACCCTGACGCTCGCCGACACCGCCCAGTTCGGCATCCTGAGGCTGATCGTCGAGGACGCGGAAGCCGCCAAGCAGCTGCTTGAAAAGGCCGGCTTCATAGTCAACATCGCGGACGTCCTGGCTGTCAGGATCGACAATCAGCCTGGACGTTTGGCACAAGTCGCTGAGATCCTTAACAAGGAAGACATAAACGTGGAGTACGTCTACGCCTTCGCCAACCGCCACATCTTCCTCTACCGCGTCAGCGACACGGAGAAAGCCTATCAGAAGCTGGTGTCCGCCGGCTTCGTCGTCTTGAGCTCGCAGGAACTTTTCAACACCAATAAATAAGCCGCATATGAAACTGGAAAACAAGATTTGGGACAAGGCGGAATGCCTCTCCCGCGACGAGATCGAAAGCATTCAGGTAGCCAGACTCAGAGAAACAGTAAAAAGAGTCCAGAACGTCCCCTTTTACGCCAAAAAATTCAAGGAACTGGGCATAGGCCCCGAGGACATCAAAAGCGTAAGTGACGTAAAATATCTGCCCTTCACCACCAAGACCGACATGCGGGAAAACTATCCCTTGGGCCTCATGGCGGTCCCCAAGGAAAAA
>JAGCGH010000002.1 GCA_017649705.1 bacterium
CCGGCGAGTCTGCCTCCGCCGCCCGCCGCTTCGCCGATGCCGCCGAGGCCGCCACCGCCGACACCGACCTCGACCTCCGCGTCCGCGCCTACTATGGCCTCGCCCAGGCCGCCGAGGCCCAGCACGACCTGCCCTCCGCCGTCCGCCACTACATGTCCGTCGCCGTCCTCTTCGACGACCCCGAATGGTCCCCCCTGGCCCTCTCCAACGCCATCCGCCTCTACGATGCCAACGGCCAGACGGCCGCCCGCGATGCCGCCATCCGCGACCTCCGGACCCGCTATCCCGACTCCTCCTTCGCCCGCCAGCTCCCCCCCGAATGGGCCACCGCCGCCGAGAACGCTGCCGCCGACCTGGCCACCCCCTGATTCCTGGCTTCCCCGCGACAAGTTTTCCTAAGTCTTCCGCCATGCCCTTCAACTGGTCCCTTCGCCCCTGCGCCGCCGCCTGCCACCTCTGCGGAACCGCCTTCGCAGACCGGCAGACCCTGCACAGCCGCCTGCTCTTCACCCGAGAAGGCTACGACCGCCAGGACTACTGCCTCGACTGCTGGCCCCGCCGCGCCGCCGACCCCGACGCCTCGCCCGCCGCCACCGAGGTCTCCGACTGGACCCACGACTTCCATGCCCCCCCGCCCAAGGCGGCCCCGCCCGTCCAGCGCGAGTCCGCCGAAGCCCTCCTACGCCAGCTCATCGAGACCGACGACCCCGCCCAGGCGGCCCCGCTCTTCGTGCTGGCCGTCATGCTCGAGCGCCGCCGCATCTTCGTCGAGCGCCAGGTCGCCCTCCAGCCCGACGGCCGCCGCCTCCGCCTCTACGAACACCGCAAGACCGGCGAAACCTTCCTCATCCCCGACCCCAACCTCCGCCTCGCCGACCTCGAACCCGTCCAGCTCCAGGTCCTCTCCCTCCTTTCCGCTCCCCCCAATCCCGCTCCCCTCGAAAACCAGCGAATTTCCCAATGATTGTCTGGCATACTAATAGCCTGTCCCCTGGTGTCCGCAAAAAACACAAAGAGCTCAAAGGGGGGCGCTGACGCGCCAGGGAGCGGGAAGAGCGGCGCGCTACGCGCGAAGTAAGAAGTGAGAAGGAAGAAGGACGAGAGACGAGTGACGAGAGAGGGAGGGCGGGTGGATGGCCGATTGCAGCCGGATGCACCCGAACGCAATCGAAATCAAAAAGCGCAAATTTACGTTTGATTCACCGTAAAATCACAGCGATTAGGGGATGAAAATGGGCGCGGGAGGAGGGAGGCGGATTTGAGTTGAGCGGGGGTGAGGCGGGGGGGAGAGGACCAAACGAGGTCTTGTCCCTCTTTTTCCCCCATCATCTATGGGCCTTGTCCCCGGCATCATAATGGCCATTCCCCGCGTTTCCTTCTTTTGTAGGCCTTTGTTCTCTCAAGATGCGAATTTGCAGATGCTTGTAGAGACCCGATACTCGGTACGCATCCTCAACTGTTCTCTCCGCTTCGGAAATGGTCAGGCCAGCTAAACGAATGGCACCGATGTAGGGAAGCGTTACGGTCCCATCGGCAAGAATGCGGGCCTCAATCTGTTCCGTCTTCACGTCGTGCTGGGCGTCGCATACCCAGATTGTCTCCCCAGGCTGGAGACCATCATTTGACGTACGCGAAGGACTGCTCTGACATCCCGAGAACACAAGGATAGAAAGCAACAGCGAAGGCCAAACGAGGTCTGTCCTGGGCCTCCTTTTCTCAAGCTTTTTTGGTTTCGCGGTGTTCATGGGAACCTTTGGGGTGTGGGTGGTGGAGGGCGAGGGAACGTCTAGCAGAAGGCGCGGCGTGAGGCAACGAAAAACGCGCAGCGCGCCCTCGGCGCGAGGGACGAGTGACGAGAGTGGGGGGGCGGGAAGGGGGGGCGAGGGGGCGACGAATCGACGAATCGACGAAAGGGATGGGGCGGGGAAGAAAATGCGAAAATGTTCGGAAACAACCGTAAAATCACAGAGATTATGGGGCGAAATCATTCAGCATTCAGCATTCAGCATTCCCCGGCCGTGGGCGGCCGGGGGTCGGATTTGAGTTGAGCGGGAGAGGGGCGGGGGAGTGCCAACAGGGGCTGTCCCTCTTTTGTCCTCTGTCAACATCTTAAGGCCTTGTCCCCTAGTGCCCTACCCTCGCTCACTCATGATTCCTACAACCGAACCCTTGGAATTTCCGTTTGGAGGTTCTCCTGATAAGGAGCATCTTCGAAAACTTCGCTACAAGTCTGCATAGCCGATTCCTGGAGGCGGTTGGGGAGGCGCGGAATCAGACAAGGATGGCTTATCCAAATTCATGAATGACCCATAGTAGCTATAGGGAGCTCCAAAATAGCGCTTCTTTTTCGGGGAGATCCCACTCTCATCAGCCTTGTTAGTTTTCTCTCCGGATGCAGCGGTGGCGTTGCCGGCTGAAGTCATGGGAGGGGGCTGAGAAGCCGATGCGGGCAAAAGGGGAACCGCCTCATAGTCATTGGTCGGTTGCGGAACGGCTTTTGTCCGGATGAGTCCACGAATTTTTCGAAGCAAATGGGTCCGTTCCTGATCAAGGCGTTTGAGCTGTCGAACAACGTCTGGCGAATGGGAGAGCAGGGGAAGAAATGCAGAGAGCCAATTCTGTCCGTCCGACTCGTCATTTGTTTGCGCTTGCGCCCGACCAACGCCTGCGGCGATTAGGCGCAACTCGAAATCACGCAACAGTTTTGGCCAGTCACACGATTTGCGCAAGCAAAGGTTTGGGTGGTTAATGAATCGAGAAATAATGGTGATTTCTCGGTTCATTTTTTCGATATGCTTATAAAGGGACTCCTTGCGAATGCGCACGGTCCCGTCCGTATGCACATGGAATCCGAGGAAAGAGACCCATGGTGTTCCTTGCTGCTCCCGTTTCACAGACTCCCAAGCCACCGGACCTTTTGATTTTGCTTCAAAATATTCTTTCCCATATGTCACTCGCTTGCGAAGGTGATGAGCAGGCAAACGGAGCAATTGGATCGCGGCCAGATAGCGATCAAGCGCTTCCGCACATTTTCGCTTATCAGGATGGACGATAATCATATCATCGCAGAACCGAGCATAGAAAAGCTGCTCATCGTCGGCAAGGACAGCCCGGTCTGCGGCATCCATGACCAAATTGGCCAACACAGGGGAGAGGGCTCCCCCCTGAGGAATGCCTAGCCTGAGCGAAGACAGAAGCGTGCCTGGATAGAGACGCTCTAGGTCTTTGGCAGGAAGGGCTTGAACAAACCTACGGTTGCCCTGAATAATGGGATCGCAGGAATTGTCAAGGTTCTGCGGAAAGGCATAGGCGTTGAGGTATGAGATGAGCAGAGGCCGCACCCGCGCATCAATCGGCGTCTTCCCCGCCTTCAAGCGCTGCGCAAAGGCATCAAAAGCATCAAGGATGGCATCATGGTTGATGCAGTCAAAAAATTTTTGGATATCGCATTCCGCCACATAAAGCTTTTGATGCTGATATTTCGTGCGGTATTTCTGCAGGGACTTGACAGCTGCGAGATAAGAATATCTTGCGCCATCTTTCCGAAAGGCATAGGCACAAGGCAAAAGCAACGGATCCACTGCATCGCGTAAATAGGCGGCCAGTCGCCCCAGGATGACACGGTCTTCCAGCTTGTCGAAGGTTGCCAGGCAACGATAGGCTCGTTTTTTCTCATTTTCTGCCAGAGTCTTTATCCGACCTGTCTTGTGTATTAGGTGCAGTGAAGGCGGTGCAAACATGTAAGCTGGATTGCCCAATGCTGATTGCACCTCTTCGACAAATGCAAGCAACGAACGTCCCCAGGGTGTTGTGTCGAGAAATGTGCTCTTCTTCAGGCCTAGGACTGTACGCAGGATCGCCTGACATGAAATTGCTCTCCCAGACAACCCTTGGCGCCTAGCCAGACATGGTCGTCGCCACTGCCGTCGTGGAGGCAGCAAGATATCCACATCTGAACATATTTTGACGTTCGGAAGAGCCTCCTGAGCATCCAGTTCAAATCGATTCCAATAGAACTGGTATCCGTGTCGTCGATTCGCAATCTTGACACGTAGCGAAGCCAGCGTCTCAACGATAGCCTCAAATGAAAAATAGGTGTCAAGGTTCAAGGGATAACCTCAGAAATAAAAAACGGAGAGGACGTCATGGATGAATGATCACAGAATTGCGTCTGATAGACGCAGCGTAAATACGGGGAGCCAGCAGCCTGAATCCCCGCTCAAAGTGCGGTCGACCCGCGCACGACGCCCTCTCCAAAAAAAGTTGTTCATACTTCATGAAGCGAAACAGCCATCCAGCTTTCGCGTTTTTTAGCCTTGTCAAACGATGAAACCGCCACCCCTTTGACCTGCGCTCCGTTTTTGAATCCATTTCGAACGGTTGACGGAATGAAAACATCGCCGGCAAAGGCATAATCCCGATTTTCAGGACAAGACAAATTCGCTTGAAAGGTTCGAGCAAAGGAAGGGAGCGGCGCATCAGCGGGCAAGAGGGCACAATGCAACACCTCTATTTTCCCATTCTTGCGAACATCTGTTGCCAATTCGCAAACCCTTCCCGGCAAGGCCTTTCGCAACTCGGGGAAACGAGTCCAATCGGCCATGGCAGACTTGCCGGCATGTCCGATAGCAATCAAGGTGTGACCGCGATTCGGATTATGGGTACTAATCACGCCGCCGGTTTTGGGATAGGCATCCCAAGGGTGCCCCTCTTGGCGGCATACCACACGGACGAGATTGGGGTTAGTTCCTTCGAAAGCAACCCAAACGCGAATGGGATCGCCGACCTTTACGCCATGGCATGCTGTGGTCAAATCCCGCGTAGCGATTTGTCCCATAGACTCATCTGGGACTTTCCAATAGAACTTGATTCGCTCTTTTGATGTTTGCTTGTCCGTATAACGGGCAAGAACGATTCCATCGTAGCAGGGCAAATTGTCCAGAACAAGGCCCTCCGCTTCCGCAGCAAACCGCTTGTATAGTTCAAGATTGGATTTAGCAGGGGTGATATCTTTAGTCCAAGCATCATAATCGAAATCACGTTGCTGGGAACGCCATTTCTTCGCAGCTCGGATGTTATTGACCTCAAGATATTCTCTTAACGCCTCCGGGAACATGGAGCGATGACGCAA
Organism: bacterium; assembly: GCA_017649705.1. Classification (GTDB taxonomy): domain Bacteria; phylum Auribacterota; class UBA3054; order UBA3054; family UBA3054; genus UBA3054. Next base: position 5,132 of record JAGCGH010000002.1, read on the forward strand.
AACATCACCTAGCATCTCATGGATATTAATCTTATAAGACTTGTCCTTTGCTCCACAACAGGCCGCACGGCACAAAAAGATGAGGCGTTCACGTGATGCATCTGGAAAGGTTTCCGCCAAAAGTTGCCATGCCCAGAATTCCTTCATCTTTTTATGCAAAACACGGAGTATATAGGTTCGTGCCTCATCTTGTCGTCCTTGGGCAAGGAGCAATTTCCCATAGTAATAGGCGAACCAGACCTGTTCGGGGAACCTATCAATTGCCTTTTTAATAAATTCCGCTCCCCATGAGAACTGTCCGACTGGCACAGATTGATTGGAGATAATGCCAAGAGTACAGCGATAGATGGCAACAACCAAATCTTCACACAAGGATGGGAAAGATTTAGATGAATCATCCGAAGAAGGTTTGGTCTTATAATCTTCTGGCCGAAGATTATCAACTCCCCAACTTGCCACGCAGTGCATGAAGAATTGGGCATAATCGGGCGGGATGTTTTTGCCTAAAAGAAGATAAGCTTTAGTCAACGCATGAAGAGCGATTGAACGGAGTTTCGCCTCCCGCAAAATGCTATTCCTAAACAAATCTACAGCATCTGTCACATCCAAATCATGGCCATCCTCACGCAATTGTTTTTGGATGCGGGAAAGATCAACTTTCTTGACTTCCGATTCAGTTGCAAGTTTCAGAGACAATTTAAAATAGTCTAAAAATGGGTTTAAAGTAACTATTTTTTCTGGGAGAGGACGCGTTACGGATGAATAGCACCACTTCTTCAAGCCTTTCACAAATGCCCACACTGCACTTGACAAAGCATGGCTGTCAATTTCTTTACCTTTTAGATATTTTTCGTAGGCTGAAAGTGCACTAAGGTAATCTTCAGATTTAGAATAGCTGTCACCGAGTGTAAGCAATGCATCCCAGTCATGGGGATTCTTTGCAAGGATTTGCATACAAATGTCTAAGGACGCTTTTGCATTGTCTTTTTCCCATAAAAGCGTCCGCGCCTCTTGGACGCCCGAAAGAAAAGTTGTTGCCTTGTGAAGATCATTTTTTTGGCATTCCACCAAGATCGGGTCTTTGACTTTCAATTCGTCGGAAAGGTGAAGACGAGAAAACTCCTCATAGAAAAAAGCAATCAACTCCCGATCATTCAATGTATACATGGCTTGCGTAAGGCAGTCATGAAGAAGCCAGCCATATGCAAGTATAGTACTTTCATCGTCAGGAGCGGCTGCATAGGCCGATTGAAGGGCTTTGAAAGAATCGGCCAAATGCTGGTCTGTCTTGAGTACTTGAACCTGATAGTGCAGAATCTGGCGCTTGAGGACCATATCATAGTGGTCGTTAACGTCAAAATTCAATTCTGTCAATGTTTTTGCAATCTTTTTGTGTATGCTAACAAGTTCTGAAAAATTACTCGTATCTCGGAACATTGTCAGCGTCACTTGGAGAGCGGTAAGCCCTGTCCACCCAACTGTAGCATAAAATGGAGAACGGAACGGCTTTTGTTGATCATCGGACAAGTTACTCTCTGCAACCTGAATAGAATTATCGTATAGCATCTTGGCCAAATTGAAGGCCAATAACGCCTTGCCAAAACGCTCGTCGAGGTCTTCCGCGTTTTTAGCTTGCTTCCTAAGCGCAAAGCAAATCTTGTTGGCGACAAGTCTCTTCTTCGCGATAAAACGCTTCCAGTCATCATAGCACTTTTTATTGACTGGGATACCTTTCAAAATAGTCTCGAATGAGGGTTTTCCTGATTTTTCCCACCAGAATTCTGGCTGAATCTCTGCTATGGAGACTTCTATCTCAGAAGGCGTAAGTTGTTTCTGTTCTGATTGCATCATTCGTCTTACTTAGAAATAGTCGTCCTGGTCGGTAATCACTTTGACTTGTACCGCACCAATTTGTGAAGAGACATTCACTCTTCCGCTGATATTTTGAAATTCTGTACGCCTATAGCCTGTTAACGCACCAGACATCAAGACATCTTCACTCTTGATTTCTGAAAATGCACTTCCACAACAGTATGCGTTGATACCAGACACAAGCTGAGCATCATTCAAAAGTGTATCTAAGCCTCTGCCAATGGCAAATGCATACTGTGTATTCGCGACAAACCGGTCATGAAAAGCACAAGAAGAATCTTTGGGGCGAACAAACCAGAATTCTATGGTTATTGGAGTGTTGCGGGGGACATGCCCCAGACAATCTACACGGAAGTCTTCTAAAGGCCATTGAAGTATGGACTTAATTCGCTCATATTCACTAACTAGTGCAATGCGGTGAACGGATTCATTCTTGAGAAAAAATTGGAGAAGATATTTGATTGAAATACGCCAACGCGTTTGCTTGGCGTCATCTGAATCCAGAACACAACACAGATATGGATCATACAACCGAACCGTATGTTCAGAACATGCAGCAAACGCCTGAAAATAGTGTTTCAAGTGCGTTTTTTCCGTTATCTGGAACATCTGTGACCATTTTTTGCGTGTGACTTCGGTTTGGGACCGTTCATAGTCATCCAGATTGCCCACTTCCAAAAAACGTGATGTCAATAATTTATTGTCCGTTAGAAGAATTGCAGGAACAGCCCCTCGAGGTCCCACTATTGATTGGATTTTCTTATCACAGCAATTAACAAGGTGTTGTAGCGACTTGTTCTCTTCGCTTTCTGTATCATTATTGTCAATCGATTGTACATCAATGTATAGAAACTTGGAATGATACAGGTTTTTCCAAACATCCAATTCACGTCTGAGCTCATCAAGGGCACGAGCTTCTTGAGATGTCTCTTTTTCTCCCTCTGTGAAACAATCGTTATAGGATGACGCCAGACGCTGACATTGAGCTAAACTATCGAGAACAAATTCATTCCTATCAAGCAGAAGAATACCATTTTGCAAAATCGAATGGCGCAACAAAGTCAAAGCCTGTCTCAAGATTGTAAAATGCTCAGCACATCGCCATTTTTCGAGACGTATCCCAATGCTATGCCAATCAATAAGAAATTGGACAATCATCTGCGGATACCCTTGAAAAAGTCATCGGTAATGGTCATACGTGCGGGGAAGAAGCCTCCTGGCCACGGAGTGAGCAGATGCCCGGTCGCATCAATGTCAATGGTAGATACGACACTGCCGTCAGGGGTTTTGCTGACAACCAAGACAGCCAACTCCTGAGGTTTGATGACATCAAAACGCACGAGATTGAGTAGCTCAAGCATCATCAGTTCACTGTGACATTCGACGAGCAACTGGCCTGATTCAGCAGCCAATCCTTCCTTGACAAGTACTTTTGCCAGCAGAGCGAGTTGGCGCTCATTCACGTGTGTTTCCGGTTCTTCGATGGAGAGAATACCACCAGCAGGTGTCTGGGTCAGAGTATTCCCAAAACGCCACTTATAAAGGCAATCACTGATGCGCACAAGACTATGGATACCGGCGCCCACATGCATGAACGGGACCTTTACCCCGAACACTGTGTCCAGTAATGTGTCATTGTCCACTCGGGAAAAACCGAGGTTGAGGTCTGTAAGAATTTGGTCTGAATATTCCTTGGCACGCGATGACATGATGCTGTTCTTAAATCGCTCATCCTTAAGCGAGGAAAAACCAGCTGAGGCGGTTGGTTCGGTGCTATCTGGCCGTGATGCTTCGGAATGGATGCTATGAGGGAGAAGGGCACGAAAAGCTGCCGTGTCTTCCTTCGTACCCCCCTCATAACTCCGACCTTCTTTTTGGGTCACCTTGAAGTCCAGCATTGTCTCTTTTTGAGTCAAATCATTCACTAGGCGCATTTTTGCTTCAATCGTCCGCGTGACATCGCCACGAAAGGCATATTTCTCATAATTGGAAATGATATCGTGCTCCCAGAAATTGCAGAGGATGTCCAATAATTGAAGGAAGGTGCTTTTTCCGGCCCCGTTGTCGCCAAAGATGAAATTGACTTTTGAAAGGTTGAAATCGGCGGGCCGGTCCCCATAGCATTTGAAATTTTTTATCCGGATTTTTTTGAGCATGATGGGCACCTCGTGTGTGGCGAACGGGAGGAACTATACGCCTAAAATTATGTTCTTTACATACATAAAAACGTCAATTATTATTACTAAAAAGTAACACATAAAGGATGTAGCATGGACAGTGTGATTTTCCAGCGAAAGGGCTTGTCAATTGAGCGTCTAGGACTACTCAGGCAAATTGCCCAGGCCGGCAGCATTCGAGGAGCTGTGGGCGAAGATTCTGTGCGGCAAAGTCTTGCAAGTCGTCAAATGAAAGAACTTGCGGAATGGCTGGGTGCCCCACTATGGCATCGGAATGGGCGGAGCATCGAACTGAGCCCTGAAGGTCATTCGTTGGCCCAGTTGGCAGGAGAATTTCTTAGTAAGTTGGAAGAGTTGGCAAGAGAGACACAGGGACGGGCATTGACTTTTCGCTTGGGAGCTGGTGACTCCATTTTTCAATGGTATGTGCTACCTAGACTAGAACAGTGGGCTTCCGACAAAACAATGCCAGAATTCGTTTCCTATAGCTATTCTTCGGCAGAAATAGCAGAACGGACCAGGAATGGTCATTTGGATGCTGGCATCATACGAATGGGGGTCGATACAGGTCGAAATGTGACTGGCGAAGATATTGGGCAGATTGACTATGCGCTCTTTGTGCCGGAGGCATTACTAGGTGCAAAAATGCGGACCAAAGATGTTCCCAATTTGCATGACATGCCCTTTTGCACACTCATTGGTGGGGGGCAATATGCTCAGGACATGCAAATATTCCTAGCAGCCCATGGTGCAAAAGTGGCGCTGAATTGTGTGTCTATGACGCAAATGTTCGGCGCAGTTCTTTCAGGACGATATGCAGCCGTCTTACCCGAGCGTGCATTGAATGGTCTGAGCCAAATGCCCATCAAACGGTTCGGACTTGCGGAATTGTCACGATTCCGTCGAAAAGTCATGCTCATCTATCCGCATGATCGGGTTCCCCCTCCTCTGATTTTGGCTCTTATGCGAACGATTTGCCAATGAAAGCCAACAACTTGTCCCCTTCATCCGCGTAATCGCGATTTGACTCATTTCCGTGCTTCCTTCCCCAAAACGCAAATGGCGCGCCCCCCGGAGTGGACGCGCCGTGCGGTGGCGGAATCAAACCGCCGAGGGATGGTCCAGAATGGCCTAGTACATGTCGCCCATGCCGCCGGGGGGGCGACGAGGCGACGAGGCGAGATGGGGCGGGAGAAAAGGGGCGAAAATTGGTTGGTAAAACCGTAAAATCACAGCAATGGGGGGCTAATTCATTCTGCATTCAGCATTCGGCATTCAGCATTCCCCGGCCGTGGGCGGCCGGGGGGCGGATTTGAGTTGAGCAGGGGAGGGGCGGGGGTAGGATGGGGGAGCGATGAAGAATGTGTGGATCAGTTTGGTGCTGGCGGGGGTGGCGGCGTGGGCGTGGGCGGGTCAGGCCTGGGGGGCGATGGATGACGTGCCGGAAGGGGTTTTCGTGGAGGAAGTGGCGGCGGAAGAGGAGGAGTGGCCGGAGGTGTCGGAGGAGGCGCTGCGTCGGGAGGTCGGTGACGAGGCGGCGGCGCGTCGGCTGATGGCGCGGGTTCGCAGCGGGGTGCCAAGCCAGCCGCTGGGGATGGAGGCGACGATCAAGGCGCTGTCGGCGGAAGGTCGGACCATCGGACGGCTGCGGGCGCAGGTGACGTACCGGCCGGACACGACGGATCCGTCGGTGCGGGATGCGACGTATGCGGTGCTGTCGCCGGATGGGCGGGAGGAGGCCGCGGTGATGTCGATCCGTCTGCCGTCGGGGGAGGGCGGGGCCCCGGTGTTCCGCTATGAGTGCCCGCCGGGCGTCGCCACGGAGGTTCCGGACCTGTTCGCGCCGCTGGAGGGGACGGACCTTTGCTGGATGGAGCTGTCATTTTCGTTCCTGTTCTGGGCGCGTCCGCGGATCGTGGGGACGGAGGTGCTACGGAAGCGCTGGACGTGCCAGATCGTGGAGCTGGACGCCCCGGAGGGGATGGCGGGCGCCGGTGGGGCGGAGGGCTGGGACCGGCTGCGGCTGTGGGTGGCGCCGACGTACGGGGCGGTGGTGCAGGGGGTGGCGTTGCGCGGCGGGGATGAGGTCAAGCGGTTCAATGTGGAGTCGGTGACGAGGGTGCGGCACACGTACATGGTGTCGGACATGCTGGTGCGGAGCGTCGGGAAGGGGACGCGGTCGCGGCTGAAGATCGGCGGGCTGGAGCTGCTGGCGCCGGAGTACACGCCGGAGCAGCGGGCGGTCATGGACGGGCCGGTGGCGTGGTAGGCGGGCGGGGCAGGGAAGGAACGCGGTCATGGCGGCGCTGGACGGTCCGGATTTCCTCGACGACAGCCGCTGGGGCATGGTCGGGGAGGGGGCGGCGACGGCGAAGGGGCCGCGCATCTATTCGGTCTTCGAGCTGGCGCATCTGATCCGCTCGACGCTGCTTTCCGGTCCCCGCCGAAAGAACGTCCCCCACTCTACCTCACTTCCGAGGAACAAGGGCCCGACCGCCGGGCGGGCCGTTCTGAGAGGTGCCGCGCAATCAGACTTGTATTGGTGGCGCGACAGGATGTCGCACCCCCGAACCTTGCGGCCACACATTTTCGCAAAATGCTCTAGAGGTCGCGCATGAAGACGCGAAGGCGGATGTGGAGCCATTTGCCACGCCAGTCCTTGTGTTCGACGCGGCCGAAAAGAAGCTTGCCGCCATCCATGAGATGCGCCAAGACCTCGTTCTTCTGCTGGGGGACGTAGCCGATCTTTTCCCCGTTGCCATTGAGGATGAGGATGGCGAGAGGATCTTGAGGATTGGCGGGTTCGCGACGGAAGGCGAGGACCGTGCCGGGGACGACGTCGGCGGTCTTGGCTTCGATTTCCTGCACGTGGGTGGTGCCGGCCACGGTGCAGTCGAGCAGGAAGATCTCCTGCACGAACGGCAAGGGAACGCCCGTCTTGTCGAAGGAGGCGACAATTTTCGTCCACTGGTCGGCGGGAATCAGCGCGCCACCGCCGGAAGCGGGGAGGGAGGAGGAGGGGAGAGGGGAGTCTGTCATGGCGTTTCCCAGGTGGCGAGGAGTTCGCGGAGTTCGTTGGCACGGGCCTGCTGGAGCTGGATGAGGGCGTCAAGTTCCTGACGGCGTTTCAGCAGAGCGGTGGCGTCATCCAGCAAGGCCTTGAAAGTGAAGGGGGGGCTTGCCAGCAGACGCGAGCGTTCGTCTCCCAAAGCGACCAGGCGTTGTTCCAGAAGGGCAATCTGGGAGCGGAGGGTATCCAGCGGATTCTCGTCTGCCGGGAGGTCGTGGAGGGGATGGTCGCCGAACAATTCCTGGGCGAGGTCGGCCACGAGACGCAGCCGGGGCAGGTCGCGATCCTGATAGGCTTCGACGGCCTGGTTCCACAAAGGAGCGGCCTTGGGAGGAAGGGAGGAGTTCACGTCGGGATGGAGACGGCGGGCGAGAGACCGGTAGAGCTTTTTCAGCTCGACCATTTCGGCGGCGGAGAGTAGCGGGGCGGCGAGTTGGCGTTCGGCCTGCTCGTGAGCCTGCTGCATCTCGGCGAGAATGCGGGCGAATTCCGCAAACTCTGCATCGAGCTGGGCCTCAACCTCGGCCTTGGTGAGCGTGGTGCCGCGATTGGCGGCCGCCTGGTGGAGGGAGATGGCGCGGCGGAGGCGTTGAACGGCAATCTTGGCCTCGTAGAGCGCCATCTCCTTGCCACCCAGCTTCAGCATGTAGTCGGCTTCGAGGAAGCGCTTGGCCGGCCCCTTGAGGTCTGCCAGCTCCTCCATGGCCGCGAGCCAGCGCTGGCGGACGGTTTTCAGCGTCTGCTTGGCGTTTTCGTATTCCGCGTTGCCGCCGAGGGCGAAGTTGTCAGGGGCCATGATGCATCTCCGGATGGGGCTATCTTGCGCGTTATCGAGGGCAGACGCAAGTATCGAGGGGGGCAGGCGCAGGGGAGGAAAAGGGAAACGGGGGATCTGGGAACAAAGGACGGGGGGAGGCCCCGCGCCCCACCAGGGGGCGACGACTGCGGGGTGGTGGGGGCTAGAGCGGTTTTCAAATTTCTGTAGCCATTTGGCGGGCGGCTTCCGGAGGTGCGGCTTCCAGCCGCGCAATACATTTGGGCGCGACAGGATGTCGCACCTCCGAACCTTGCGGCCACACATTTTCGCAAAATGCTCTAGCGGGAGAGCTGGAGGGTGAGGGAGAAGTAGTCGTCGAAGGCGAGGAGGGCGCCGGCGGCCAGGAGGTCGTCGGGGGCATGGTGGCGGATGCCGGTGGGCCCCGCGATGCCGATGCAGAAGAGGTCGATGGCGTGGGCGGCGGCGACGTCCTGGGGGGTGTCGCCGAAGACCAGGGCGTCGGCGGGGGAGACAGGGGTTTCGGGGTATTTGAGGAGAGCGTCGGCGAGGGCGGCACGGGCGACATCGGCGCGGTCGGGAAAGTGGTCGCCGTAGCCGCCGAAGGTGAAGAGGTCCTCGGGAATGCCGGCGGTCTGGAGCTTGACGCGAGCGCAGCCGGGAGTGTTGCCGGTGAGGAGGCCGAGGTGGACGCCGGCATCCTTGAGGCGGCGGAGAAAGGGGATGGTGCCGGGCAGGAGGGTGGGGGGATGGAGGACAAGAAGGGGCTCGAGGTGCTCGTGGAGGCGTTCGCAGATGCGGGCGCGAACGGTGGCGAAGTCGAGGCCGCGGAGGCGGGCGAACTGGGCGAGGGCGGAGGCGTCGGTGTTGCCGGCGAAGGAGATGGTCTCGATGCCGGAATCGGTGCCGGCGACTTCGCGGAGGGTCTGGGCGAAGGCGACACGGCCGAGGCCGTGGGTGTCGAGGAGGGTGCCGTCGATGTCGAAGAAGGCGGTGCGGAGGGTCAGGATGGGGGGCGGAAAGTGCATGGCGAGGCGGGGTGGGCTAAGGGCTCGAGGTGGTGGCGGAGAGGCGGACGAGGTGGGGGAGGTCGAGGGCAGACCAGCCGGGCTGGGCGAGGAGCCAGCGGAGGAAGAGGGCGGAGGCGAGTGCGTCGTAGAGGGCGTCGTGCCAGGTGCGGGCGGGAAGGAGGCGGGCGAGGTCGGGGAGGAGGTTGGCGGCGGCGGCGACATCCTGGAGGGCGTAGGAGGAGAGGCCGGGAAGGGCGGCGCGGGCGAGCCGGAGAGTGTCGATCCAGCAGGGGAAGGGGGTGAGGGGGGCGAGGCGGGCGAGGAAGCGGCGTTCGGTGGAGGCGTTATGGGAGACGAGGATGCGAGGAGGCAGGAGCTTGGGGGCGAGGCGAGGCCATTGGCGGGAAAAAGGGAAGGCGGCGGCAAGCTGGTCGCGGACCTCGGCATGGCGACCGGGGGCGTAGGGGTTGAAGGGGCGGCCGAGGGGAATGTGGAGCCAGGCATCGGTCCAGGCGTCGGGGCCAGGGAAAGCCGGGGCGCGGGGGGCGAACTCGACAAGGCCGATCTGCCAGGGATCGTCGGGATAGCCGGCGACGGGGCCGGTGGACTCGAAGTCGATGGCGGTGAGGGGGAGGGAGGAGGAGGAAAGAGGCATCAGGAGCGCGGGGGGGGAAGGGCGGCCTTGAAGTCGGCGAGGAGGGAGGCGAAGTCGGCGAAGGCGGAGGCGACGGTGGCGGGATCCTCGAGGTCGACGCCAGCTCGGCGGAGGGCTTCGAGGGGGGGGAGGGAACCACCGGAACGGAGCATGTCGAGGTAGGGTTCGACGGGGGCGCCGGCGCGGATGCGGCGTTCGAGGACAAGGGCGGCGGAGAAGCTGGTGGCGTACTTGTAGACGTAGAAGTCGTAGTAGAAATGGGGAATTCGGGCCCATTCGTAGCGGATGAGGCCGCCGTCGGCAAGGGCGGGGCCGTAGTAGGCGGCGTTGAGGGCGGCGTACTCGGAGGAGATGAAGTCGGCGGTAAGGGGGGTGCCTTCCTCGGCCCAGCGGTGGAGGGAGCGCTCGAACTCGGCGAACATGACCTGGCGGTAGAGGGTGCCCTTGAACTCGTCGACGAGGTGATTGAGGACGTGGAGACGGAGGGAGGGGGGGGCACCGGCGGGCGGGTCGTCGAGGAGGGAATGGGCGAGGAGGAGCTCGTTGAGGGTGGAGGCAATCTCGGCGAGGAAGATGGGATAGGAGGCGGTGGGGTAAGGCTGCGCGGCGTTGGAGAGGGCGGTGTGGACGGAGTGGCCGGCCTCGTGGGCGAGGGTGAAGACGTCGTCGAGACGGCCGCGGTAGTTGAGCAGGAGGTAGGGGCAGGAGTCGTAGCAGCCGGAGGAGTAGGCACCGGAGGTCTTGCCGCGGTTGCTGGGCCAGTCGATCCAGCGTTCGTCGAAGGCGCGGGCGAGGAGGGCGGCGTAGCCGGGACCGAGGGGGCGGACGGCACGTTCGACCCAGGCGCGGGCGGTGGCGGGGGAAAGACGGGAAGGGGCGTCCTCGGGGGAAACGAGGGGAACGTACATGTCGGCCATGGAGAGGGCCCCGGGGGCGGCGAGGCCGAGGCGGGCGGCGCGAAAGGCGACGTAGTCGTGGAAGGCGGGGAGGGCGGCGCGGGTGGCGTCGATGAGGCCGTGGTAGAGGACGGGAGAGATCTCGTCTGAGAAGAGCGAGGCCTCGAGGGCGGACGGGAAGCGGCGGACGCGGGCGTCGAAGACGTGCTCCTTGACGCAGGTCGAGAGGGTGCTGGCGATGGTGTTGCGGAACTGGCCGTAGGTGCCGAGGAGCTGGGCGAAGGCCGACTGGCGGAGAGCGCGGTCCGGGGACTCGAGCAAGGTGCGGTAGGTGCCCTCGGTCAGCTCGTGGGGGGTCCCGGCGGAGTCGGTGGCAGCGGGAAAGCGGAGGTCGGCATCGGTCAGCATGGAGAAGGTCTGCTCGGGGGCGGAGAGCACCTCGGAGGCCTGGGCGAGAAGGGTTTCGGCTTCGGTGGAGAGGACGTGGGGACGGGCGCGGACGAGCTGGCGGAGGCGGCGGGCCCAGGGAGCGAGGTCGGGGCGGACGGCCCAGGCCTCAAGAGTGTCGGTGGGCAGGGCGGCGAGCTCGGGGGTGATCCAGGCACAACGGGCAGCGGCATCGGTGTAGGCCGTGCGAATGCGGGCCTCAAGGCTCTGTCCGGCATCGTCGGCGGTGTCCTGGTCGTGGAGGAGGTGGGCGTAGGTGAAGAGCTTTTCGAGAAGGCGGTCGAGGGTTTCCTCTGCCTGGAAGAGGGCGAGAGCGGCGTCCGGCGACTGGAGCTTGCCCTGGAAGGCGGAGACCACGTCCGTCAGGGGAGCAATGCGGACGAAGTCGGATTCCCAGGCCTGGGAGGTGGCATACAGCCGCGCAAGGTCCCAGATGGTTTCGGCGGGCACCTCGCGGCGGTCAACCACCTTGTCCATCCATTCGGGAACTGCATAATCCGTTGGCTGAGTATTCATGGGCATGGTCTCCTGGGGCAAAACACGGGAAGTCTAGCACATTTTTTGCGCGGCGGCGACCCCCAAAACGAACTATTGCCCATGAAAACTACGCACACTTCACGCCCGGAAGCAGCGAGAAAAGCCTGAAACGGCCCAAGGCAAAAAATGACACCGTTGACGCGCTTGTCGAAAACTTCCGCACGCGAAAAGACGGAGGTGCTCCGTCGCGGCCGGCCTTGCAATCCGCCGCCCTTTTGCTATTCTCCCCCGCGTCATGTCCTCTACCCCCCAGAAACCTGTCGGTCTCATCGACTACGGCATGGGCAACCTCGGCTCCGTGCTCAACGCCCTCGGCCGCCTGCACGTGCCCGCCAGGATTGTCGCGACCCCGGACGCCCTCGCCGACTGCTCGGCCCTGATCCTGCCCGGCGTCGGCGCGTTCGGCGACTGCATGAAGAATCTGGCCGCCCACGGCTTCGTGGCCCCCCTCCGCGACTGGGTACTGGCCGGACGCCCCCTGCTGGGCATCTGCCTCGGTCTGCAGGTCCTCTGCGAAGGCTCGCAGGAAACCCCTGGGGTCCCGGGCCTGGGCCTGCTGTCGGTGGTCTGCCGCCGCTTCGTTCCGGCCCCGCCCCTGAAGGTGCCGCTCATCGGCTGGAATCCCATCACCTTCCCCGGCGGTGCCGCCCCCGCCCATCCCCTCTTCGACGGCATCCCGCCCGCCACCCACTTCTACTTCGTCCATTCCTACTATCTCCCCTCCCCCGACGCCGCCCCCGCCCTGGCCAGCTGCGCCGCCGCGCTTTCCCTCCACACCGTCCCCTATACGGCCGCCATCGCCTTCCGGCACACCGCCGCCGTCCAGTTCCACCCCGAGAAGTCCCAGGCCGCCGGCCTCCGCCTCCTCAAAAACTTCCTATCTTGGAGCACCGCCCCACAATGACATCTGTTCCCTTTGAGCGCTTCCAGAGTAAGCCTTGTCGTTCCCCAGGTAGGGCCCGACCGCCGGACGGGCCGTTTTCCGCATCCCCTCCCGCTCCATACGAGCGGGCCGCCCGGCGGTCGGCCCCCACCATCGGACTGAGGTGTGTAAGTTGCATGTTTTTCCTATCCGCTTTCTTCGTCCTTCTTTTCACTGCCCTGACGACGGTTGCATCGGACAAATGCTACTCCGTCACCCCAAACGATGACGGCGGCTACACTTTGACCATCATTCCCGGCAATGACACGAACACCGTTCCCCGCAAACTCCGCTTGCTCGGCCACGGAGTGGAAAGAACCGACCCCAACGGCTTCTATTACCCGGCCATGGCCATCATCGACAACGAGAAAACCGGTGACATCGGCTACGCATGGGTCGATGCCCCGCGGGAACGGATTTACCTCAATTGCTATTGGATCGCCCCCCCGGATTCGCTCGTCCCCTCCAACGTGAACGGCTGCTACGAAATCAGACCGCCGGAAAATGCCCCCGCCGCCGCAAGAGAAGGACAAATCAACGTCACCATCACCGGCGAAGTCGTCTCCCCCGGTGAATACGTCCTTGCCCCCGGCGCTACCCTTGGCGACCTCCTGGACCTTGCCGTGATGAATCCCGCCCCCTTTTGGGCTGCAAAAAAACACGTCATCGTCCGCCGCCAAACCGATGGCGAAGGCCAGGAAACCCAGCACGACTGCAGCACCCCCCAAAGCCCCGGCCGTTCCTTCCCCCTCCAAAACGGCGACACCATCCTCGTTCCTTGCCTACTGTAACGGACCATGAAACGCAGTCGCCAGAATTTTGGATGTTTTGGGAAAGGCCTGCTCGTTGTCCTTTTCCTCGGCCTCCTTTCAGCCGCCTTCCTGTGGCTGGGAACGCTCGTGGAAAACCGTCCCTCCATGGTATTCCGTCGCGTCATCCAGAATCCGATTCCCAAAAGTGTCCGTGTTCTGGAGACCCGCTGCGACGGGGGCTTCGACGAAGTCTGCTGGCTCCATTTCCTCGCCTCTTCCTCCGACCTCGAGCAGATCCTGGCCCGCAAAGGCTTCCAGCCGGGCCACGTCAATATCGCCACCGCCTCGGCCCCCTCCTGGTGGAAGACCAACGGAACCGCCTACCACACATCGGATCGCGTCATGGGCATGTATGTCTCCGCAGACAAAACCGAAGCCTATGCCGTCGTCCTCCACTAAAATGCCCCCCTAAAACCTAACCCCTAAATCCTAAAACCTAACCCTTAAATCCCATGTTCACCATCCTCCCCGCCATCGACATCCGCCACGGCCGCTGCGTGCGCCTCCGCCAAGGGCGCGACGAAGACGCCACCATCTACGCCGACTCCCCCCTCGCCCAGGCCTGCGACTGGCTCGCCCAAGGCGCCCAGGCCCTCCACGTCGTCGACCTCGACGGCGCCTTCGCCGGCGCGCCCGCCCACATCCCCCTCCTCCGCGAAATCTGCGCCGCCCTCCCCATCCCCGTCGAATGCGGAGGCGGACTCCGCACCGACGCCGACGTTTCCGCCCTTCTCGCCGCCGGCGTCTCCCGCGCCATCCTTGGCACGCGCGCCCTCGAGCACCCCGAGGACCTCGCCGAGCTTGTCGCCCGCCACGGCGCCGCCCGCATCGCCGCCGGCATCGACGCCCGCGACGG